>NZ_CP047393.1:3365062-3670977 GCF_009858175.1 Pontibacillus sp. HMF3514
CGTACATAACCATGACTCGATCACAAACTTCCGCTACTACGCCTAAGTCGTGTGTGATCATGACAATCGCCATACCAAGTTCTTTCTGAAGACGCTCAAGCAATTCAAGAATTTGTGCCTGAATCGTAACGTCTAGCGCTGTTGTCGGTTCGTCTGCAATAAGAACTTCCGGATCACACGATAAAGCAAGTGCGATCATTACGCGTTGTCTCATTCCACCACTGAATTCATGTGGATAGCTTTTAAGACGGCTACGTGCCGACGGAATCCCGACTAGATCGAGAAGTTCAACAGCACGGTCAATCGCTTCTTTTTTAGAAACATTTCGGTGTGTGCGGATGGTTTCAACCATCTGCTTTTCAACGGTGAAAACCGGATTAAGTGATGTCATGGGATCCTGGAAGACCATTGAAATTTGATTCCCTCGAATGGATCGCATTTCTTTATTGGACTTTTCAAGAAGGTTCTCTCCTTTAAAAAGAACTCTCCCATCCACAATTTTTCCTGGAGGATCCTTGATCAGCCGCATGATGGACATGGCGGTGATACTTTTTCCTGATCCCGATTCACCAACGATCCCAAGAGTTTCGCCAGGTCTGATGTCAAAACTAACGCCATCAACCGCTTTAACGACCCCTGACTTGGTGAAGAAGTGTGTATGCAAATTTTCAACTTGAAGTATCGGTTCCTGTTCCATTATGTATCCCCCTTACGAGAACGGGATTAAATTGTCTGTTTTTTCTGAATGAACTGAAAATGTGTTGCTCTTAATTATACATGTTATCTGACAATTTTGAACTTTTTCTCATTTTTCTCAAAAAAATTTGTAAAAAAGGAGAAAAACATTTGTAACACTTGTAATGCTTTTTTAAAGGAAATAAGAGAATTTCATGTTCTATCGGTGATTGATGTCAGTCCTCCCAGTTCTCACCTCCACCCTTCTCCTTTCGTTTCAACTACTATATAGGTTAAAATAGGAGTATTGTGTAATAACAAGATTCGGTGAAATGGGGTCATACTTATGATAGATCTTTCTACATCAGAAGTTTTGGAGCGTAGTGGTTGGTTGATGTATAAGCGTGGAGCTCAGTATTTTCAGGACGGTGCTGTGTCTAATATCTCGACTTATCGACCTACTGGCAAAGGAACCCATATTGTGGCTGAGGTCGAAGGCAGTCGAAACACAACATACGAGGTGCAGCTGGTCTTTACAGAACGTGGGATGTATCAAACGGGTTCCTGCTCATGCCCTGCTTATGCAGATGGCATCACACCTTGCAAGCATATGATCGCCGTAATGCTTGAGACGATTGAACGCTTTACAAACCACACAACTGTATGGAGTAAAAAAGATAGATCAGCTCAAGACCAAGAAGAGTCAGGACCAACACAACCTTCTAGCTATCAAATCAACACCGCTTCATCTTTTGTCGATCAACTAATGGATCAGATTACAAATGATGATGAAAATTTGGTTCCGGCAGCAAAAGAACCCCTTTATATTCAATTTGAGCTCAGCAAAGTACATTCTGATGCAAGACGTAGCGAAACTGTAGAGTTATCTATGAAAGCTGGTACGTCACGCCTGTATGTAGTAAAAGATCCTGCAGACTTCATTGATGCGTGGAAGCAGCAAAAACAACTATACTTCACGCAAAATTTCACCTACGACCCGAGTCAACAAATCATCTCTGAAGAGGATGCAGCTGTTATGGATCAGCTTTATCCCCTTGTGAAAAGTCAGCAATGGTTCGATGAAAACCCTTATTTCCGAAGCCCAGCATCATCAGGAAAATCGATATCCCTTCCAAATCATTTTATAAAAGAGGTTTTTCCGTTATTGGAGAATTGTGATGCTGCGACAGTAAAAGTAAACTCAAAAGAAATGCCTTTTGAAGTCATCCATGACACGTTTCCTGAACAGTTTCATCTTTCAAAGGAAGGAATGTATTATACGCTATCGATCAAGGACAATGGGTTTCTTGGACATACAGTCGGAGATTCGCCCTACTTTAGTAAGCACAATAAGCTATACAAACTAAATGAGAGCTTACATCAAAATGTGATTCCTTTATATAACCATTTAAAGCAGCACACGAGAAACAATCAGTTTTTCACACGTGAACACATTGAGCAGATGGCTGGAACGCTTTTCCCTATTTTAGAGGCTTACGGCTTGCTTGAGATGGATTCGTCGATTAGCGAAAACATGGTCCGCCACCAATGTGAGCCAATCTTGGAACTGAAAAAAGATGAGCAGGCGCTTCAGGCGAACCTTCACTTCCGTTATGGTGATGAGCAGATCCACCCTTTTCAACAAGGACGTAGCAAAGAGGATCAAATCATCTCTCGTAATATGAAAAAAGAGCGTCAAATTATGAGCCTGATCGAACAAGCGAACTTTCACTGGAATGGCGAAGTATTGTCTCTAGTAAACGGGCAAGATTTAGGGCGCTTTTTCTACAACATTTTGCCTGAGCTTGAACAGCGAGCAGAAGTTGTTAAAGATCCGGAAGTGGATGAGATGTTCAATGATATTCCATCTGAGATCCCACTTAAATTCGATGTGGATGAGAATTATGGATGGTTTGAGGTACGCTTCCCTACTGATGATCTATCAGATGAGGATATTGCAAATCTCTTTAAATCGTTACAGCAAAAAGAATCCTACCATCAGCTTCATAACGGAAAAGTGTTACAGTTGGAGGATGATGCGTGGAGTGACGCCCGTAATCTTTTTGAAAAACTAGAGATTCAGTCGAATGATATCCAGGATGGCGTCATGCATTTACCGAAATACCATGCTCTGCAGATGGATGAGGCAAAAGGTGTAACGCAAAGTGAGGCGTTCCGTGAGCTAGTTGAGTCTATCAAACACCCAGAAATTGCGAACGAAACACCACCAGATGAACTCCAGGCAGACTTACGTGAATATCAGATACAAGGATTCCAATGGATGCGTGCTCTCGCAAAACACGGGTTCGGCGGTATTTTAGCTGATGAAATGGGACTTGGTAAAACCTTACAAGGTCTAGCTTTTATCCTGGCGGGTCGAAAAGATAAACCGGAAGCTCACCCTTACCTTGTGGTCGCTCCCTCTTCTCTCATTTATAACTGGAAGAAGGAAGCAGAAAAATTCGCACCTTCCTTGAACGTCCGTGTCATATCCGGTTCGAAGGCGGAGCGTCGTACACAGATGGAGAACCTTGAAGGTGTAGACTTATGCATCACATCGTATCCATTAATTCGTCGGGATACAGACCTGTATATGCCTTACGTGTTCCAAGGACTTCTGTTAGATGAAGCTCAATCGTTTAAAAACCATGCATCCCAAACCTATAAAGCAATCCGTGGCATCCGCTCTGAGCAAGCTTTTGGTCTAACAGGTACGCCTGTTGAAAACCGTGCTGAAGAGCTATGGTCACTATTTTCGATTGTGATGCCAGGGTTGTTGTATGACCGAAAATCGTTTAAAGGTCTAGATCAAGGGATCATTCAGAAAAAAATCTCGCCGTTTGTGCTGCGCCGAACGAAGAAAGAGGTTTTAACAGAACTGCCTGATAAGATCGAATCTGTGCGCTATACCGAGCTGACAAAAGAACAGCGTCAGCTCTATGTCGGCTACTTGAACGAAATTCAGGCTAAGACAAAATCACAGCTAAAAACACAAGGCTTCCAAAAGAGCCGCATGCAGATTTTGAGTGATTTAACGCGCTTACGTCAGCTGTGTTGTCACCCGTCCTTATTCGTGGAAAACTACGAAGGGGAATCTGGTAAGTTGGAAGAATTACGCGCCTTTATTCGAGAAGCGAGTGAAAATGGCCAGCGCATGCTCATCTTCTCCCAGTTCACAACCATGCTTGGCTTGATCGCCAAAGTCGTGGAGGAAGAAGGCTTAACGTACTTCTATCTCGATGGAAATACACCTTCTGAATCCCGTGTTGAAATGTCCGGCCGCTTTAACGAAGGGGAAAAAGATATCTTCTTGATTTCCTTGAAAGCTGGTGGAACTGGACTGAACTTAACAGGTGCAGATACAGTTGTCTTATATGACTTATGGTGGAACCCAGCTGTAGAACAACAAGCAGCCGACCGTGCTCACCGTATTGGGCAAAAGAATTCGGTGCAAGTTGTGAAGATGGTCGCACAAGGTACGATTGAAGAAAAGATTCAAGCCTTGCAGGAAAAGAAACAGAACCTGTTTGATAACTTGATTAAGTCAGGTCAGACGAACTTGAATTCTCTTTCTGAAGAGGATATTAAGGAGATTTTATCGTTGTAGGTTGAGTTAGAAGCTTTCAATTCGGGAGGTATCTCGGGTTGGAGGCTTTTTTCTTTTGGATTGGGGCTGTTTTCGCTAGGAGTGCGCAGTTTTTTCTCGGGTACCACTTCTTTTTCTCGCGTAAGTGCTGCTTTCTCTCGGCTTCACTCTACTTTTTCTCACGTAGGCGCTACTTTCTCTCGGCTTCACTCTATTTTTTCTCGCGTAGGCGCTACTTTCTCTCGGCTCCACTCTGCTTTTTCTCGCGTAGGCGCTGCTTTCTCTCGGCTCCACTCTGCTTTTTCTCGCGTAGGCGCTGCTTTCTCTCGAGTACGCATTTCTTTCGCTCAACGACGCACTGATTTTTCTCTATGTAAAAAACCACCTTGAAAAACTCCAAGGTGGTTCCCACATTATTTATTATAAAAATACTCTTTCAACCATTCATTAAACAGAGCATGGTCCTCCACTACTCGTTCCTTATAGAATTCAGACCACACTTGCATCTCCTTAATGAATCCTTCTTTATCATCACCGATCACATTTAGAATCTCTTCTTCACTGTGATAATTCAGAATATCATGCTCAAGATCCACATCGGCACGGGCATGAATTTTGGCAGCGACTTTACCCATAGTTTTTACGGTCTGCTTCACTGATTTGAAGTCCTCCAAATGCTTCTCCTTTAAGTCTTTTTCATAAGGAGAACGCTCACGCACATAGTAGTCGCGACCTTTCATCGTAAAGTAGCCTAAATAAGGATCGGACATATGGTGCATTGCCTGTTGGGTCGTGATTACGCGCTCACCTTGATGCTTGTGCGATTTCCAAAATTGCTCGTCATATGGGAAGAAGTAAGCTGGAATTGGCGTTCGAGCTTCTTTTGCTTCTAAAATAATATCATCATGATGCTCATTATCATGCTGACCTTCAATTAAAATATAGAAGCGCTTCAACCCAGTAGAGCCGATACCTGCACCTTTCTTCTTCACTATATCCTTGATTTCATAGTGATCATCATCTTGAAAGCTTTCCTCTGCGATACTCTCGAGATACTGATTCCAGATTTTTTGAAGCTCACTATACTCATTTTTCGAAACGGATTGTAGTTTTGTATGATCACGATCAAATGCACGATTTCCTTCATCATCCACGACTGTTTGTTTCTCTAATTCATGTGTTGCCTTGCGCTCTTCAAGCTTTTTCAATGCCTTCTTAATGGCGCTTTTTGTATTGTCTACTGTGAATTGTGTCGTTACTGGATCCTCTTCGCCTTCTTGGAAATTCTTCAATTGCTTACGGTAGGCTTTACAAAATTTCTCGACGAACTCTTCTTGAGACTCTTTGTCAAAACCTTGTTGCTCAGCAAATAATCGAATACTTACAACCATACGTAGAACATCATATAAGTAAGAACCTAAGTACCCTTCGTCAAAGTCATCAACGTCAAAAACGATATCACCATTCTCATTTTGGAAAGCACTAAAGTTATCAAAATGAAGGTCACCCATAATCCATGTCGGTTTGTCCTCAGGCGTGTGGTACGTAAATGGCATATTCATGACGTCGTAATAAAATAAATACGCACTGCCACGGAAAAAGCTAAACGGATCCTGCTTCATTTTGTTATATTTTGCTTTTCGATCTGTTTTGCTTAACCCCATAATCGTTCCATCAAATTGTTCCAAAATCGTATGAATCGTCTGTTTGCGTAAATAGGTCTTCGTGTTATGAATGCGTTCTTCAGCATTTTGCGGCATGATTCATCCTCCAGACATTTAAAAAATCCGTGCTATTTTCGTAAATCTATTCTATTAAACAATTCCCTTTTTTATCTCTGCATAACTTCCAATTTCTACTTTGGTTTTGCCAATTCTCCATTTATATAACACAATAATAAGAAGAAAATTAGTTGAAGAAAGGATCATTCAAATGACTCAACAATTTTTAGATAAAATTCATCCTTATATCTTGAGTAACGATCCACATGTTCAAAATTTTGTTCTTCGTATTATTGATGAAGGACATCTTGGTAATGAAGAGACATTCCTTCTAGCGCTAGAAGCTAACGATCGTAGTGAACCGAGAGCATTATTTAATAATATTATCCCTAGGACGAAAAACATTCCGATTGGTGAAAAAGGATTCAGAGCTTTGCTAGAACGGATGAAGAAAAATGATGCGAATTATGATTGGTATAAAGAACGTGTATTAAAATGTAGCGCTGAGCACTTTCACACATTTCGTTCAGAGCTAGAAGAGTTTTTTACACCTGAAATGGTTAATGTTTATGCAAAACTGCCTGAACAAAATGTAGAAGAGATGTACGAGAACCTCGAGCTTATCACGTACTCTTTAGAAAAAGAATACGACGATACAATGTTCAAATACGGGAAAAAAGTCATTGAAAACATGGTCCAACGAAATATTTTATCGAACTCCGAGATTACAGAAACCGTGCGTAAATGTATTCAAAAAGATGAGTTTGATTTTGAAGGCCTTCTCCATCTTTATGCAGCTGGAATTGCTAAATGCACAGATTTGATTCCTGATATTGCACCTTTCATCTATGATGGAAATGAAGAAGAATACGCAGTGGATTTAATCGTTGAAGCATTAAAGCGTATGGGGACAGATGAAGTGGTTGAACACGTAAAGCCACTTATCACAAAAGGCTTCCACCCCATTGGTGTTCTAGAAGCAATCAAAACAAAAACCGCAGAGGAAGCACTTTTATCTGGTTTTGACCAAGTAAACGGAATCATGGAAAAAACCTCGATTGCTGAGGCCTTATGCTTTCAACTCTCCACTGAAGGCATTCCAAAAGTAGAACACCTTATCGAGACCGGTTATGATACTCAAATGCTTTTACTAGAAGAAGTGTTATACCCAAACCTTGTCATCAATAAGATCGATCACCCAAAACTCGATAAATGGAAAGTACTTTTAGATAAAGAAAACGCTCCTGAAAAAGAGGAGCAGATGCATAGAGAGATTCAAGCAAAATTTGAGGAGTTTAAGAAACAAAAAGCAAATAACCAGGCTACTCAACCAATAAAGAGCACAAAAGTTGGGCGCAATGACCCATGCCCTTGTGGTAGTGAGAAGAAATATAAGAAGTGTTGTGGTAAGTGAAAACGGGGGCTGCCAACAAAAGAAAGTTATCTTTTGAGGGTAGCCTCCCTTCTTTTTTCTTGATCAAACGTTTGATCAATCTTGTGATGAAATTCGTTTAAGGTTTAATTTTTCCATTCAAGGTTATGTTATGGAATAAGTAAGATCAATGAAGGAGGGCTTTATATGAAATGTCCATCATGCGGAAAATCCGTTTCAAAATATAAAACAACCTGTAGTTCTTGTGAAGCTGAACTTCCTGCGAGCGCAGCACAGGAAATGTCAGCTACAACAGAAAGTGAAGGGAAAATCTATCCCATATTAGGTTGGGTATTTGTCGTACTAACGTTAATTGTACTTCCTATCATCTTTGGGCCAGCAGCATTTGTAATGGGTGTGCTGACGTTTAGAAAAAGAAGTAAAGTGCATGGAATTGTGTTAATGGTAGTGTCTGTGATCGTGTTAATTATTGCTGTTATTCTGAGTGCTTTAATGATGATGGCTTAATTAGAGAGTTGATATAGGCCTGCTAATATCTCCTTAACCTATATCATTCAAAAAAGCTTCTCATTGGATTAAAACCTAATGAGAAGCTTTTCTTTTAGGGGTGAGACTCCTGGATTAAAAATAAATAGGTTGTTGCAGCTAAGCTTAGCCACTTATCTCATTACAGAATTAACGTCGAAATCGAATGAGCTGCAAATGTTACACCGCAACCTTGACCATTCAATGTTACATAAACCTCTATTGCTTCATCTGTATCGTTCATAACGACAGCCACAATCGATTCATCCTCATTTTGAAAGGTAACAACTTGTAAAGAGTCATGCTCAATTTTATGCTTAATCCGGACTGCATTTGGTTTAATATATTTACTAAAGTGACCAATATAATAATAGGAGCTATTATAATGAACCTCTTTCGTATTAGTATCCACAATGATTGGCGCATCACAATAGTTCCCGACATGGTTCGGGCCCCCTTGCTCATTCAAAACCAGATTCCAATCAATCCAGCCTTCTAGCCAATTATTTAAATCTCCCATGATGTTTCGCGCATACCGTTCCCCTGTATGCCAAGCTCCCAGCTGAACACCGCCTTCAATGCACCCTTCTGTAAAGATGAGGTGTTTGTCTGGAAAAGCATCGTGAATTCTGGAGAGGTTTTCAAATTCCTCGCTTACATACCAATGCAACCCTGTACCCCAGATATATTTTGCAGCTTCTGGATCAGAAAGCACAGTTTCGGCACGTTCATAAGCAATATCTCGATTATGATCCCAAATCACGATTTTTTTATCGCCCAAGCCTTCTTTCTCAAGAGTTGGTCCAAGGTAGTCACGTACGAAATCTCTTTCTTCCTCAGCTGAGTACCTACAAGAATCCCAAACTTGGGTGGCTTCTGGTTCGTTTTGTACTGTAACGCCCCATATCGGGATCCCCGCTTCTTCCATCGCTTTGATATATTTACTGTAATAACTTGCCCAGGTACTACGATACTCTGGTAACAACTTCCCACCATTATTCATCTCGTTGTTCGTTTTCATCCACGCAGGAGGACTCCATGGAGAGGATAGAATCGTTAAGTCTTCCCCCCTTGTTTTCACCGCATCTTTAATAAACGGAATCACAAAACGATGTTCTCTTTCAATAGAAAACGTACTCAGATCTGTATCGTTCTCTTCTACATACGTATAATTCTCTAAAGAAAAATCACAGCTATGAATATGAGTTCTGCCCAGTGAATACCCTAACCCACGCTCAGGGTGAAAATAACTCTCGATAATGCCCATCCGTTGCTCTTCTGAAACGTTGGATAATGTATAAGCAGCTGCCTCAGTAAAGGCCCCACCAAATCCCATGACAGTCTGATAGCTTTCTTCAGGCATAATCGTTAACTTGGGAGTCCCCTCTGAATCTAGTTTTGAAAATGAGAGTCTTTCTTTTTCCGTTAAGCGATCTTGCGTATCTTTGGTGGTTTGAATCCATTTCATGTTCATTGTAGCTCTCCTTTATTCAAAATGTTTGTTACGTTAAAAATACATCAATGCTCGAATACGCTCTATCTCGGACCTGCTCAGCCACTCGACCACGGATCTCACTCTCATCCACTGTAATACTTTCCTCATTATGATGAAGGACATACTTTGTAACCTTTGCTCCTTTATCACCAAAAGTAGGCTTACGCATCTCATTATGATAAGTGACCTCTATCTCACCCAAAAGGGTAAAATGAGCTTGATTGCTCTCATCAAATAACCATTCAGGAAGCACTGGTTGAAGGGTCAAGACCAATTCATCGTCTTCTACTGAAAATAGCTTTTGTCCTGTCATCATCTTGTTCCACATAGACAAAAACTCAGCAGTCGTCCCACTAAGGCGCGCCACAAACCCTCTACCGTGCATGCTTTCGTCAGGATTCACACTACTTGCAATAAAAGAAGAGTTCTCTAACGTACTTCGTCCATAGACACCAGGATCCATAAACGGTGGTAACGCGGTTTGAATGTCCTTGAAGAAGTCTTCATACAGACCAGCGTTTAATAGACTCAGTAAGTACTTAAATTCCATATGCATAAACACAGACTCTCGTTCCAACCAACCTGGTGTAAAGGCACGCGCCCTCCCCAACTCATAACTCATGTCCTCTAAAGAAGCTGACGTTTTATACATGCCAAGCTTTTCATCATATAGCTCAGAATGACGAATGTGCTGGTGAAGCTCTCTTGCTTCTGCTGTGTTCATATCTTTTAATGCCCGAGCTGGCCCTTCCAAAAAGTGAGGGAGGACATGCACATCAAAGGATTGAACCTGAACGAGTGGGTACCCTTTTTCATTTTTCCTTACATGACTCTGAGCATCTCTCTGTAATTCATATTGGTCTACTTCATAGTAGAAATACGTCGGAACAAGTCCATCTCCGTAATCTTTAGCCTTATCAATACCTGTATTAACCTTATCCATGAACCACTGAAGCAGTTCCTTTACTTCAAATGCTGATAACGCTTCTTCTTTCCCATCTACATGATCTTGAATCTTCAAACGATAAGATTCTCTTGCAGATGAAACGGTATTCCAGTAATCAAAAGAGGACAGATTTTGTTGTAACGCATCTTTTACGTCCTGCACCAATTGATAGACTTCAACCGGCACAACCGTCTCCGAATTTATACCACTATCTATCATGAATTGAAGCAATCTCTTCAACTCTATCGTTTCGCTCATTCCGGAACCGAAGATACCAGGTAATCCATTCATTGAGTCATTCCAACCAGGCTTATTCGCTTCCATCTCGATCCCCATACCATAAGGATCTAATGTAGCAAACTTCACTAAAGCCAACGTGAATAACTTGGAGAATAAAGTACTTTCATACACTTGGCCATTCTTTTTCAACAACCAGTTTCCATTTCCAGCATCGTCCAACTCTTTTATAGCACCATACTGACGAACCTTGTTATCCGCTAATACATATTTTTCTGAACGTGGATTGATGTGTACCGGACTGTAGAAATAACGATATGATCGATCCCCATTCAGTAAGTTCTTTTTGTGATCTGGGAACACGCTTAAATAATTTTTAATTAAATCCAAGTTGTAAGTCCAGTGATCCACCCAATACCCTTCACCAAACTCCGCATCGATCTCCTGCCTACTCTTCGAAAAGATGACCTTTAAAAACTCATCAGGGGAGACAGTTACACGCATGTCTCTATCAACTACAGCTTGCATAATGCCTCCAGGTGTAAAGGACAAGGCTAAACGTTTCTTCATATATTCGAACTCATCAGAACACGTCATCAAGCTCCCTAACCAGGACCAATCATCTTGATCTATTATTTCAAAATAAGACCCTTTAACGACAAGAGGGTTGTAGCCATCAGCTTGGATCAAGCTCATAAATAACTTAATGTTGTAGTCCCCTACTTCAGGTTTGAAGAATACGTCATTGCGACGATTTTGATTCACATCCCGGAAGTTCCCATTTCCTTGTGAAAAGAATTCAGGTGCCACAGAAAAAAAGTTGTAATCCCGCTCAAGGTCTCCGTGTTTACGTGAATAGACATAATAAGGGAAAGGCTTCTTCTGATCATTCTCCAGCAAAATTGGGTATCCCCCGCGTAACACATTATCTAAAAAGCTTTGCTTCGCGTAGGCATCAAACATGGCATCACCCGTTTTGGTATGAATCGCACGAGTCAATTCATCCACGAACTCCTGAGCTTCCTCATATTTCTTCTCAAAATAAGCAGCCGAGGTGATTTCTTTCTTCTTTTCTTCAATGATTGAAAGGTCACTAACATGGCCAATCATTGTATGTAATGTCGTC
Source organism: Pontibacillus sp. HMF3514 (assembly GCF_009858175.1). GTDB lineage: Bacteria > Bacillota > Bacilli > Bacillales > BH030062 > Pontibacillus. The sequence goes on from NZ_CP047393.1 coordinate 3,376,767, forward strand.
CTTTCATCAGGTGACAATTCGGCTGTATAAGCAGAAAAACCACATGGCACCTTATTAGCTGTAACTTGCTTCACCTGGAGAAGATCACGAACAGAAGAGTTTTTCAATTCATTTGGAAATCGTAACGACGTATTCTCGCCAAACAGAACTTTTGCATCTACAATAGGCTTAAGCAAATGACCATCGTCTGTAAAGCTTGCATAGAAATGACCCTTTGTTACTTCTTCTACTTCAGCTGTATCACCAGTGGAAGAACGAACACGAAAATACGCAAGGTTTTGCTCAAGGTTAAACACATCCATCCAGCTCTTTAACGTGTTTCCTACTGCCTTATAAGCTGCATCTTCTATGCCAAAAGGAATAATAGCAGGCAATCCATCAACCACTTCCAAGTGAACCGGCTCATCTGAAATGTTTTTTACCTGAACCTTACGCATGAGAGCTGCAAAGTTTTCGTTCGGTAACGTAAAATACGTGACATGTGTTTCAATTCCATATTCCTCATTGCGCTCAATAACAATCAGTTCGTTTTCTTTGATGAACATGTTTCGTTGTACATTTTGAATTATATCTGGACTAAATGGCTCAAATAATTCGCTCTCATTGTTACGCTTCACTTTAATAAACGTGCGAAATCCATTAATCGATACGCGCTCATAAGCCTGGTTAGCTGGGAAAAATTCGGTGATTGCATTCTGTTTATCTTGTATTCCGAAACTCACCAGTCCTTGGCCTCTGTTTACATAAAATGCCCACATCGGAACACCATACAATCCAGCTAATCCTGGTAAAAAGCTTGAGAACGTTTTAGCTTGATCGAAATTCTCAATGACAAAGTATCTCTCATCATTAAACGTGTAATTCACCATTCAGGAACACCTCTATTTCTGTTAGGTATTATTTTATAGAAGCTTCTATAATCTAGTGAAAGGAATGTAATCAAGACAGACACATTCCTTTCTACTAACATTCGAAATCGGTTTCGAAATTCCTCAAATATTTATATCTTTCTAGCTCCAACGATCTCTGCATACCGTTTAGCGCTATCTTTTACGTATCGTTTCTGTGTCTCAAAATCAACATATACAATCCCGAATCGTTTCCCATATCCAAACGCCCACTCGAAGTTGTCCAGTAAGGACCATAAGTAATAACCGGCAATGTTCATTCCTTCTTGGTTTAGCTCTGCAACTGCCAGAATGTGTTGCTCCATATACTGTTTACGATCAGTATCATGAACAGTTCCATCTTCCTCTAAAACATCATCAAATGCTGCTCCATTTTCTGTAATATAAATCGGTAATTGGGTGTATTCTTGACGAAGTCGATAGATTAACGATTTGAACTCTTTTGGTGAGATATCCCATCCCATACCAGACTTTGGATAATCCGAATAAGCAAGTCTATATAAAAAGTCTGAAGCACCACTGAATTCAACCAATTGACGATTATAAAAGTTAATCCCTAAGAAATCACACGGATATGAAATCAATTCTAGATCATCTGACTGAATAAACTCATAGCTATGCACGTATTTCGAATAGAGATTCATCATATCTTCAGGGTATTTCCCTTTAAAGATCGGATCTAAGAACCATCGATTTAGGTACCCATCCATATTGTTAGCTGCTAATAGATCATTTTGACTGTTACTAGCTGCATAGATTGGGGAAAGGTTTAATGTAATCCCGATTGGCTTTTCAAGCTTCAGCTCTTCTTTATAAAGCTTCACGGCTTCTCCATGGGATAGCATAATGTGATGAGCAGCTTTAACGGCTTCATCCATATTCGTATGACCTGGGGCATGAACACCTTGATGATAACCTAATAGCGCAGCACACCACGGTTCATTATGAGTGATCCACATGTCGACATACTCATCTAATGCCTTAAAGCAAGCTTGTGCGTATTCCTTGAACCACTTCACCGAATCCCGATTCACCCAGCCACCTTTTTCATGTGCCCACTGCGGCATATCCCAATGATAAATGGTGACAAAAGGCTTGATTCCTTGAGCTAATAGTTGCTTCGATAGATTTACATAAAAATCCATTCCTTCAGGATTATACACACCCTCTTCAGGGAAAATCCTTGGCCATGCGATGGAAAAACGATAAGAATCCACCCCTAAGCTTTTAATAATCTCGATATCTTCTTCAAAGCGATGGTAATGATCACATGCCATTTCTCCTGTATCACCGTTCACTACTTTGCCAGGAATACTAGAGAAAGTATCCCATATCGAAGGAGTTCTACCTCCTTCTTTGATCGCTCCTTCAATTTGATAGGAGGATGTAGCCGTACCAAAAATAAAATCTTTCGAAAATGTTCCCATTTATTTAACACCTACCTCTGTCTTATCCTTTAATAGAACCTGCGGAAATACTGCTAATGATATATTTAGAGAAGAATAGGAATGCCACCATAATCGGTACAACCGATATCGCAATTCCTAAATATAATGATCCTAAATTTTGTGCAACCTGAGATCCTTTCAAGAAGCCCATTAATACAGGTAATGTGTACTTTTCTGGTGAGAAAATGATAACCAAAGGCAAGATATAGTTATTCCATGAACCGATGAATGTGAAGATAGACATCGTTGCAACCGCTGGCATCATAATCGGTAATGCTATAGTATGAAAAATTTTCAGCTCCCCAGCTCCATCCATACGTGCCGCTTCTAATAAGGATGTGTGCATGGTGGATACTAGATATTGTCTTAGGAAAAAGACAACAAATGGACTTGCAATAGTCGGCACAATTAATGGAATAAAGGTATCTAGTAAGCCAAGCGTTTTGTTCAACTCATAAAAACCAATTAACCCTAACTGCCCAGGAACCATCATCATGAGAAGCATAAAGATAAACAGTTTGTTCTTTCCTTTAAAGTCATAGACAGCAAACCCAAATGCCGTTAACGCAGAAAAATAACCACTTAAGACCGTAACGGAAACAGAAACGATTAAACTATTTTTAAATCCATTCCAAATGTTGACGTAATCCATCATCGTCTTGTAGTTATCGATTAGTTCTTTACCAGGAACAAAAGAAAAGCCCATGATGATTTCATTCGTACCACGTGTAGCATTAATAATCATCATGTAAAATGGAATGAAACTAATGATGGCTAACAAAATCAAAAGACTATAGATAAGTGTTTTGCTTAGCAGCTTTTTCGTGTACATTCACATTTCCACCCTTCTTTGCCTTTTTCATTTTCTTAGGTTTAGCTTGTTTCTCTACTTTTGCGTCACGATACATGGATTTAAAGGTAATCGCAGAGAAAACAACTGTAATTAAGAACAACATATAAGCAATGGTTGCTGCATAGCCATAGTTGTTATAACGAAACGCTTGATTGTATAGGTAAAGTACCATGGTATTCAGGGCTCCCTCTGGTTTACCCAGCCCGTCGGTCAAAAGCATCGGTAAATCAAATAATTGAAGGCCTCCAATAAGGGAAGTAATCATGACGTATAACATTATTGGTTTTAGTAACGGTAACGTAATGTACATAAACGTCTGAAGCCTACTTGCTCCATCGATTAAAGCGGCTTCATAATACTCCTTCGAAATTCCTCCTACTCCTGCCATCAACACGATAAAGGTATAGCCGAACCACATCCACGTAAGAATAAGAGATACAGATGCCTGTGCTGTAAACGGTTGATTCAACCAGTTAATCGGCTCTGATATCAATCCTAGTTTTAATAAGAATTGGTTAATAGATCCATATTGCCAATCCAGCATAATATTAAATAAAATCGCTACTGAACTAATCGTGATTAAATTCGGTAAGTAAAAAATCGCTCGGAAAAATCCAAGTCCTTTGATCCGAAAACGGAGATCGGAGAATAAGGCAGCAAGAAACAATGCGATACCTAATTGGAGTGCAAAGTTCAGCCCCCAGATCTTCCAGGTGTTCACAAAGGCTTCGAGAAAATACGTATCAGTCAAAATTCGGGCATAGTTCGCTAACCCGATAAATTCCGGTGCACCATAACCTTCATAATGGGTAAACGTATAATAAAACGTTAACAATACAGGGTAGATATTGAATGTAAGGAATATAGCAAAAAATGGGGCGATAAAGTAGTATCCCTTATGATCTAACTTTTTCAATCTGCACACCTTCTTCCTTTATGCTTCAAGAATGAAGAGGACCTTTCTTTTGATGTTCCTTCATTCAATGAACGGTCCAATGATAAAAAAAGGGATAGAAATGCGAGTTTCTATCCCATTCATCCTTTTCAATTATTTCGGTGTTTTGATCTGAGGGTAAGCATTTTTAACGGCTTTATAGAACTCTTGAATAGCCTCTTCTTTCGTTAACTTACCTTCTACATATTCAGAAACCTTTGAACCTAGTAATGTATCAATCTCTTGGTCATACTTTGTCACAATTCCTGGTTCAATCTTTTTCGCTTCCTCTAAGAAGAATGTATAGTTGTTCTGTCCGCCTAAGAATTCTTCACTGAAATCATCTTTAATCTTATTTGTAACTGGTAGATATGAAAGAACGTCCCCAGTTTCTTTAGCCCAATTTGTTAAGAATTCTTCGTCATGCGTCATCATTTTCACAAATTCCCACGCTAATTCCTTGTTATCAGAACCACTGTAAATGCCTAACCAAGTACCACCCCAGAAATAAGGTGATGGACCAGTTGTTACAGCCCAATCTCCAGCTGTTTCCTCTGCATTCGGCTTAAGTACACTGTGTAACCCCCAAGTAGGTAGCGCATAAGAGAATACTTCTGTTTTGTCCTTTGCATCTTCATTTACTTCTTCCCAACCACCGTTATAAGCAATTGGACCATTCATAGAAGCAAACCAAGATGGAGACCATTCTGGAGCAAATGCTGTATAATCTTTTTCACGAAGCTTTTTCGCTTGATCAAAATAATCTAGTTTTGCATCTGTCATGATTAACTCGTTATCTTCATTCACCCATGGCTGAGGGTCTTCACTTTTAGAGAACCAACGAATCGCTCCCTCATCCGGGAATAAACGGTAGCCTTCTGCTTTTAGCTTTTCTCCTACTTCAAACATCTTGTCCCAAGTAGACATCATGTTACCAACTTCTTGTGGATCATCTGTTCCTAATACTTCTTTCGCAATACTACGACGGTAGAAAATACCACCAGGCGTTGTTTGCCAAGAAAGCGCTTTGACATTTCCTTCTGTATCTTTCCCTAAGTCAAATACGTAAGGAATGTAATCTTCACTCCACTCATCTGCGTTATATGGATCTTCTGATAAGTTTTCCCAATAATCGCGTTCTGTCCATTGCTTTAAGAAAGCAATTTCACCAGTGAATACGTCAGGTGCACCCACTCCACTTTCCAACGCAGGTCGTAGCTTTGTTGGATAGTCAGCAATTGGAACAATCGTTAACTCAACTTTCACACCATTTCTTTCTTCGAATGTCTTGATTGGCTCTTTCAATTCATCTGTAAAGGACCAAACCTTAAGAACATCGTCACCTTTTTTGCCTTCTGCGTCATTGGTTGCTTCTGTGTCAGAACAACCTGCAACAATACCAACAAGTAAAACGAGGACAAACATCATACTTACTAACTTTCTCATTTCCCTACCTCCTAATAATGAATAAGTATTTTATAAGACAAATAGTCTTGTAACAACGAAAAAACTAAACCGGTTTCGAGTATAAGTAAAAAATATAGTTCACTACCTAAATCGGTTTCGAAATCTTTAAAAATTAAATCGTTTTACATGAATTTCGGATCATCAGCTCCACAGGTACTACAACTCTCTTCACATCTTTTTGACCTGTGTTGATTTGATGAATGAGAAGCTGCCCTGACTTTTCCCCAATCAAATCCGTTTGTTGCCTGATCGTTGTTAACGAGGGGTAGACCATTTGGGAGACATCAATATCATCAAAACCAATAACTGAAAAATCTTCTGGAACGTCATACCCCGCTTCGCGAATGGCTGCAATTGCACCTATGGCTAGGTTATCTGCTGCGGCAAAAACGGCGGTAGGTGGATCTTCTAATTCAAGTAGGTTCTTCATGGCTTTATAACCGCTATCTCTCGAAAAATATTCCCCATCTGTGATGTATCCTTCTGGAACCGATAATTGTAAGGTCTTCATCGCTTCAACATAACCATTAAGCCTTTGTTGTCCTGCAAAAGTTGATGAATGGCCAGCAATATGAGCAATCTTACGATGTCCTAATGAGTGCAAATACTGAACCGCTTCCTGACTCCCCCGATAATTATCAGAGTAAATCACACACGACTGATCACTGTTTAAATCGATGACGACTGAAGGGATCGAACTATTAATCAATTCCTGCACTTGTTCATCTTGATCTGATGAACATGCAATAACTACGCCATCCACACCACGATACTTGAAATACTCTAGATAGCTCTTCTGCTTGTTGCTTATATTTCTAGAAGCAAACAACAAGTCATACCCATGCGCTTCTACATTCTTCCGAAAACTTTCAATAACTGCGTTAAAGAATGGATGCTTCATCCCTACTCCTAAGGATTCAATAAAGACAACGCCTATAATCCAAGATTTTTTTGTTGATAGAGAGCGGGCGTGGGAATTTGGAAGATACCCTAATTCCTCTACAGTCTCTAAAATCTTCTTCCTTGTTTTTGGACTAACATCCTGATAATTGTTTAGAACCTTTGATACTGTTGTTGCTGAGAATCCTGTAACTTCTGCTATTTGGTAAATGGTTACCATACTTGAACACCTCTTGTAACGTAAACGCAATGTGGGAGAAAAGAGTTTTTTTGAAAACCCTTACATTATTCTTCAAAAAAAGAAATTGAACGAAAGATTCAGTTCACTTTCCGTATGTTCAATAGAATTCCTCAGCCCTCCCTACTCGTTTGGTATAGCGCTTACATGTTTATTGTAATGGACACTTCCCATTTTCATAATGATCATAATTTTACTTTAGGTGACAGATTTTTAGGTTCCGAGATTTTAGCTGTGCCTACGAGGCAAAATAGATGCTATAAAAAGCACATAAAAATCGCATGTGTAGAAACACAAGCGATTCATTATGAATTACGTCTTTATTTTTTCTCGGTATTCCTTTGGTGAGATTCCTTCGATATCTCTGAAAACCCTAGAAAACTGTTTTGGGTTACGAAAACCTACTGATTCACTAACTTCAAAGATTTTATTGTCCATATTGGATAACAATTCCTTCGCTTTTTCTATCCGGATCTTTTTTAAATAATCAACAAAGTTTTCTCCAGTGTAATCTTTGAAGGAATGACTAAAATACGAATAGTTCAGGGAAATGTGATTAGAGACTACAGCCATATTTAAATCTTTATGCGCATTCTCACGGATATAATGAATAGCTTGTTCCATGTGACTTTCTCCCGAATAAACGGATTTCATTTCTTTTAGATAATCATGAAGTCGTAGGGTTAGTTTTTCAACAGTATAAAAGTAATCGTGGATACTATCAAAATTATACATATCCCCCACTTCATCATATAACTTAAATATTTCGATAGCTTCAATTCCGATTTGATTAAAGACCTGATCAAACAGAATGGTATTAATCGATTGACTTAACTCTTCCATGTAGCAGATGTTGTAATCCTTTATCTCGTCTATATTGAAAAGGGATAATAAGGATGCTCGAATTTCATTATGACGGTCTGTTCCCAGCTGATTGTAAATCTTTTGAATTAATTGTTTATCAATCGAGAAAGCATCTTGTTTTTGCTCCACCTGCTCATACGTAAAAATGAGTTGATTGGGAAACATAAATTTATAAGCTAATGCCTCATTCGCCTGTTTATAAGCTTCCTTAAGTGTATCAATCGATTCGTTTTTATGACTTATTGCCACACATAAGTGATTCTCTATATCTGAATGTCGATCCTCTAGTATTTTGTCAAATATATCTATCTGTTCTGTAAATACAACAAGATCAGCGTTACTGTCCATGAAGCAGAGAGCATGGTTGTCTACTTGATGAACCTGCTTCATAATACTTTGGAAAAACTCCTCTTTAACCAGTGTTTCATTACTACTTTTAAAGTCGAAGATTCCAGCAAAATAACCGTTTGGATAAGGATAAAGTTGAAGTTTCTGGACCGTTTCCTTCACTTGTTCTTCATTCACATTCTTATTGAGTAAAAGATAATTCAACTGGTTGCTCTTATACTCTTCCATGTCTTCCTGAAGGGATAATCGAGCATCTATCTTATCCTTTGCCCCTTGAATAATCTGAAATAATTCATTTCGATCAACAGGTTTCAGTAAATAATCCATTACTTGATATTTAATGGCTTGCTTCGCATAAGTAAAGTCATCATACCCACTTAATATCACCACAAAAGGCTTCCATTCCATATCTTGCAGATTCTCGATAAGTTCAATGCCATCCATACGTGGCATTTTGATATCTGTAACGACGATATCAAGTTTATGTTCCTTAGCAAACGCAAGGGCTTCTATTCCATCCGCTGCTACTAGAATTTCGGAATCTGTGAATCTTCTTTCAAGCATAGCTTTAATCCCGTTTCGTATCATCCGTTCATCATCTACAACTAATATCTTCATCATGCTGGTAATTCTCCACCTCCTTCTAGAAGTAGGCGAGGTATAATGATCGTCACTCGTGTATACTCACCATGTTTACTGTCGATCGACAATCCATAGTCTTGTCCATAGTACAATTGTATGCGTTCGTGAACATTATAAAGACCAATCCCCGTACCGTTCTTCATTCTGTTAGATGTATCTGTCATATATGAACCTTCTACTAAGGAAGTCCTTAGCTCCTGCAAAGTTTCATCATTCATTCCTACCCCATTATCGGTAACAGATAAGATCGTATCATGGTTATAAGAAGAAGCTTCTATAGAAATCATCCCCTTTTTCTCATGCAATATATGCTGCAACCCATGTTTAACTGCATTTTCTACCAACGGCTGTAAGGACATTTTTAACACTTCTTGGCTTTCCAAATGGGAAGGAACATCTACATTAAGCTCTAGACGATGGTCTAATCGAATGTTCATAATATCAATGTAGTTTCGTATATGATTGACTTCTTCCTGCAATGAGACAAAATCTTTCTTCCATTTAAGGTTGTAGCGCATCATTTCCCCTAACGATGTTAAGGCATCAGAAATATCATATTTCCCATCAATTTCGGCCATCATTTTGATATTCTCTAATGTGTTATATAGAAAATGGGAGTCAATTTGAGTTTTTAAGGCATTTAGCTCAGCTTCCTTAGTGGCAGCTTCTTTATTTACAGATTCTGCAATGAGACTATTAATCTTACTTAACATATTCCGATAATGATTGGATAACCTTCCGATCTCATCATTCCCTTGGATATCTACATCAACCGTAAAATCTCCTTTTTCTACGCGCTTCATGGATTCAATTAATAGATGGAGCTTTTTTAAAATGAGCCTTACAATAAAATAGGTTATGAAAGAAAGAATGACGATCAGTGAAAAGGCGCCCAGAAAGATTAATATTCTTAATCGGTCTCGCTCAGCATAGATCTCTTCTAATGAAACGACATTCAAAACATGAATGCCTATTTCTTCTACATAGGAAGATACAATAAGAAACGGTACAGCTTGGTTCTGGAACTGCATGACCCGCTCTTGGTCTCCTGAATTTTTTTGTAGAAAAGCATCTTTTATATCTTGAGCGGTAAGCTCAAGACCCTGTAACAACCTTTTACTAGAGTCGTAATGAAGGGTATTACGCTTATCTAGAACCAGCATTTGAGCTTCACTATTCTCTACTCCACTAAATATTTTAGGGAAGAAATTCTTTAAAAGCATGTTAATTTCTATAACGCCTAAGTGCTCATCCTTAGGGTATTCTATTTCTCGATACAATGAGATCTTCTTAGGTCCTACCTGCCCTGCATCCTCTTTTTCTGAAGCTTGACCTGGTTGTTGCACTCTCCACATTTCTTTTCCATTTAACTCGAGTATCTCTTCATACCAAACCGTATCTACAATCCGCTTTTCATCGTAGACGACAGGCCACATTTCACTTACATGTGAATTCGCAGCGTAAAAGTGAATGTTTTCAATCATTGGATTATTATATTTCAACTGCAAAAGATCCGATAACGTGTTCATCTTAAAATCAATAAGTTCTTCCACTTCATGCCCTTCGCTATTGCTCATAAATTCCGTAAACTCTTGGTTGGCTACAACAATTTGTGCGGTTCGGCGAATACTTTCCATATTCTTTTCAATATTGACTCTTTCCAAATTAATCATATATTCACTTTCTCGAATGGTATCGTTAATGGATGCCTCAAATTGATTCTTAGATATATTCCAGGTAAAGATAAGAACAGGAGCGAGAATAATCAAGACATAAAGAAATACCAACTTCTTCTGGAGGGAAATCTGACTTATCCATTCACTTATGTTGTTCATGTATGTTTTCATCCCTGTTCACCTCCATCCTCACTCCTGAATCCTATTTATTCAGCTTCCTCTTATTTTCTTCATATTGATTTTGTTTATAATCCTCTACAAGATCGTATCCATAATCTTTGCGCTTCTGTAAAAACAATTGGAACAACCGATCAAATTCCTCATCCGATTTTGCTAATAAAAGCTTCGGAAGCGTTCTTCCCCATTCTTTATCGATTTTATTCGCAGCAATGCCTTCTTTAGAAGTACCGGTTGGTTCAATACCTTCGAATTCACTAATACTTACTGTCTTTCCTTTCGTCCAATCCTCTAGTTGCTTTAATGGTGGAGCAGTAGGGTGCGTCCACTCTAGCATTTTATTCGTATCCATTAACATCCAATAGGTATATGCAGCCCCGTACTTCTGATCAAAAGAAATACGATCAGACTTTAATAGATTGAGCACTTCAGGTGAAAAATGCTCATCACCGTTAATGGAATGCCACGTTACACCCTCTTTTCCTAGAAATGTATCCTTTTGTCCTTCTTCACTTATCAAATAGCTTAAAAAGCGAATCGCTCTTTCCGGATCTTTTACATCCTTTGAAATTAGCGTAATGGTCCAACCTGATATACCATCAGCAGGTAGAGTAGGAGTATCGAGGTTCGAATTTGCTGGTCCATCTACAGCAATATAAACCTTATCCGGATCCTTGGCATAAAGATCCAGTTGTTGTGCTGCCATATCACTACGCTGATACAACATTGCAAAATATCTGCCTTGAGCAATCTTCTCTTCCATTTGGGCACGCTTATCAATAAAGATATCCTTTGAGAGAAGTCCCATTTCATTTGCCTTCCTGAATGTCTTTAACCATTTAATATATTCAGGATCCGTGAGCCTGTCATAAACGTTTCCATTTTTCTCTTTCGGGATAGCTAAAAAGCTTTGAAGATACTCATCTATTGAGTCATTTCCAACAGACGTAAATTCGTGCAATCCAATAGGAATAAGAGGCTCTCCATTCACTTCAGGGAATCTCTCTTTTGCTTCTCGTAATGCATTCAGAAAACCTTCAGGCGTTCTCATATCAGGCTTTCCCAATGCTTCATATATATCTTTTCTAACTAAAAACGTTTGATTAGAAGGTTTTAAATCTTTATAGCGTTCAAAATCCTCTGGAGAAGAAGAGGCATTGGGGTATCCATAGACATGACCATCCTCTTGTCGATACCATTCTAGCTTCGTATCATCTGCCACTTTAAAAAAGTAGGGATCATATTCCTCAGCAAGATCATCTAAAGGCAATACAAGATCTTGTTCAATAATCTTCTGTGCTGCATCCTCCCACCAGCCGATCGTAATAAAGTCAGGCAACGACCCTGAAGCCATCATGGTATTCATTTTTTCATTTTCATTCCCAGATGGAGATATAAAGTTGATACTTACACCTGTTTTATCTGTTATATAATTGGAAACCTCATTATTTCCCCACTTTGTCGTAAACCAAGAGAAGTTCACATACCAATCAAATGTCACTGGAGATGTATCGACCTTCCACCCTGGTTCATCTGGATTTACCGCTTGAACGTGAGACTCTTCCTCCAATGAAGAAACGTTTTCATCTTCACTATTCAAGTCACACCCTACTAAAATAGCAGCCAACAACAAGGTGAGGATTAACCCTCTAATCATTGATTTTAGCCTCATTTTCATCCCTCGCTTCTATATCTAGTATAACGGAATTTTTTTCAATAAAGTAAGGGTATTTTTGAATATGTTGGTACATATAAGAGAGCATTAAAAAGACCCTAAGCTCTGCTTAAGGTCCTCTCTTAATCAAGTTATTCGATTAATTTCCAACTGCTTAATCTTACCTAATACATTCACTTCAAAATTGTTCGCAGGAGTTGGGTGGCCGATATAATAGCCTTGCGCATATTTGCACCCTAACTCTTTTACAAATTGAAGCTCTTTTTCATTTTCGATCCCTTCAGCAATCAACTCAATTTCAAGATGCTCTGCCACCGAGATGATGCTTTTGACGATTGCAATGTTATCTGGATGGTACGGTAGATCTTGAATGAACGTTTTGTCGATCTTAAGGTAATCGACCGAGTATTTGTTCAGGTAGCCAAGGGATGAGTATCCTTTACCAAAGTCATCAATGGCGATCTTCACACCGCTTTTCGTTAGTTTGCTTAGCACCGAAATCACTCGTTGTTCATCTGTCATCGCAATGTTCTCCGTGATTTCAAGCTCCAAGTACTCTGCAGGCAATCCTGTTTCTTTTAAAACCTGCAAAACTAGATTCGAGAAGTTCGGATCCATGAATTGCATTTGTGAGATGTTCACGGCTACACGCAGTGGTTCATATCCTTGATCGATCCATTCTTTATTTTGTCGGCAAGCTCTACGTAAAATCCACTCACCTACAGGTAAGATCAAACCTGTTTCTTCAGCGAGCGGGATAAACTCACCTGGTGATACGCGTCCAAGCTCCTGGCTATCCCACCTTACAAGTGCCTCCATCCCAACAACTCGCCCTGACTCAAGATTGAGCTGAGGTTGGTAATGAAGAGAAAGCTCATCTCTTTCAATCGCCTGACGCAACTCTTTTTCCAATACCATTTTGCGATAAAAGTCATGGTTCATGTCAGAGTTAAAGATTTGGAACCCGTTCTTTCCTTTATCCTTTACATAGTACATTGCAGAATCAGCGTTTTTGATAAGGGTGTTGGCTGTTACGCCATCAAATGGGTACAAGCTAATCCCTATACTAGGCGTTATATAAAGGTTGTGCCCGTAAACAGTAAAGACTTCTTCAAAAGATGCGATGATTTCTTTTGCAAATAACACAGCCTCTGGACCATTGCTATTCGGCAAAATAAAGGTGAATTCATCTCCACCTATGCGGCATACCTTAGCTCGTTTGCCTTTCTTGTTCCGGCTGCTTTGCTGCAAACGCACGGAAACTTGCTTCAGTAAAGCATCGCCAACCTCATGACTCAGCGTATCGTTAATGTATTTAAAACGATCAAGATCGAGGAACATGACCGCAATCTCATGATGCACGCCTTCTGCTTTTTCAATCTCCTTTTGCAAAATCTCATTGAAATAGCGACGATTTGGAAGACCCGTTAACTCATCATGAAACGCCTGCCAGATGATCTCCACTTCTTTTTGCTTAATTTTCGTGATATCTGTGGAAACCGCTAATAAGAGATTTCCCTGAGTCGTTTCAAAAGGAATCTCGTCGGTATGGATCCATTTCTTATTTCCTTGGACGTCTGTGATGACTTCCTCCGTATCTTTTGTTGCTTGTAAAAAGAAGCAATCATCGTCTTCTGTTAGCGGTGTTTTTAATGTGTCGAATGTATCCTCTTTTCGCTTTCCGATGATTTCATCTGTTGTGGTACCGCTCAACTCAGCAAATGCTTTGTTGGCGAGTGTGAGCGTCCCGTTTTTATCCGTTGCATATATGTAGTTCGGATTGATATCAATGATCGACCTTAGGAAAGCCTCTTTTTCCTCAAGTTCCTCACCTTTCTCGTTAACGATTTTGGTTACTAATACGAGGATAGTGAGAGCAAAAACCATAACAGCGATGGCACTTGGGAAAAGCCTTGTTTCCGGCATCATATTTAAAATTCCAATTACGTATCCAACAGATGTGGAGAAAAGAAAATAGGTAAGAAACGTGCCGATGCCTTGCTTTTTAATTTTCAAGCTTAACCAGCATGTTACGACGGTACAAAATATAAATAAGATCACGTTTGCGGTGAACACCCATGATAATGATCCATATTGCGGAAAATAAAAACTGTTAAACGAGTCAGACTCCATTAGCTTAAGACCACTTATACCACGATGACTCCAGCCCATGGCATAAGCAAAAAGACTGTATGCGTAAAACGCCCAGACCACTTTGATATCCATAAAACGCTTCCATTTCGTCCCCTTCATTTGAGGAAGATGTTCTTTTACAACGAGGTAGGCTACATAAAACAGTGTTGGCGTCAGCATTATGGATCCGAAGCGCAGTGCACGGAAAACCGTATCAATGACTTCATAGGAGAAAAATTCGTGTGCATACAAGATGGCTACATCAAACTGCCAAACACTCGCGAGTCCCAAGAATAAAAGGAGCGCTGAGGCAAGCTTCGTTTTCTTAAGCATAAAATAAATCGTGATTCCGATAACTAATGGAATGATTGCAAATAACATCATGAATATAAATAGCATCTACGTGCCTCCTTCACTCATATTTTTTCATCAATAAACACGTATTGTTGCCGCCGTTACCATGCGTTGTTATGGCAACACTGTTGATAGATTGATACTTCGGTTCGTAAACAATTGGGAGATCCTCATAGCCTGTGCCGGTCGTTTTAATCGTTGGCGGAATAAAGTTTTTGTTAAAAGAGATCAAAGATGAGATGACTTGGATGACGCCCATCGATCCAAAAATATGGCCGGTCATACCTTTGATGGATGTGATCGGGATGGAATTGCCAAAAAGCTTTTGATGAACAATCTTTTCTACATTATCGTTCGTTTGAAGACCTAGCGCCTGGCTGTTCACATAGCTTGGTTGGTGATTTAGGAGTGCTCCTTTTAATGCAGCGAGCATGGAATCCCCACTCATTTCCGCTTGAAGCATTGGTAGCGCCTCGTTGTTGGAATACACATTTTCCACGATGCCATGAATATGTGCGCCTCTTTTATGAGCGTGATCTTCTCGCTCTAAGGTGATAATGCCAGCGCCTTCTGACATGACGAACCCATGATGCTCATTTGAAAAAGGAACGCCGGTTTCCTGAGGATCTGTGTTTTGAGCGATGGACCGGAGTTTGGCGAATCCATATGTACTCCATTGCCCTAGCGATGCATCGGCTCCGCCTACAATACAGAGATCCGCTTGGTTCGAATCCAGTAAAAGCTTCCCCATCAAAATCGCATCTGAACTTGATGCACATCCTGTTGTAATCGTGTGGACATGACCTTTTGCTCCTGTGTACATTGCGACAGATGAAGACAGTGTATGTGAATCGGCGAGTACAACGCCGTGACACGGAAACATACGGAAGTCTTTTGCTGCATCACAATTTTGTTCAATTTCAAGAAGACTTCCGAGCGAAGTTCCCATAATGACTGCAATTCTAGATGGGTCGATGTTTTTGATGTCGGCTTGCCGTAGTGCTTCGTCTACTGCGGCCATGGCTAATCTGCTTGAGCGTGGATATCGTTTGTATGCTCTTTCGTTGAGGGGTTCTTGGGTGATTTGGCCGGCGACGATACTGGAATGATTCGGCCCATGGTCATGAAGGATAGAATGTGTGCAGATACCTTTCTCAAGTACATGTTCAAAGTCGTTGATCGATTGAATTTGTGGTGCCTGAATCCCCATTCCAGTAACAACTGTTCTTCCCAATTACATCACCCCCTAATTGATCGTGGTTGACGACACTCCACGACGTTTCGTATTCCATATATCGACGCAGAACGCATCCAATTCAACGAAATGTCGATAGAATCGGCCTTCCTGACTATAGGTTGGGTGGTATTTTGTTGGGTGGCCTAGGGCTAATGGGATGGGTGTGGGTTATTGGTAGGAGATGTGGGTGGAATGTTTTTTGATAGATCGATAGGGAAAACTGTTGCGTTTGAGCTACGGGGGGGCTTTGTATGAGTGTTGATATGGCAGGTTCCTGCTTGGTGGGTGGAATCTGTTGTTATTTCCGGGATAAAGAGCGATTTTTTCTCGTCTCGATGCGGTTTTCTCTCGCCTCGGTGCGGTTTTCTCTCGCCTCGGTGCGGTTTTCTCTCGCCTCGGTGCGGTTTTCTCTCGCCTCGGTGTGGTTTTCTCTCGCCTCGGTGTGGTTTTCTCTCGCCTCGGTGCGGTTTTCTCTCGCCTCGGTGCGGTTTTCTCTTGCCTCGGTGCTGCTTTCTCTCGCCTCGGTGCTGCTTTCTCTCGCCTCGGTGCGGTTTTCTCTCGCCTCGGTGTGGTTTTCTCTCGCCTCGGTGCTGCTTTTTCTCGCCTCGGTGCTGCTTTCTCTCGCCTCGGTGCGGTTTTCTCTCGCCTCGGTGCTGCTTTCTCTCACCTCGGTGCGGTTTTCTCTCACCTCGGTGCGGTTTTCTCTCACCTCGGTGAGGCTCTCTCTCGCCTCGGTGCTGCTTTCTCTCTCTGCTATACACCGCTACACCGCTCCCAGCCTTATCCTATCTATAATCGAAAGCATTCTTTACAAAAGCAGGTAAATCATCTGGCTGTTTATAAATCCTCCCTTTTGTGTCACCACAATACTTCAAACCACTACTTTTTAACATTCTTAGTGAGACATCCTTATCAGAAATTAGAACAAAATCCCTAAACTCCCTATTCGTAATAGAATCTTTCCCTAATAAAAAATAGTCCGCTAACGCTAAAAGATGAGCATTTTTTGAACGATAACTACATGTAGGACACTGCCACCTTAAACGCACCCATTCCATAGCGTAACTTTCACATTGAGGGCACATGACTCCGCGGATAATATCAGAGGATTTTATTGAAAAGTATTGGAGGATATCTTGCTCTAGTGGAGTATTTTCAGCTAGTAGAGCATTTCGTATTTTATCAATATTAAATGTGGCGCGACCTTTATACAGTTTTTCAATCTCAACAATTTTGTCGACGATGTGGACTGCATTCATTAGGGGCCAGTTGTGATTATGGCTTTTTGGTGGGATTACCACTGTTGAAGGGTTGGTGAAGGCGACTAAAGGAATGACGGGGTAACCATAAATGCCTCGATACCGAAGCCATTCTTCTAACTGCTGCTTATGATGGGTTACTTGTAGTAATGGATCATCCATATGTTTAGTGATGCCATTTACCGTTTGTTCAAAATGCTTCTTATCTTCATTGTATGTGATGGTGCCCTTATGATTTTTGGCTTCTACTATAAATATAGCGTGGGGACTAAGGATAGGGGTGTCTATTTGAAAAGCATTTCCGAAAGCTCGCAATCGTACACCACGAATGACTTGATAGGATTTAAAAGGTAAAAAGCGTAGGTGATAATCAAGCGTAAGTTCTCCCTTGTGACCTGACCACCTTCTTTTCAAATTCTCTTCGACTAACTTCCTTTTTGGGTTATGCGGCGTGATTCTTCTTAAAACTCCTTCCTTTTGAGGGATGTCTAAAGGAATTTCTCTTTTGATATGATTCAGTCTCATCACTCCTCTCATTCTAGTAACATTATTTTACAACAGCCAATAAATTTTTTCATGCAAAAAAGAATTAATCAAACGTTTGATCAATTCCTTAACTCTGAAAATATCTTATTCTGCTACTTCCTTGAACTCAGTCTAATTCCAGCCACCTCTTATATATTTCCTTCTGAAGATCCGCATCGTTAAACATATCCATTTCCTTTTTAGCTTTAAAAATTAACCTTTCCCTTTGTAAATATTGAAAGGTTTTATAGATCTCTTGATTTTCTTTATGAAATTCATGGATGCGTTCCGTAAGCTCGTAATATGGATAATCTCCTGCTTTCCATTGTTCAAAGTAATTCCAGAGTGGCTCTAATGCTTCCTCTGTAACCTTTTTATGATATAAATCTAATATTTCACGGTCACGTTTTTTCTCTGCTTTTGACTTTTTCATAAGAATTTATCTCCTTTCACATCAGTCCCCTACTAACTGATTCATTTTATCCTAATATGACATCTTTCAATACGGAGGTTATACTATAAAATCTCTTCAAAGTCGACATTGAGTTGAGTGGTTAATATGTTTATTTAGATCGGCGCCACTTTCACATTAACCTAAACAAATAATCATCAAACAAGCCCACCCCTTCATAAACATAAAAAATGGATGCTAGCGACACAACATAATGCTTTCCACAAACGTTCAAAGGTACTAAAATAGTAGTAACAAATCCTTTAGGAAGGTGGTGAGTTGAAGATGATTCAAAAGCGCTGGAAGTTAATACTATTTACGGTTATGATCGGAATCATTATTCAAGTCACCTATACATCAAGCATCCAAGTACCGATCACCTCCATTGTAGAAACAGGTGAGTCTGTTAACCTAATGGATGTGCATGAGGATGATAAGTCCTCCTCTGTCACTAAATTTGGATACCTTCCTATCGCATTAGCATCCTTGCTATTGATTGGTGTAACGCTTCTCGATTGTAGGCATAAGTTCATGCACTTCTTGTCCTCGGTCTTTTATCAATCGAATTATTTTCGGCAAAACATCGTCATTTCTCCATAATTACTAACAAAAAGGAGGAAACCATGATGATGTTTTGGGTGCGCATGATTCTTATCGGAGCTTTTTCCGTTACTTCATTAAGTTTAATGCTCTTTCAAGGAATTGAGATTTATCATTCCTTTTTAGATTTCTTTAATCATAGACAATCCTAATAGAAAGGGAGCAGCCTCGATAGCTGCTCCCTTTTTTCTATAAAACTAAAAAATCTCATGGAACAAAACCATGAGATTACTAGACTTTATACATACAACGATATAAGATTTCTTCCAAGCCAGTAGGATCCATTTTAGCCAGAGCCTGCTTCGAGCTTTCGATCATTTCCTCCTGTGAGGCCTTACTCCAATCAAGCTGAAATCCATGACGCAATGAGAGAGTACGGAAAAATTCACGCTGGGCTCTCCCATTACCTTCACGAAAAGGATGAGTGGCATTCACATGGTCAAAATAAATCGCCATTCGCTGCGCCAAATCAGATTTTCCACTTACATCTTCTAAAAGATTCTCTTCACGCAAAGGAACAGTCACATGTTCTTCAAAATAAGGAACCATCACGTTATGAAGCGCAAAATGATTCCCTTTTGTGATGTTCACTGTGCGGAGCTCCCCAGCCCATTCATAGATATCCTGAAAAATATAGCGGTGAATATTTTGTAAATGGTTCAAATCAAACTGACCTTCTAATGGATCCTGAAATAGCTCCATTAGCCGGCGACCTGATAGCATGCGCTCTAGGCGTTCAAGCTTGTCTTGATCCTTCACATCAAATTTATTTTGCAACACATCAATATCTGGATAGACATATTTATCATTCATAAGCTAGTTCTTGCACCTTTTGCATAAATTCTTCTTCGGAAAGCTCACCTTCTACTTTTGCTCGGATCAGCTTTTCTTCTTCAGACTGCAAATCAAGTCCTTCCATCGCTAATGTTCCTTTGACTGACTTCATACCCTTTTGGATTTCTGAATCACGCACGGATGGAACGACTCCTTTCAGTTTCGCATAATAGGTTTTTAACGTATCAGCTTTTTCCTGCGGTTTTGTTCGTCTCATCGTAATCGATGGAGCTTCTTTTAATAGCTCAGATGTAACCATACTGTTCTCCCCTTTGGTGTCACGTACGACTAGTCCCTACCCTTTATTATAACATGTTTTTGAGACATTTTTTAGGACTTGAAGAGAATCTTGTACCATCCTATGATCGACATCCATAAGGGTATGCTGAAAAGGATCCCCCAGAACAATCCTTCAAAAATGTTGCCTTCTTCCTCCATGACCGAACCTCCTACGATGTTTTTACCATCATGGTCATGAATGGAGTTGGATATACTTGATCAAACGTTTGATCAATTTTTTGAGCTAGGTCATGAAAGTTAGCGATATCCTTCATTAATGAGTGCGATCTTGGAGTTATGAGCGATCCACTTCTTTTATGAGCGCACCCCTCGAAATTTGAGCGACCAGAATGATTTATGAGCACCATTCACATTTTATGATCGATCGCTCCCCTCCCTTTCCACCTCCCACCACATCCGACTTTTTAATGATGTCACAGGACCTGTGACAAACCTGCATTTAGATTGTCTTGTAGATACGGTTGTAACCGCTTTATCATGAAAGTACAGAAAAACACAGAAGGAGGAACTTCCCATGAGTGAACAACAAACTGGAATTCGCGCTCGTGTGCAGCGATTCGGAAGTTTTTTAAGTGGCATGATTATGCCGAATATTGGTGCATTTATTGCATGGGGTCTTATAACAGCATTATTTATTCCTGATGGATATTTTCCAAATGAAAACCTAGCAGAGATGGTCGGACCGATGATCAACTATCTTCTACCATTACTCATCGGTTTCACTGGTGGACGATTGGTTCACGGATTACGTGGAGGAGTCGTTGGTGCGACTGCCACAATGGGTGTTATCGTCGGAGCTGACATTCCGATGTTCCTTGGCGCAATGCTAATTGGACCACTTGGCGGTGCAGCGATTAAAGCTGTCGACAAGCCACTAGAAGGTCGAATCCGCTCCGGTTTTGAAATGTTAGTAAACAACTTCACAGCAGGTATTGCAGGTGCAATTCTTGCTATCATTGGCTATTACATTATTGGCCCAATTATGGCTGGCTTAACAAATGTTCTGGGTGCTGGTGTTGAATTTCTAATCAATGTCGGTCTGCTTCCATTAGTTAATCTCTTTATCGAACCAGCTAAAGTTCTATTCTTAAACAACGCAATTAACCACGGTATTCTAAGTCCGATTGCAGTTGAACAATCAAAAGACGTAGATAAATCAGTTCTATTCTTACTTGAAACAAACCCTGGTCCTGGTTTAGGCGTACTACTTGCTTTCATGTTTTTCGGAAAAGGAATTTCTCGTCAAACAGCTCCAGGTGCAGCAATCATCCACTTCTTTGGTGGAATTCACGAAATTTACTTCCCATATATCTTGTCAAAACCATCATTAATTTTGGCCGCTATGGCCGGTGGTGTAACAGGTACAGCGACATTCGTATTCACAGGTGTCGGATTAACAGCAACACCGTCACCAGGAAGTATCGTAGCCTTACTGCCACTAACGGCTAAAGGAGATATTTTCGGAGTTATTCTAGGTGTTCTTCTAGCAACAGTCGCATCCTTTATCGTCGCTTCCTTCATCCTGAAGTTCAGTAAGCAAGAAGAAGAAGGCGACCTGAACGAAGCTACAGCTAAAATGGAAGAAATGAAAGGCAAGAAAAGCCGCGTTTCTGACCAGTTAACAAAAGAAGAACAAGAAGAGCAGACTGAAAATCGTAACACAGATGAAGTACCATATGTCGATCGTAGTCAAGTTGACAAAATCATCTTCGCTTGTGACGCAGGCATGGGCTCCAGTGCGATGGGCTCTTCCCTACTGAAAAACAAGTTTAAGAAAGAAAACATCAACATTGATGTTACAAACATGGCAATCAACGATCTACCAAGTGACGTAGACATCGTCATCACCCACAAGGACTTAACAGAACGTGCAATCCAAAAAGTACCGAATGCCCACCACATTTCTGTGGAAAACTTCTTAAATAGTCCTAAGTATGATGAACTCGTGCAAGAATTAAAAAACGAAGAATAAACCATAGGACCTGATTCACCCGAGTCAGGTCCTTTTTTCATAAATCTCCTCAATTAAATTTTGTCACACCCCTTATGACGAACCTATCTTTTCTATTCATTGATAACACTCACAAAACGACTTACCATTAAAGTGTAAGCTATTCAATTTTGTCACAAGAAAGGAGGTCAGACAGAGATGTATATTACAGGGCGCGAACGAAAGATTCTTGATATGCTGCTCTCTCAACAAGATGAGTCAGCCACAATTAAGTTTATGGCAAAAGAACTGGACGTCAGTACACGTACGGTTCACCGCGATCTCAAAAGTATTGAATCCCTTTTGGGTGAGTACAACCTTCAACTTGAAAAAACAGCAGAAGGTCACCTTGAGATCACGGGACCATTCGAATCCAAACAAGAATTCAAGCTTGAACTGAACCAACAAACCACGCTTGATTACACGCCTGAAGAACGACATGTTTTGATCCTTTCAACATTACTAGAAGCAAGAGAGCCTGTTAAGCTCATTGCTCTAGCAAATGAACTGGGCGTTACCGTCGCAACCATTAGTCATGACCTGGACAAAATTGAAGAAGATCTGTCTGGCTTTCAACTTTCGTTAGTAAGAAAACGAGGGTACGGAGTCGAAATTGAAGGTGAAGAAAGCGCCATCCGTGAAGCCATCAGTTATTTGATTATGCGCCATATGGATGAACTCGACTTCTTCGCCCTACTCCGCCAAAACATTCAGGAAAAACCTAAGAATCTGGTGGACTCCGTATCCGAGCAGCTGCTTGGTCTGGTTAACAAAGATAAACTTTCTTTAATCGAGCAGCATGTTAATGAATTACGAAATGAACTAACCTATCGTTTAGCAGATAGCGCCTACATTGGACTTGTCGTTCACTTGGCCCTAGCCCTTGAACGAATCCAACAAGGCGAAACAATCAATATGGATCAAGAACAACTTCAAAAGCTCAGATTCGCAAAAGAATTTTCAACTGCTGAAAAATTAATCGAGAAACTCTCTGACACATTCGAACTCACGATCCCTGAAGCTGAAACAGGTTATATCACCATGCACCTGATGGGAGCAAAAGCTCGATATGAAAAAGATACATTGCTTGAAGATTCGAGTATTAGCATAGCGTTTAAGACAAAGCAGCTTATCGCAAATGTATCCAAGCGAATCAACATCGACCTACATCAGTCTGAACGATTGCTGAATGACCTGGTCGTACACCTGAAGCCGAGCGTCTATCGACTTCAACAAAAAATGGACATTGAAAACACGTTCACCGAACAAATCGAACAGGATTATCCAGAGCTGTTTAACCATGTTGAAAAAGCTCTCCATGAAGTGTTTACGGGATTTGAATTCCCAAAAGAAGAAACCGCATTCGTCGTCATGCACTTCGCCTCTGCCCTAATTAACTTAGAAGGTGGGCGAGGACTCCATGTATTGGTTGTTTGTTCGAGCGGCGTAGGGACAGCAA
Source organism: Pontibacillus sp. HMF3514 (assembly GCF_009858175.1). GTDB lineage: Bacteria > Bacillota > Bacilli > Bacillales > BH030062 > Pontibacillus. The sequence continues at coordinate 3,400,039 of NZ_CP047393.1, forward strand.
AAATTTTAGCAGCTAAACTGCAAAGACAATTCAAGCAAATTGAGACCGTGGAACATCGATCGCTTTTTGATTTAGAAAAACTCGATACAGATTCATTCGATTTGATCGTATCGACCATTGCGCTTACGGATTTTGATTCCTATGTCCATGTAAGCCCTGTGCTCCCACAAAAAGATATTCACAAAATCGAGCACATAATCCGTCGCGTGCAGGTGACGAGCCAGCTGCAAAAAGCACCATCCACAGTTAAAGAGAGTGGAGACGAATCCTTGGATGCTATCAGACAATCCTTGGCCAAAAGTCAACGCTATGCAGAGGCTCTTAATCAGATCTTAAATAATCTTTTTGTAAAACCCATAAAAGCTACAGGTGTAGAAGGAGCACTTAACGAAGCTTCTTATCAACTAAAGCAGGAAGAAATTATTTCAGACCCTTCCCCTATTGTTGAGCATTTGTTGGAACGGGAAAAAATAGGCGGGCTGGGCATCCCAGATACACACCTAGCCCTCTACCACGCCAGAAGCTCAGCAGTTGAACAGGCATCCTTCACTATGCATGTGTTGGAGGAACCATTAACGGTTCAGGGAATGGATCAAGAAGAAATGCAGGTGCACACGCTACTGTTAATGCTTGCGCCAGAAGACTTCCACGAAGAGGGCTTAGAGGTCTTAAGCTTTATTAGCTCCCTCATCGTGGAAGAGGATGATTGCACAACCATCCTCCAGTCCAAAGATGAAGAGAGAATGATTCACTATATTTCGAATCAACTCTATGACTTTTATAAATCTAAACAAACCTAAAGGAGAATTCACATGTCTAATAACATTTTAAAACCAGAAAATATCGTATTAAATAAAGAGCTTATCAATAAAGAAGAAGCCATTCGTTACGTAGGAGGAATCCTAAACGAACAAGGCTATGTTAGTCCAGAATATATCGATGAAATGATCAAGCGTGAAGATATCACTTCAACGTTCATGGGGAACTATGTAGCAATCCCACACGGAACAGAAGATGCGAAAAAAGCTGTTCTCGAAACGGGGATCTCTGTTGTAACTGTCCCTGAAGGCGTGGATTTCGGTGATGGTAACATCGTTAAACTTCTAATCGGTATCGCCGGAAAAGGTGACGAACACCTTGAAATCCTATCTCAAATTGCAATCGTATGCTCTGAAGAAGAAAATATCCAAAAGATCATTGATGCGGAGACAAAAGAAGAAGTCATTTCTATGTTCAGCGAGGTGAACTAATATGAAAGCAGTCCATTTTGGAGCGGGAAACATTGGACGAGGATTTATCGGAGCACTACTCGATCAAGCAAACTACGAGACCATTTTTGTAGACGTAAACGAAACCTTAATCGATGAACTAAATAAACGTCAGGGCTACACAGTCGATCTAGCCGGAAGCGATGAAACTATCGAGGTCCAAAACGTAAGCGGCCTTAACAGTATGAGTCAACAAGATGAAGTGATTCAAGCAATCGTAGAAGCTGACTTGATCACGACAGCTGTAGGTCCACACATTCTACCCGCTATCTCAAAGGTGTTAGCTCAAGGTCTTGAAAAACGCATAGATGAAAACCATGGCCCTGTAAATGTAATCGCCTGTGAAAACATGATCGGCGGCAGCGAAGCGTTACGTGCTCATGTACTTGAAAACCTTGATGAAGCCAAGCATGAAAAACTAAACGAAACAGTAGGCTTTCCAAATGCAGCAGTTGACCGCATTGTCCCAGATCAAAACAATGACGATCCTTTAACCGTAAAAGTTGAACCCTACTTTGAGTGGGTGGTTGAGACACCTCGCATTAAAGGTGAACAACCAGATGTCGATGGTATCACCTATGTTGAGGACTTAACTCCATACATTGAACGTAAGCTATTCACCGTGAACACAGGACACGCCGCAGCCGCTTACCTCGGACATTATCATGGTTACCAGACAATCAAGCAAGCTATGGATGACCCTACGATTTCAGAAAAAGTACGCGGAACACTGAAGGAAACTGGATCTGTCTTAATTGAAAAGTACAATTTTGACGAGTCACAACACGAAGCCTATATTGAAAAGATCATCGAACGCTTCCTTAACCCAGATCTTTCAGATGAAGTGACAAGAGTCGGCCGTGGACCAAAACGTAAACTCGGACCTAAAGATCGTTTAGTACGACCAGCTTCAGAATATATTGAATCGATTGGAAAAGATCCAGAGTATCTAGCTGAGGTCATTGCTTCTGCCCTACTTTATCAAAATGATAGTGATCAAGAGGCTAAGGAATTGCAGGAAGTTGTACGAAATGAAGGTGCGCTTCAAGCATTGCAGCAGGTAGCTGAACTTGATCATGACAATCGTTTAGTTGATGTTGTTCGTGAGCAAATTCAAAGATTGATTAACTAAAAAAAGCAGGCAATAATCGGCCGTCTCTCATTGATAAGAGAGGCGGCCGATTATTTTTATTGAAAAAAATCATTTGAAATAAGCTAACTAAATGTCGAAATTATAATAGGGATAACACATTTAATACGAAGGAGTTATAAATAATGAAGAAAACCTCTTTGTTCATTACACTAGTTAGCATTGGTCTAATCACTATTTTCACCATCAAAACGTCATTAGGTAATGAAGATATAAAAGTGCAATTTAACCAAGAAATCTATCAAACGAAATCTATGAAAGATTTAAATACCACATTAACGGATATGGGGTATGACGTTTGGGACAAGGAAATGTTATTTATCGTTTCTGAAAAAAATAGCACAAATCCTCCAATTGTTAACTATACGAGAAAATCAGATATAGTCATATATGACATCTACAATATGAAATCAATTACTGCAGCACAAAAAATATTAGAACTTGATTACAATATAGACTTAAAGAAGAGGGATTTAGAAACAATACTTCCGATGCGTTCCAAAAAAGATGAACACCTCAGCTATGAAGGTTTGTCGTTCCAATTCTTTGATTCTAAAATTGGGGATGAACCATTCTCTACAGGTATTCAAGTTTTCTTAAATCCAGATAGATTTGTGGATTAAAAAAATAAACACGATTGGCTGGGCCAGCCAATCGTGTTTAAAGGGATTAAATACTTTCAATCTCTAGATCTACCTTTTCATACTCAGCATCTTTCAATGCCATAATTAAAACCTCAAAAAGATCTCTTCCATCACTTGTCACAAAATAATTTGCCAAACTAGTTATAGTAGAGCTAATATTTTGACCCCAGGGTGGTTGTTTTGAAGTATCTTCTATATCCCATATCACCTTATCAGGAATGAATGTCTTTAGTTTCGAACGCACTTCTTCCACTTCTGTTAAAGCCTTAGGAACATCCTTCCATGAGAGCTTCCCTTGATAAAGTTCATTCATTAAATATGGATACCTACTCCCCCAACCATTCGGTTCTAGATGATAACTAATTGTTAAAAAAAATGAATGAAGGAAATCACCATGACCTACTTGGTACCATAAGAAATCTATTTTAAAACCAACGGCCAATTTAAATCACCTCTTATTTATTCCAACGTGAAGTATCATCGTCACTATAGTTTAAAACAGGTTGCTTTACTTAACCTTTTTAAATAATCACTTATAAATCTATTCAGTAAGTATCTATCAACTGTATAGAAAACGCCCTTATTCTAAAGCTGTTGTAGGAATAGCTACTGGGCCGCGATTCAGAAAAAAGATAGCATAAATAATAACCAAGCAGATCAAGACAACTTGAGTAATCACCAACACCTTATATGTAACACTATTCCTTCTACTCCTATGAGTTAAATACAATATTAGTGCAGAGAAAATAAGGGCAATAATTCCCTTTAAAGTAAAAGCATCCAATATATTTAAGTACATAAGTAACATTAATATTACGACAGAATTGAAATAAAAGCTTATAAAATAAAACAGAAGTATACCATTCCATTTTATTGATTGAAAGTCTTTTTTCCATAACCCCACTAACATTCTTATTCCAAAATATACGATCGATCCCCACAGAACGAGTGGGAGTAATGTAAAAAATATAAAGCCAAAAATCACATCCATAATCATAAAGTCCCTTCTAGTAATTTATCTTGATAGAATGCCCATTAAGTTTCGGTATGTGAGATATTTAAGTAAGAGGTAGGAAGTAATAAAGCTGATCAAGACATCTGATATATGTATAAGAAGATAGAAGTTAAATACATAGGAAAATACATAATAATGCAGCATTAAGGATACGATCCATAACAGGTAAACCATAAATCCCAATCGAATTCTCTCTTTAACTTTCTTATGCTGTTCCCAAAGCTGCATTAAAAAGAGCAATTCAAATATGTGTGGGAGCAAAGCATTTAGATAGAAAAACTTCTTATTTAATTCACCTACTACTAAAAGTTCTTTTTCAATCTTTTTCTTGATCATTGAACAACCACTTTTCTGGGTACCCATCCTTAGGTGTTTTATGTATGTTGTTTACAATAACGGAACCTCGGTACCACGCTGTTTTTCTTTTTCCTTCTTGTTTAAACACAACTTTATAATATCGATTTGCACCACTTAACTTTTCAAAGGGGCTAGAATCACCATTTACTTTTTCTATGTCTAAAACGGCTCCCCCATCAGCTTCAATAACCTTATGAATTTCGTCTTCATGCTTGCCCTTTAAAACGAAGTGAAAACTCAGTGCTAAAAAGCCCAGGATTAGCATGAATATTGGTAGAATGATAGCTAGAAACTTAACCCTACTAATAATGCTCACCCCCACATTTAATCAGGAATATCATGAATCAACCACTTCTCAGGATGCCCTCTTGATGAATGATCATGAATATCGTTGACCACAACTGTCCCTCTATACCAAGCTGTCTTTTTGCGACCATCTTCAGCTGTATAAGCAATTTGATAATACACATTTTCATGGTTACCTATTTCAAATGGAGTCTCTTCCTTATCTACTTTTTGAATATCTGTAACTTCTCCACCTTCCTGTTGAATTACACGATGAATTTCTTCTTTTTGTTTTTTGGTTAGGACTATGTCTGACCAAATCACTATAGTTGTGATAATTACAGCAAAAATAGGAATAGCTATCATCAAAAATTTAATCTTTTTCACTTCAATCCTCTTTCTGAAAAAATCATTTTCTTAGTTCACTTTTTGCCTCACTTAATTTATTTTTTAATGGTAAATTTCTCTCTTTGCTGGCCTTTAAAAAGTTTTCAGCCTTAGTGTAGTATTCAATGGCTTTATTAGAATCTTTGTTTTTAATGTCTTTACCATAAAAGGCATAAATGTAAGCTAAAAATATTAGGTCACTTTTTTCTTGATTATCAAATATATTTTCGACCATTTTTAATTCATCGACAGCTTCTTCTTGATAACCAAGAAAAAACTTAGCAACAGCGTAATAAAACTTAGTTCTAGCATCCACCAAGGGGGGAGTTAATGATTTGTTTTTGTCAAAGTAATATTTCTCATAAAGATCTATTATTGCATCCCATTTTTCGAGGTAAGAAAGATGGTTTAAAGTTTCCTCAAACCAAAAGACTTCCTTATATAAGTTTGGATTGATTTTTAATGCCCTTTCTTGATTAACCAATAACTCTTTAAATACATTTTCATTTAGCTGATCAGTTGTTAAATAAGATACTAAAACTTTTATAACAGAATATGCATGTATAAAGTATATCGAATTTTTAAATGTGAAATCTGTTTCATAGAAATCATTCATTTCTTTATATAAAGCGAAAATCATATCCCTATCTTTACTAATATTATTGACACATAGCATATAGGTGTAAGCCTTTTGTTCATCAGACGATTTTTTTGAATTTAAGATTAACTTGTGAATTTTATATTTTAAATTAGGATTGTTTTTCAAAACTGTACCTTCTAAGTACAATAAAAAAAGAAAGAATAGAGTCATAGAATTTCCACCCTTAACACCCTCTCCCTCCTATCAAGCAGGAAGAGGGTTACCATTTTATTCACTTCTCTTTAAAGGTTCTAATTCCACCTGTACATCTAAATTGTTCTTCAGGTCGATCACCTTTTCATATGGCTGGAAACCTTCAGCATTTATACGAAGTGTATAGGTACCTTTACTTAATGACATGATGTCAAATTCACTGTAGTTTTTGTTAATTCTAGCATCCGTTTCTTGCCCCTCTTCATCTAACAACTGAATTTCATATTCCTTCACTTTAACTTGTGTGCCTTTAATTGTTACATTACCTTTAATTTGAAGGGGGAAGACGTACAAGTCTCTAGAAATAGCCTTACCTGACTTAACTTCTACTTCCCTTGGAGCATCTTGCGTATAATGAGTTCCTTTGAATTGTATATGATACATCCCTGCAGGAATTTGTTCAGTTTTAAATCTCCCATTCTCATGGACTGTTGATGATGTTACTACTTCACCATCCTGATTCAGCAGTTGTACCTTAGCATTCTCTACATCTATTTGTTGTGTTTTGAGACTATACATACTAATAGAATAGTACCTACCATATAAGATTCCCTTGCCTTCTTCTATGGATTTAGGCATTTGAAAATGAGCCCATAAATATTCATTTTGCTCCCTCAACTTTGACAAATGATCTTGAACTGTCTTACTTGTTGAGTCTAATTGGTTAAATGAAATATCTAATAAGCCACTATATTTTTTATCTTTTACCATCTTTACTAAAGGAGAAATATCAGATATTTGATTATCATCTAAGTAGAGCCAGTAGAAATCATTCTCTAAATCCTGAAATACGGAAAGGTCCTTTATATTATTATCTGTTAGAATCAAATTTTGGACTTTATTAAGTTCACTTAGCACAGAAAGGTCTTCTATTTTATTCCCTTTCAAATTAAGGAATGTTAAATTTTCTAGTTTTTCAAGTTCACTTATATCTGAGATCCTATTATGCTTTAGATGAAGTTTTTCTAATTGATCCATTTCTTTAAGAAAGTCAAGATCCTTAAGGTCCGTGTTATTAATAGAAAGACTCTTTAACCCTTTTACTTTATTTATAGGACTGTAATCTGTAATATTATTATGAGAAATTTCCAGATTCCTCAAGCTTACCAATTCACCAATCCCCTCTAAGCTTTTTATGTTTCTATCATAAATCTCCAGGTTATAAAGTGTATCTACATCACTTGTATAAATCGGCACATCTTTTTCAATATGCTGATACATCCTTACTACCTCTTCTAGATTTGGATCTTCAAAATGAATTTCTGTTCCATAACGCACTGTATAGACATGTTGTCTTAGATTATTAACTAAATTCATCGCCTCATCGGACAATGGGTTCTCTAGTAGCGAAATATAATACAGTGCTCCTAAACTTCTTAATGGTTCAATATTTTCTATATTGTTAGAATCCATAGCTAACTTTCTTAAGTTAAACAGTTGAGCCAATGGAATAAGATTTTTTATTTTATTTTGACTTGCATATAACACTTGAAGTTGACTTAATTCCTTTATAGGATCTAAGTCCGTGATGTTATTATTTCGTACATTAAGGTACTTCAATTGTTTTAACTGTGATATTGGTTGTAAGTCAGAAACTTGGTTATTGGGCATATGTAATTCTTGAAGATTTATAGCCTTTTCGAGACCTTCCAGACTTTTTATATCACTTTCACTAAGGTCTATCCCTTTTATATTTTTAAGGTCCTGTTTTGTTACATTCTTTGTTACCTTATCTAATTGTGATATAAGTCTATCTTTTAAGTTAGGGTCAGGAATCTCCACAATATCTTCTTCGCTATATTCAGTTTCAAATTTCTTGAGGATTGGTTGGGAGAAGAAGCTCCCTTCCTGGTCACTTAGGTAATGGGTGATCACAATATAATAAATATTCCCTTCTTGATAACCACCCTCTGGAGGATGAATAACAGCTTTTCTTCCATTATCTTTTGATTCCACTGTTACCGGAATAAGGTTATCTAAGCGATCCCCCACCAAAATATTCTTTTCAAAAAGCTTTTGCTTCATTGGTCGGTCAAAGGTGATTTCCCATTTTTTGTGTATCGATACATCTGCCTCTGAATCCAATTCTTTAAAGGTGATCTTACCCTCTTCTACATTTTCATTAGCATAAGAAGTACCACCCCAATAAAAAAGAGACATAATCACTAGTAAAATTATTACTTTCACTTTCAACATCTGACGTTTCATTATTCTCCTCCTTTAAAAAGCAACCCGAAAAGCGTTAGGACCAAATTGAAAGTTATATGTCTCTAACACAAAAAACTCCGATATTTTATTTACCACGGACATAGAACTACCGTGATAAACAAATATCGGAGTTTCGTATTTACTCATACGGCAACCGGCTGTCTTAGTAAAACTATACTTTAGACCCGTGGCTTTGCGTCCTTGCCTTTCGACAAGTTTGCCCTTTTCATAAATTTATATAGGTTTTTAGTCTTGATACTTATTAATCATATCATAAATTCTAATTATTTTGAAAGCGGATTTACAAAAAAATCAAATACAATAAGATACCCTGCTAAGGTATCTTCATTGGGAATCCCTATAAAGTTTTTCAATCAACTCGTTTATATGACCTTTATTTCTAAAAAGTCACAACCTGTAACAAGTTCTTCTTCAATCTGTTCCTTGATTACACCTGATATAAAAACGGGTATTTCATCACCTTTTAACTTAAATACATTCTTCTGATTAATTCTATTCTTACTTACAGCATATTTCTTCACATTATAAAATTTTTCATCGTCTAAATCTATAACACTGTAGTCGGACCCTTCAAGGTTAAGGGCATCTAACACTGTTAGTATGTTAGCTACATAATACCCTGATAGCTGCGAATGATCATATGAGTTGATTATATTTACAGGTAAAAACTGAATTGATATACCATCCATATTCTCCAGGATATTCTTAAATTTAGAAGAAACTATAAACCACCCTAAATCGTTTGCCAAATAATCAGTAGCTATGCTCCCTTCTTTTGGGTGATAATAAAAAGTAATATCCTTATTCCACTCTTCAATAAACTTACCTTCATCTAATTCGTATTGTTCAAAACCATATGAATCTTCACAGTAACATACGATATCATCTTCATTATGAACATCTAACATTAATTTATAATATTTCATTATTCCTCCAATTTAAAACCTATTACTCTTACTCCAACTTATCCTCTTAATGATATTGAAAACTTTGAAGGACCATTAAAGAAAATACTATATAGATTCCAATATATATTACATTAAGAATATAGTTGGTGATTGCTAGCCTAGATGAATCTAATTTCATTCTTTGAAATATAATTAAAATAATTGGTGGCAAAATGGATACCAATAGATAGTTCTTTGCAAAATCACTATATACTAATGCTAGTATCAGGACATAGTTTAAAACACTAAGAAGAAATATTATTTTTGTTTGCATATAACCATCACACCTTTTTTATTCTCCCCCTAAAGTACGCCTCTCGTTTTTGTAAAGTTTTTAACAAACATAGGAACCGTCCCCATGTTATCTAAAGAGCCATTACTTAGCCCAGTATGCTTCTCGAAATTCATTAAATTCCGCCCTATTTATGCCAGATGGAAAAAGAACACAAGGACAGGTCCGTCGTCCTTAATAATCAAAAAAAAGGGGACAGTGTACCTGCCCCCCTTTGTCCCTTATCTAAAATTAAGGTATTATTGTAAACCCTTTACGCCCCACTTAGAACTCCAATAGTTAAAACTAATAGAGCAATTATATATAAAGCGTTTAAAAAAATTATTAAATTACTCACTTCTTTATTAAAAGATTTATATCTAGCACCTAAGTAGATATAAATAATTGGAGGTAATGTAGTTAAATAAAAATAATCACCAATTGTTTCTGAGAATTTCAATAAAAATATAACAATTATCCAATGTGAAAAGCTTAGCATTAAAGTTATAAACAAATAATAGTTTTTTGCATTCTTCATAATTTCACCCAGCCCTGTTATTTAGCAATCTCTCCATTCAACCCATAAAATTTTTACTATCTAAAGTTTTCATTTGGTGTACTGAGATTCGGATACACCATACTTCTAACTTCATTATAATGCCTTTTAGCTTCTATGCTGCTAATATATTTAGAGATATTTGCAGCAGCGCTTTGACTAGTTCCCCAAAAACCATCACCTTCTAAATTTTTTGTGTTATTAAATTCATTATAAGGATTTACATCATACTTGGTATGGCCACCTCCATCACTAGGACCTATATAATTATATGTTCCCATATTTATTGGGTCATTTTTATCTGTTAATAGATTTCCATCTCTATCATATACGGCTTCAAATAATCCATCAGAAGATACAAACTTGGTATTAAATATACCTTGTTCACCATTCATATGATATGCTGACTTAATAGGTGACAAAAGTTCCCATTTATTATTTTCATGCTCTTTATTGTACTGTATCAACCTATCAAGTGTCTTCGGAGCTTTATTTAACTTGTTTCTAAAGTAATGAATTCTTTTAAAAGTTTCAGAGTAATATTTTTCTTTTTGTTCAATAAAGCCAGACCTTGTCTTTATAGTTGTTGTTTTATAATTAAAAGGATCTCTACTTGTGACTAGACTATTAAATTTATCTAGAAAATTATTATATTTTCTCTCATCATTAAATTTAATAAGATTAAACTCGTTTTCTCTACTATTAACATCCTCCATTATATATTCTAAAGTTTCATATGCTCCATATTCTTTTTTTAGTTTATTAACAGCACCTATATATTCTTTACTACCTAAAGTGTGTTTTTTTATTAAATTTGAAACTTCAGTTATAGATTTTGTTAATACTTCTGTTCTACTACTTTGCGCAGCATGCACAACATTTTGTTCGTCTACTTTAACTTCTTGAAGATTATTTGATTCTCTTTCTATATCTGTAGCAAATTCAGCCTTAATTGTATAAGATAGATTATCATTATCCATCTCTTTAATAGTCACAGAAATATCTTCAGCGTTTGTCAGAGGTGGACCACCATAATTAATAGAAATAAATTCCTGGTTTTCTCCACTTATTTCATCAGCTGAAATAACTTCTGTCCAATTATAAGAATCATGATCACTATAAGTGTCTGAATATGGTCCAAGTTTCCCAGTATCTAAACCATCTTTATATTTAACTCGTAAATAATAATCATAATCCCATGTTTCAGTAACAGATTTATGATGATAGATTTCTTTTCTGTCTTTAAATGTAGCCCTACCAGTAACTCTATCATCATAATCATAGGTATAATCGTCTAACACCCATTTCTCAATGACCCATGAAACATCGTCTCGTACACCTGGATCATCACCAAACCTCATTGTTATATGACTACTTTGTCCTACCCACTCCGGCACATGCCCAGTCGGATCCAACATATTAATCGGATTATTCATCACGTAAGCATAACGATTCTGGCTCAACGGATTCGTTAACTCTCCTCGATACGTATCCTGAGTCATAAATCGACCGACGGATGGATCGTACCAGCGGGCGTTCATGTCAATTAGGCTTGATTTGTCATCGTAGCGCTGGCTTGTGTAGCTTACATGGTTGTAAGGTGCTGTAATACCGGTTTGGATGCCACCAAATGCATCGTAACGGTAGTTTTCAATCACATCACCATGACGGTCTGTAATTGAGCTTACAGTATTTAGACCATCCATTTGGTAATACATTAAACCGCCTGTTGTTTTTAAGTTCGGCTCTTTGGCTGGATTTATTAAGCCATGATTTCCAAACATTTTGCGAGAAACAACTTCTTGATTAGGTCCCATGTAATACTCTGCATACGGAGAACCTTTGTCACTATATTCTTTGTGCAGGTTTGTGGTCATGCCTTGATACATATAAGATATTTTCGCTACATCCATTTGAGATTTCAGCTCTGCATCTTCCCCGTATTTCTTATACAATCCATATTTATGTCCTTTACCCGGATTGTCTAGAGGCCCATGACCATTCCCTTTGTTCTCTTTGGACTTATTTGGTTTTTGAGACTGACCTGGATTAGATCTTGGTGTACAATCTTCTGGTTGATTGCCTTTTTCTTTCCCTTGTCCCTTACCATTGCTATTACTATTTTGGTTTGGTTTGTCATTATTAGCTTGACCAACTTGGTTTTCTTGTTTCTTTTGTTGTCCTTTATTATCTTCCTTATGTTTTCCTTTTGCTTTTCCTTGACCTTTTTTGTCTTCTTCTTGTTTGTCTTTCTCCCCATCTTCTTGTGGCATCCAAGACATTTCTTCACGATATACTTTACGCCCTAGTCCATCATAGGCATAGCTGACGTAGCTTCCATCTTCGAATTCAACTAGGTCTAATTGGTTAAGCACATCGTAACTAAAATAAGCCGTTCCTTCACTTGTCGTACGAGAGGTTACATTTCCATTTCCGTCATACGTAAAGGATGTGTCCCCTGCAGACAACAGTTGGTTCATCTCATTATATTGATAACGTGTTGTACTTTCATCTGTAGTCATAGACAATCTGTTACCAACAGCATCATACGTGTACGATACTTTGTTGTATGGATCAACTAAGTAATCTGGTTGATCATTGACCGCTTCAAAGGATTCTTGCTCTGGTGTTTTCTGTTCAAACGGTTTTTGCCCATGTCCATTGTTTCCTTTACCTACTACAACGGGCTTACATTTTTTCGATAGATCTTTATCTTTATTTTTAGCCTTTGCTTTTCCTTTTCCTTGACCATTATTTGATCTGTTATCTTTATTGTTTGAAGGTCCCTTATCTTGATTTGATGAGTTGTTATTTCCACCATTATCAGAAGAAGATGACCCACTATCATTTGAAGTATCTTTTTCAGGTTTACTATTCGAACTATTATTGTTAGAAGGGCTTTTATCTGGTTTTGAATTCGTCTTTGCTTTATCCTTCTTCGCTACAATCCAATACCCATAGATCGGTTTATCCACCGGTATAGATGCTACTTGCTCCTTACTTTCATCACTTTCTGTTTTTCCATCTTCAGGTGTATTCGGTTCATCCGTTAGACTTTCAATCTTTTCTTTCGGATAGGTAACTTCTGTAAGACGATTCAGTGCATCATATTCATAGGTAGATGTTGCACCATCCTCTTCTGTACGACTTACTCGATTTCCTAATTCATCGTATTCATAGGCAAAAGAAGAAAGGATTCCTTCAGAGCCATTATTGGTGATCTTGGTTATGTTCCCTTCTGAATCATAGTTTCTAGTAATCTCATTGCCATTTGCTAGATTACGATTCGTTTCTCGTCCAAGCTCATCGTATTCAAAAGTTGTAACATTTTCATCAGGATCTTCTACACTAGATACTTGATTGCGATCTGTGTAAGTATATGACGTTGTGCGATCCTCACTGTTTGTTAAGGAAGTGACATTGCCTACTGCGTCATACTCATATTGGATCGATTTATCAAGCGTTTCATTACGTTGTTCTGTCATTCTTCCCGCACCATCATACGAAAAGCTCTCCGTTACTTTAGGAGATTCCATAGAAGTAAGCTGACCTACTTGGTTATAATCAAACGTATATTCCTCACTACCAGCATCGATAGAGGATACGTTACCCTGCTGATCATAATCGTATTGAATTTGTGTTCCGTTCGGCTGCTGAATACTTGTCAGCTGATTGGCTTCATTGTACTCATAATCTGTTTCATGATTTAGAGCATTTGTTTCTTGTACTTTGTTTCCATTTAAATCATAGGAAAAAGATGTTTGATTTCCGTTCGCATCTTTAACAGATTTCAGTAAACCTTGTACATTATAAGAATAAGAAGTCTTCCCACCTAAAGCATCTTGAACTTCTTTCAAACGACTCAATGGGTCGTATTGATATTCTGTACTATGTCCTAAAGGATTTTCAGTTTCGATTAGATTACCAGCAGCATCATAATCATACTCATATGTTGCTCCTTTAGGTGTAGTGGTTTCCACAACACGATTCAGTGCGTCATACTGATACTTGGTTTCATGTCCTTGAGCATTTATTTTCTTTTTCAAGTTCCCTACAGGATCGTATTCATATTCTGTTGCGTATCCTTCTGCATCTACTGTTTTTGTCATACGACCTACATCATCATATTGATAGCTCGTTTTATTATTTAGTGGATCAATTTCAGCTAAAAGGTTGCCCTCAGCATCATATTGGTAGGTATAACTTTCATTTAGAGGGTTTGTTACCTTTGTTGGATTCCCTAAATGATTATATTCATAGCTCCATGTGTATCCTAGAGCATTTGTTCGTTCGACAAGCTCATTTCGCTTGTTATATTTGAACTTCGTTAATGCTAGAGAAGGATCCATTTTTCTCTTTAAGTTACCTACTTCGTCGTAGCGATAAAGAGTTGTTTGATCAAGTGGATCTACTTCTTGAGTTCTTCTGCCTAACTCATCATACGTATATTCCCATACGCCACCTTCAGGCTCTTTATACTCAATAAGGTTGCCCGCTTCATCATACTTATAAGTTTCTTCTCCGCCAGATGGATAGCTAACTTTTTTAGGTTGATTATTTAAGTTGTACACGAATGACGTCGTTTCATCTAACGGATTTGTTTGCTTAGTCTTGTTTCCTACAAGGTCATATTGGAATGTAAACGTCTTATCTCGCTTATCTTTAAAGGAAGTGACGTTTCCAAGTTCGTCATATTGATAATCTTCTGTATGACCAAGAGGGTCCTCAACCTTCGTTACTTGACCTAAATCATCATAGGTATAAGTTGTTTCATTTCCTTTTGGATCTACTTCTTTAACAAGCTGATCCAGCGCATTGTATTGATAGGTTGTGGTAGCGCCCTCAGCATTTGTAATGGAAACTTTGTTTTGTTCATCAATATAGTCATATTGTGTTGTCTGGTTTAAACGATTTGTTTTCGTAAGAAGGCGCCCTAATGCATCATAAGCAAATGTCGTTTCTTTCTTTTTAGGATCAATCTGCTTCGTTACTTGTCCCAGCTCGTTATATTCATAGGTTGTTGTATTTCCTAGTGGGTCAGTTAAGGATTTTAATTGTCCTAAAGCATTGTAATTGTATTCTGTTTCCGATCCATTTGGCTTGATTAGACGCTTTATCTGACCAGCATCATTGTACTCTTTGATCGTCTCTTGTTCTAACGCATCAATAACTTTCTCCACTTGTCCTAGAGGGTTATATTCATAGGTTGTTACATGGCCTAATGCATCTTCGTATGTTTTGACTTGACCATTACCGTTATACGTAAAAGTAATTTGATTATCTAGCGGATCTTTCACACTTTTTACATTTCCAGTCTTCGTGTACGTATAGGTAGTCTTTGCCCCTTTAGGATTTATCTCGGCTTTAACGCGACCTAGGTCGTCATATTCTTTTTTATAAACGGCTCCATTTGGCTGCGTAATCTTCTTAACGCCTCCAAGAGGGTGGTACTCATACTTCCATTCCTGTTTGGCTGAATCAATCATCTTGGTCATTCGACCCAGATCATCATACTGCCATGTTGTTGTCTGTTCTAAAGGGTTGGTCATAGATGTAAGATTTCCATCTACATCGTAACCTAAGGTTGTTGTACCATTTTGATCCGTAATCGTTTCAATGTTGCCACGATCGTCATAAGTGTAGTTTGTTGTTTGCCCCAATGGATTTGTTTCTTTTTCAAGACGTCCATGTTCATCATACTGATAGGTTACACTTTTTCCATCTGGACGAACCTTCTTCGTAACTTGATCAAGCGCATTGTATTCAAAAGATGTTTCTTGATCTTTTGCATCGATCTTTTTCTCTAATCGTCCAGCATCATCATATTCAAAACGCGTTTCTTCACCAAGTTCATTCACAATAGATGTGACTTGATGCTGTTGATTGTATGTGTACAAAACTTCAGCTTTTTTTGGTGTCACATATGTGGTTTGATTCTTTTCATCATCATAACGCCAAGAATGGATGTTTCCTTCAGGATCTTCATATTTCGTAAGACGGTCTAATTCGTCATAACTATATTTCTGAATGTTTCCTGCTGCATCCTCGATAGCTTTGAGACGACCAACATCATCATACTGATAAGTTGTGGTCTCATCTAATGGGTTTGTAACCTTTTTAACCCAACCATTGTCATTATAGGTGTAAGTGAATTCGCCATCTGCCGCATTAATTCTTTTCTTTACACGTCCGAATTCATCATATTGATAAGAGAAGGTTTGATCTAAAGGACCCTCTACTTTATCTAGTTTTTGATCACCCTCGTATTTAAAGGACTGTGTGGTTCCGTTTCGATGATCTTGTTTTACTAGCCTTTTTAGTGGGTCATAAGTAAAGGTTTCAGATGTTCCATCAGAATAGTCTTTTTGCTCTACAAGACCTAAGTCATTATAGTGATAGGTAACGGTTTTTCCTGATGGAGAAGTCTCCGTTTTTAGGTTTCCATACGAATCATAAGAATAAGAGGTGGTTCGATTGTATGGGTCCTTGACGGTTTGTAGATAACCTTCACTACTGTAGGAATAGTCCGTTACACGTCCCAAACCATCTTTTACTTTATCTACTTGCCCCTGATCTGTATAAACATAAGTTTTCGTACGACTCGGTGAGGTAATTTTCTCAACACCATAGGGCCCATATTCATAAGAAGTCTTCCCATTGTTGTTGGAGGCCTCTTTTGTTCTCCCTAAAGCATCTCTAGTAATATCTGTTGTTTGGTCTAATGGATTTTCAATTTCATCTACGCGACCAGCCTTATCATAGTGATACTCATACTCACGTCCGATAGCGTCCACAAATTTTGTTAGCTGTCCAAGGTCGTCATAAATATAACGACTGACATTTCCCATTGGATCCTTGATCGTTTCACGACGTCCTGCATCATCATAGGTGTATGTGGTGGTATTTTCTCCGACAATCTTAGTAAGAACATGACCGGCATCATCATAGGTGTAGTTCACCGATTTTTGCTCGGGCTTTTTTGAATAAACCATACGTCCAAGCTCATCAAATTGATAATCTGTCTCTTCTTGCATAGAGTTGATGACTCTATCTAAATTTCCGTATTGATCATAATCAAAAGTAAGAACTTCATCATTTTCATCAATTACTTTTGTCATTTGACCTTGTCCGTCATATTCAAAAGTCGCATTAACGCCATTTTCTTCTTTGGTATCAATATTACCGTTTTCATCATAAGTAAAGGTTTTTTCACGACCATCTGAATATTTAATGGAAGTCGGTAGTTCCCACTTCTCATGATATTCACGGTCTACGACTAAACCATTTGGATACGTTTCTTGTTTCTTTAATCCATTTTCATAATAGCTGAATGTTGTTACACCTTGTGGGGATTCTTTTTCCGTTAACTGATGATCTTCGTTGTAGGTGTACTTGGTGATTTCCCCTAGAGGATTTTCTTGTTGTGTGATGTTCCCATCGGTTAGTTGGTAATTCCATTCATCTTGTAAAGCATTTTTCTTCGTATAAGAGGTTACATTTCCGTCACTATCGGTTTGGAATTGATATTCAAAAAGCTTCTCATCTCTAGCGTTATAAATTGCTTCAACACGGTTGTTCTGGTCATATTGGTATTCAATTGTTTCGCCTAGATCGTTTGAGATGCTTGCTAAGCGATCGTTATTGTCATAAGTATAGTGAATGCTTCGACCATCTTGCTTGGTCATTTTCTTAAGACGTTGTGAGTCATCATATTCATAGGAAATGCTGTTACCTAATGGGTCGATCATTTCACTAATGACTTCTCCATCCCATTTAAACGTAATGACACGATCACTTGTGTCGGTAACTGTTTCTAGTTTTCCATTATCATAGTAATCAAACTCCATTACGTTTCCGTAACGATCTTCACGTTTGATCATTTTCCCTACAGATGGATCTTGGTTTTCACGCCATGGTGCAAAATATCCGTTGTATGTAATCTTTGTTCCTTTTGGCGTTTCAACGACATATTCAAACTGACTTTCACGAGTAAGGGTATCTCCGTTAGCTCCCTTTTCATAATGACCTTTATGTAGTTCATAGTTTGTCATATCATCGCCATCATAGCTTGTAATGAAAGCATCAAAATCATCTTTAACAAATGTATAATTTAGAATAGTGCCATCTGATCTGAATTCTCCCATAGCAAATTCAGCATACATTTGAAGTTTTGAGTTGAAGTTATAACTCCATCCCTTCCCAAAAGCTCCTGTTTTATCATTATCACTGGAATACCTACGCTTTAAGTTAAAATCAAAACCGATACCCGGCACTACTAAATCTTCTTTTTGAAGCGTTAGATACCCTGTAGTGGCACTTACATGTTCATCAGCTTTTGATATTGGTGATGAAGGTCCATGCTGCCCCTTTGTTTGCCCAGTATTTTGAGGGGCTGAAGGTGCCATCTTAGTCGTATTCATATTAGGAAGTTGAGGTTGCGTCCCACCTCCTGGATTAGGTACATAGGGATTTTGTTGATTAAATTGCGGTAAAGTTTCCAAAATCGAACCTGGATCCATAGTCTGCTGATTTTTCTTTGCTGCATACGCTTGCAATGGATAGGTTACTAAACTACTAAATAAAAGAATAAAAACAAGTGCAACTGCACTGAGTCTTGTGAACCATATACGATATGATTTTCTCACATTAAACTCCTCCTTTTTAAAATTTGAACAAACAAAAAACCCTTTTTCATCACGATCAAGCCAGACTCAATCAATCGTGATAAAAAAGGGAAGGATTTGAGTTTCGGCGGCCCAGCCGTCATGGAAGTGTAGATAACCACTTCTTTAGACCCGTGACTTTGCGTCCCTATTTTTCAATAGGTTTGCCTTTATCGACCAAATTATAGTCATTTTGTTGTACGACTTAGATTATACATGAATCGTCATGAAGTTCAATTTCTCTAGTTAATTTGATAATTTTGGTCTATGAATTCGACATAATGCGACATTAGGATTACACCGATAGTAGTTTTTTAATCACATATAATTAGATAAAATTAGTTTATTTAATGCATAAAAGGGCACAACCATTTCTGGTTATGCCCCACGGAAAATACAACTTTATTTTGTAGCTTTCTCTACTTCAGAAAAAGAAATCGTCACAGGAAACTGATGGCGATCGTCCCCGTTCTTTCTTATCTTATACCACTGATATGTCCCATCTTCTGTATACATACTATAGTATAGCCAATCACCATGAATCATGACCGAACCTCCATAACCATTAGCGTCTAGTTCTTCATGAACAGTCCCATCAAGGGAGTACATATTCAGGCTACCATT
This sequence comes from Pontibacillus sp. HMF3514, assembly GCF_009858175.1. Taxonomy (GTDB): domain Bacteria; phylum Bacillota; class Bacilli; order Bacillales; family BH030062; genus Pontibacillus. The sequence goes on from NZ_CP047393.1 coordinate 3,419,288, forward strand.
TTCACGACTAATATAGTAAACACGTTCATCTGAGATATTAAAGCCTATCATAGACTTATCTAATACTTTCTCCTGCTGGCTTCCGTCCAAGTTCATTTTATAGAGATGATTTTGATCAAACTCATTCACATAGTACATTTCACCCTCGTACACAGCATAATAAGTTACCATGTCTGATGTAAGTTTCATCTTCTGGATTCCATCCGTTTTAATACGATAGAAGCCACCACTCTTCGAATCTACATAATAAACCCAACCTTGGTGAACTGCAGAGGTAAACGGTGAGCTTGTTTCTGTAATTTTGACTAACTGTGATCCATCAGTTTTCGCTTTATAAATCGCTTCTTTTTCAGGATTTGTGTAATACATCCAGTCATCAACTACATGCAAATACATGGCAGGTGCGTTAACAAGCTTTTGGCGGCCTGATCCATCCTTCTTAATCTTATAAATCGATAAGTTGTCTTGTGCATTTGAATAATAAATCCAATCACCAATCACATTTAAAAAGGCAACATTATTCTCTTGATCGGACGCTACGCGGTTCACATATCGTTCATTCTCAGAAACCTTCCAAATACCAGCGTCACCAAAGTAAACCCAATCGCCTGATTTAGCAAAGTTCCCGCTATTGATGATATTTGATAGCTTGTTACCGTACTCATGGGGAACAAATGCTTCATTTAAATGACGTGCAAGGAATGCCGAGAATTCTTGTCTAGTAATATTCTTTTTCGGGCGGAATGTACCATCTGGATAACCGATTGTAATGCGATTACTAGCCAAAGCTGAAATATAAGCTTTTGCCCAATGACTGTCTTTCACATCAGTAAACGTGATATCATCTTGACCTTCTAAATCATAAGCCTCTGATAAAATTTTCGCCATTTGAGCGCGAGTTAAAGATGCTTTGGGAGCAAACTTTCCTCCCCCAACTCCGTCAATAATTTCGAGTTCTTTCGCTTTGGCGATCTCTTTATAACCTGAGAACCCTTTTGGAACATCCGTGAAGTTTGGATCTTGCACTTCTGATAGATCTACATGCATCTCACGGATAATCATACGCACCGCATCTACCCTCTTAATTTCTGCTAGTGGTTTAAATGTAGTTTCAGAAAAACCATTGATAACCTCTAAGTTATGTAAATACTGAATTTCCTCTTCAAATCGAACTAAATCTTGAAAGGTATTCGTTTTTCAGCTTCTACATTTGGTAGATCAGTATGAAAAACAGCTAAAAAGACTAGCATACCTAAAATGATACTTCTGACATTCATGTTGTTAAAACTCTCCCACTTCTTTGTAATATTTTTGTTACATTTTGATGCGAAATCTATTTTACGTGTGAATGAGATTTGATTATATAGTAATCTAATTGTAATAAAGTAATATAATTCCAGGAATAACGTTTTTTAAGCAATATAAAACCCCGCTCCTCAGTAGGAACGGGGTTTCAATAAGTTTCCTATTTAAATATTAACACCTGACCAACAGTACCATCATCACTCTGACCAACAACACGGAACTTCAGACCATAGTTTGTAACGTTACGTCCGGCATCTAATAATCCAGCATTAGAGTAGTCAGCACTGTCATCAAACAATGGAGTACGTTGAGTGAAATTATCTGTCAGCGAAAAGCCATACAGTTGTGTGTAATCTAAGAACATCTTTTCAGTCATTTCATAGTTAAAGGCAGCATCATGTACTTGGTAACGTGTGGATGCTACAGCACCATCACTCCAATAATTTGTGTGCTGATCGGCATCAACAACACCTACAAAACCATCACCCGGGTGCACGCCAGTCCAGTTGTTATCATAAGCTTTATCGACGTACCAAACAACAAGACCAGAATCGAAGGACATGAGACTTGCTCCGCGTCGGATGTTTGCAAGACCTTCGTCCACACCATTATGAGATCTCCACTCTAATAAATAGTAGTGTTCTGATTCGAACTTTCCTGTATCTTTTGTAAATCCATTCAGACTAAAGCTAGATTCTCCTTCTGCATCGTCCGTAACAACAGCACTGCCGTCTACAGAGATAACAATATCATCTGCATAGAAACCAGGGTTTGCAACATAAGGATCTGTCCAATAGTTGAATTCTAATACTACTTCTTGACCTGAGTAAGCAGAAAGATCAAATGAAGCATCTACCCAACCATCAGAACTTCCTGTAATACCAAAACCAGGGTTTTGACCGTATGGATTTTCAGTAGTTGTGATATTCCCTGCAATAGATTCTCCATTTACTTTAACAGATGCATAATCCCAATCTGTCTCAATATCATACCAAGCTTTAAATGCTAGTTCGGCATTTCCTGCATTGGTCAAATCTAATGTGTAAGTCATAGAGTTGTCAAGATAATTACCACTTCCGCTAAAGTATTCTAACTCACCACTTACAGGTGTGTTAACAACATTCACTTTATTTGGCAATTCAACTTTCACTACATCATTATTAGCACCTTTTGTGGATGCTTCATCTAAAAGGAATGAAGTACCTTCTGAAGTCACATCATCACTGTGAATCGAACTTCCAGTTAACCAATTTCCTTTTGACCCTTCATTATCAACAACGGCTGAAGCCTGTAGCATTTCCTTCATATACGGACTGAACCCAGTTGGCATTGTTCCTGGAACCTTTCCTGCCCAACTACCGCTTGACATGATAGACCAGTAGCTTACAGGCTCACCTGCTCCAGTGTATTGTGTGTCGTACTCATCTGGCAGACCTAAATCATGACCAAATTCGTGGGCCATAACACCAACTGCACCATCTTCAGGTTCAATTGTGTAATCGTAAGCTGCTAGATTACGACCCCAATAATCTACTTTTGACCTTGTTTTATCAATAGTAAATACTCCACCTAAATTCCAGCGGTGAGACCAGATCGCATCAGATCCTAGTTTCCCTCCACCTGCTTCTTCACCTACACCAGCATGAATAATCATCAAATGATCAATTAGACCATCTGGCTCAAGATAGTTCCCATCACCATCTAAATCATATCGATCCCACTGGTCATAGTCTTCTAGTTTTACTTTACGGTCAGCTGCCGCTGCGAGTAATGCTTCCTTAACTAATGCTCTTGGATTTGCATCATTTCCAGTATCATCATTACCTCCATAAGCCGCTGCTGGCTGACTAGCCGTGTACCAACCAGCTACTTCACCTTCTACAGAATAACTGCCACCAGACTGTTGTTCATAATATTGCTTCATCGAAACGTATGTTTTTCCATCCGGTCCAGTCCAACCACCTGTTCCAAAAAGCATGTCCTGATAGTGTTCACGAGAATATGCGTCTTCACCTTCATAATACATGTCTGTCTCATCAGGACTCATTTTGTTATGTGGGCGATCAGGATAATCTATTAAAATGGCTAAAACTTTATCTGTTCTCTTTTCACCATTCCAAACCTCTTCCTGAACTGAATTTACATCAGTAGTTTGTCCAAGTTTATTTCCGTTTCCACTTGTTAAGCTACTATTATCCATTGCGTTTAACAACTTACCACGGTTATCTTTTTCGTTTTCATATAACTCTCCGATCTCTTTCTCTGCTCCCTCAGCCTTATTACGTAAGTATTTATTTAAAGCTTTCTCCGCTTCAGCTGGAGATGCGTTCTGAGCAATCTTCCCTTCATCTTTCAACATCTCAATCAACCGCTCATCATTGGCAACCCCTAAATCAAAAGGTGAACCCTCATGTGAGTGCGAATGATGTAGATCATGCTCCACATCCGCAGTAGTTTTCGCTAGACCACTAGTACTAAGAGGTCCAACCGCAATAGCTAGTGCTAAAGCTGAAGTTATCCATTTGTTCTTTTTCAAAAGTTTCTTCCTCCCTCAAAAGTCTCATTTTTATAACACTACTATAACTATAATGATATTTTCTGAATAATCAATTCTTTCTACAAAAGTAGTGTTTAACCGCTATTTACTTACTAATACTTATTCAAAGCAATGAAATATTTGTCAAAATATGACGTAAATTAACTTGATTTTGGAAAATTAAAAAAAGTAGAAGGATAATAGCAAAATATCTCGAAATAAAGTTACGTGTATTAAAAAACATTCACAGGGAGGAAGAACATGAAGAAATTTTTAGCGGTTTTGATGAGTTTAGTGGTTATCCTAGGAATGGCTTCTCCGTCAATGGGTAGTGCCGAGGAAGGTACTACGAAATTCACAGTAGTCTTTAAGGATAGTAGCATTTCTGAAAATGCTAAACAGGCAATAAAAGACCTAGGAGGAACGATTATATATAAAGTTCCGGAAATTGGTCTTGTACAAGTAGAAGCACCGGTTGGTTTTGCCAAAAATGCAATTAACAATAGTTTAATTGTTGCCGCCAATCCTTCACTTACTTATGAATTGCCGAACACTAAATCAATTGAATTAGATTCTAATGAAAGTCTTACTGATCAAGCAGTACTCTTTGATACATTTCAGTGGGATATCAAACGACTTACAAATAATGGAGCTACATTTGAAGACCATAGTGGAAGCCATGATGTGGTAGTAGGAGTTATTGACTCCGGTATCGACTTACACCATCCAGATGTTCAAAAGAACCTACTTCCAGGCTCTAAAAACTTTGTCCCAGCTGGAGGAATCTACGGTGTAGACACTTCTGAGACAGGTGATGTAAATGATGTTCAAGACCGTAATGGCCATGGTACTCACGTTGCAGGAAGTATCGCTGGTAACGGTGCTATGCTAGGTGTTGCACCAGATGTTGGTTTCAAAGCTTACCGTGTGTTTGGTGCGGAAGGTGGAGCATATAGCACTTGGATTATGGATGCAATCGTTGCAGCAGCAAATGATGGAGTAAATGTTATTAACATGAGCTTAGGTGGTATTTACTCAAAAGGTCAGGTTTATTATAACGACCCTGTATCTGGTGAAAGAGTCCGTTTAGGTCACGATATCGCAGAATACGTTGCTTACATGCGTGCTGCTAAATATGCAGAAAGCAAAGGTGCATTAATTGTATCTTCTGCTGGTAACGATGCGATTGATGCTAAGAGTCCTAAGACTGTAACAGAGTTAGCTAATGAGGATTACGGTGAATTAGGATACGAATTCCAAGGTGCAAGCATTTATGCTCCAGCTGATATTCCAAACGTTGTAACGGTTTCAGCTACTGGTCCACAAGATGAATTGGCTCTTTACTCTACTTATGGTAATGGTTACGTGGACGTAGCAGCACCGGGTGGTAACTATGAAACGTATATGCAATACCTAATTGAAGGGCGATTTGGTGAATATCTTGATCAACAGTTATATATTCATGAATTTGCATTTAGTACAGTCCCAGTAATAACTGAAGTTTTAAATGAAAATGGTAATATAATTGATTATAAATATGAGAGACCTAGTTACGGTTGGAAGGTCGGTACTTCAATGGCTTCTCCAAAAGTAGCAGCAATCGCAGCTCTTTTATACGATGAGCATGAAGGTGTATCACCAAGAACAGTAAAGGTTATGCTTCAACAAACAGCTGAAGACATTGGTGCTGAAGGACACGATGAAAAATTCGGGCATGGTCTAACAACCGTTTACTCAGCATTTGAATAAGAATTTGAAAAAACCCTCTCCTACTTACGGAGAGGGTTTTTCATTTCATATAGCAGAGAAAGAATCACTGATAACAGCAGCTCCTTCATAACAATCCTTACATTTTAAACTTACTAGCCATGCCCTGCAGCTCCTGGGCCTGCTCAGCCAACTGCTGCGTAGCTCCCGAAACTTCTTCCATTGAAGCATTTTGTTCCTCTGCCGCACTCGCAACTTCCTGCGTAGCTCCTGACGCTTCTTGTGTAATGCTTGTAATGGTATCCATGGCATTGGTTAGATTCTCAGTTCCACTATTGATCGTTTCTACTGAGTTACTCACTTCACTCATTTGATTAGCAATATCTGTAATAGATTGATGGATCTTTTCAAAAGTTTGGCCTGCGTGGTTTACAACATCCATCCCATCTTTTACAGCTTGTTCACCTTCACCCATGGAATTCACAGCATCCTCCGTACTTACCTGAATATCTTTAATTAATCCGCTGATTTCTTGAGCTGAATTATTCGATTGCTCGGCAAGTTTCCTCACCTCATCAGCTACTACAGCAAAGCCTTTACCGTGCTCCCCTGCTCTAGCCGCTTCTATAGCAGCATTCAAAGCTAGTAGATTTGTCTGTTCTGCAATATCCGTAATTAATGAAACAATCGAACCAATCTCATTGGATTTTTCATTCAGTGAACCAATAACCTTACCTGTACTTTCTGCATTCTCACTAATAATGCTCATTTGCTCAATCGCCTGCTGGATATTCTCTTTTCCATCACTCGCTTGATTGGCCGTTTCCATTGAAGATTCATGAACTCGGTCCACTACACGATGAATTTTTCCAACATCATCATATATTGTACGAACCAATTCTGATGACTCTTCTACTTTACTGTTTTGATCCTCAGCACCACTAGAAACATTTTGTATAGAGCTTGCAATTTGTTCAGATGCTGTAGAGGTTTCAGCTGCATTTGCACTTAACTGTTCAGAAGATGCAGCCACTTGCTCTGATGTTTCTAAAACATTTGAAACAAGCTCTTTTAGGCTGATGACCATGGCATTATAGCTTCCTGCAAGTCTACCAATCTCATCGTTACTTTTAACCTGGAGCGTATCCATTGATAGGTCTCCATTTGCAACATTAGCCATTCCTTCATTAACCTTATTAAGATTTTTGCTAATTCGAGAGATATAGAAGAAAACAAAGCTTAATGCGACTAGTAACGCTACTCCTGCAATAATTAACGTATTTGTTTTAACACCATCTCGGATAAGTCCAGCAAGCTTATACATGCTGAAGTCCATTCCTAAGACACCAATAACTTCTCCATCTTTTGTTACGGTTTTAGCTAGTGTGATCGTTGATTTACCAGTACCTGTATCACGATATGGTTCCGTATAAATCACCTTACCATCAGCTTCCATAGCTTGGGTGTACCATTCACGCTGACGAGGATCGAACTTATTTAAGTTGACCTCTTCAGGCGGAATGTTTGATAAGTAGAATTCCCCTTTTTCAGCAGTAGCTAAGTAAAGATTAATAATGTAATCACTTTCACCGGCAAGGTTATTCAGATGATCCTCATAGAACTCTGTTTTCTGAGGATCGTTAACACTTGGCATGTTCGAAATACTATTTTCAACTTCATTAGGAAAATCATAGTTCTTATAGTCGATCTCTGAGCTTTCTCCAATAGAAGAGAGCATCTTTTCATGTTCCTGAAAAACCTCTTCAACCTTATCGCTATTCTCCTCTAATACATCTTTTGGAATAATGGCTTGACCTAAAATACTGGTATTATTATAAAAAATGAATCCTAGAATGGATATAGGTAATAGCAAAAGAACGGTCATGGCCACCATCATTTTCGTGCGAATGGATTTAAATAATTTCATTTCAAATTCCCCCTGTAGATCTCCATTTGAATCTTAGCAAAAACTTTTGGACACACTCGCCCCCTTCTTTAATTTTCTGAATATTACGGTTAATATCGTCATAAAATCAGAAATCTTTACTAATTTCGACATAAACGCATAAAAAAAATCTCACTCTCTCAAAGAGGAGTGAGATCCGAATTTATTTTGCAATGGCTTCTTGTTCAATTTCGCTACTTACACTCTTACTTTTATCCAGTACACTTACTGCTACAAAAACAATAGTTGAAAGTGGCAGCGCGTAGAATAACGGGTCAATATGCGTCCATGGGAATGCAAACAACGCATCTTTTCCAAATATAGCTTGAGATAAGCGAAACACACTGGATTCACTAACATGCATGAACAGGAATCCAAAAATACTTACACCAAAACCTGTCGCCATACTCGCGATTGCCGCGGCTTTTGTAGCGCCTTTCCAGAACAGTGCTCCCATAAGTGTTGGCAAGAATCCTGCAGCACAGATACCAAACCAAAATGCAGTTGCACGAGCAATGACGCCACCTGGCATAAAGTAAGCTAAAATGATCGCTGCCGCTACGCCTACTAGAACTCCAATACGAGTCATCGCTTGACTGTTACCACCAAAACCTAGCGTTCTCATAATATCTTCTCCAAACGCTGAAGCTTGGAGGTGAATCAATGAACTGATCGTCGAGATTGCAGCAGACAATAACGTTAGGGTAAATAAGTAAATAAACCAACCTGGCATAATGGCATTAATAAACTTTGGAATAACTAAATCAGAGTTTCCTCCTGCTGCAGCGATAGCAATCTGATTAGAGGTTTCCATAAAGTACACATTGCTCAATGGACCAATCATGAAAGCTGCACCTGTCATGAAGAAGATGAAGATACCACCAATCAGTACGGAGCGATACAATGCTCGGTCATCTTTTACCGTCATACAACGCATTGCTAACTGCGGTTGCGCTAGCACCCCGATTCCAACCCCCATAATGATCGTACTCACGAGCGTCCACCATAGTGGTGAACCAAGCACAGGCATACTGGTCCAGCCTTGGTGTCCACCTCCAACGAGCGAATCAGGCACCATGTTTTTCATTGCAGATAAAGCTGCGTGACCATCAACAATACCACCAACAGCATTATACGTTACAACGAGGAAGACCATCATACCAATGAGCATGATGACTGCTCCAAATGCATCCGTGTACATAACCGCTTTGATTCCACCACTGATTACGTACAAAGCTACGATTGCAGCAAGGACAAACAGCGCCACGTTGAAGTTAATCGATAGAGACTCCTGTAGGAAACGTCCTCCACCTATTAATACAATACTCGTATAAGCAGGCATAAAAATAAAAATCATAGCTCCAGCAAACACCGTAATAAACTTCGAGTCAAACCGCTTCCCAAGCAAAGTGGGAAACGTCGAAACATCTAGTTTTAAAGAAAGTTTTCTTATACGAGTTCCAAATACAGCAAATGCAACAAAAATACCAAGAGCAATATTTAAGAATGCTAACCATAAGAGACCCATTCCGAAAATGGAACCTGCACCACCAAACCCAACAAGAGCTGATGTACTAATGAAGGTAGCTCCATAGGATAGAGCCATAATGACAGGGTTAATGTTACGTCCCCCGACTAAGTAATCCGATTTCGTTGTCGTCTTTTTATATCCATAGTATGCTAGTCCACTCATAATACCGATGTACACGATACACAGTGGAATCAGTACGGCCATATTCATTCTTCATGACCTCCTTTATTCCACATTACAGCGCCATAAACCACACAACCAACCGCCGATAAAACCGTTAAGAGCCACACAATAGCAATGGATGCACTTTCCATTCCTAACATCTCCATCTCCTCCTCAAAAGTGATCTTATGACTTGGCCTAGCTGACATTAATGAAATCGCTTACATTTTTAAGTGAGAGAAAACTCACTCCTTTCCTTAAAATTTTGTAGGGATTTATTCAACTTCGATTTCTCGATTCAAACGGCAATATTGACCACCAAAGAACGTAAGAGGCTCTCCTTCATCTTTTACGGCAATATCTTGCACCTCACCTATGTACAGCGTGTGGTCTCCTGCAGGGTGTGCATCATACACAGTACACATGATATTGACTAATGAGTCTGATATAACTGGATATTCATGAATCCATTCAAACGGGATATCTTTTTTCTCTTTAACCTGACCAGCAAAATAATTGGACATATCTTGTTGTGCATCAGATAAAATGCTTACGGCAAACTTTCCTGATTCCTTAATTTTGTTATGCATGGTTGCATTGTGTCCTACCGAAACACAAATAAGTTGAGGATCCATAGAAACTGACATGAAAGCATTCGCTGTCATTCCATGTACATCATCACCACTTTTTGTTGTAACGACGGTTACTCCTGTTGCGAACTTCCCCATTGCATTACGAAACGTACGTCCGTCCATACGATCTCCCCTTTCGTTTCTTCAATCTTATTAGTTTTCTCCCTCAAATATTCGAGGATCAACCTTTTGTCTGAATATTTACATAATTTAAATGTACCATTTGTTGGTTGGTTTCTGAAATATGAATATTGTTGCTTATCTATATTAAAAAGATATAAAAGAAAAGCTGTCCCACTCTAATGAGAGGACAGCTCTTTTGATTAATCACCAACAACCACTGATGCTGGTTCTGATATAGAGAAGTTTAAATTATGGTCAATTGGAATGACGTAAAGTTCATAGTTTCCTGGTCCTATTTCTGAACCACTGAAGGTTACTTGTTCTGACCAAATCCCTTTTGGACTTCCATCATGACCGCTAGATGCTTTTGCATATCCAGCAGATTTATTTTCATACAAAATCGCCTTCAACGCACCACCTGGATTTGTTAATTGTGGATCTTTCTCTTGTATTGCATCCATAATCATAGAAGCAGCTTGGTCACGAGTAACACCATCTTCAAACACGACTACATAATATCCAGTAATGTCGTAAGGTGATTGAGACTCATCCCCTTCACCAATGTCATCGAATTCAACTCCAATGTCATTTGGTGTCGCGCCTCCACCTTCTTTGTTATCAATATAAGTTACATTTTGAACTTGGGCTACCCATCCATCTACAATCGTTGCACCTGATACTTCAAAACTATTTCCAGAAAGGTCTGCGATAGCACCTGACTGAATGGAAAGATCGTTTGCTTGGTAATTATCATCAAACGAATGACCTTCTCCTAATGTTACAGTTATCTTTGAATCCTTAATCTCAACTGTTGCACCCTCAACATTTAAATTCGTTGCTGTAATTGACTCCAATACTATTGAAGGGTCTGCGAACGTAATACTTTCATTAAAATAAAGATCTAACGTTTTAGCAGAGCTTGTTTCAGCATACTCTAGCTCTGGTCCTGCATTGTCTGTTAACGCACCTTCATCAAGCGTCTTTATAATCGCTATTTCATTATCCTCTTCAAATCCTATATCAAATGTAAAGGATCCTTTCATCTGTTCAGAGTCACGACTCCATTTTGCTCCTACAAAACTTCCGGTTGCATCATCATCCCAATCATTATCTTGTTCTACAGGCTCACCATATAAATAGTTCGCTAGAAGAACAAACTGATCTTTCATTGCAGAAAGTACTTCTTGAGAATCTTGCTCAGGAAGTAGAATGATTTCTTCCATTTCAATAAGCTTATTGTCAGAGAAAATATAATCTCTCTTGTATTCAAAGTTATAAGGGTTTACCCCTTGATACGTAAGTTTATTCTCTCCCTCTTCTAAGAGAGTTCCTTCTTGAATTGTTTTAACTTCTTTCTTTGTCATACCTAGTAATGCTTGTTGCATACCCGAATCTGACTCTTCAGGTATAACCACTTTGGCTGATTCACTTAATTTAGATTCAACATCATCTTTCACAGCAACAACGCTATAATAATAGGTTTCGCCAGCTTCAACATCAATATCTAAATACATAGAATCTGTATAACGCGTTTCACCCTCAAGAGATTGTAATAGACTATATTGTCCATTTTCAGAATAACTAAAGTAAACATTATAGAAATCCGCATCACTCACTTCATCCCAATTGACGATTACACCTCCATAAGGTAAGAAGTTTATCTCGACATTGTCAGGATGCTTCGTAGTTTTAGTTTCTAAATTGTCGATGTCGTCATTAAAGAGATGAGTCCAATCTTGCAGTTCATCTGTTGAAACAGCAAAGTTTAAGTTCCCTGAATCTCCTAATACAAAGGATGTGATTCCTACTAACTCACCATATTCATTGAATAATCCTCCACCGGAACTCCCTTGCGTGATAGGGGCTGTAATTTGAATTAATTCTACACCTTCATTATAGAACCCACTAACCATTCCAGTTGAAGCTGTATTTTGTAAGGACATTGGGTTACCGATTGTAACAATGTCATCCCCTTTTGTTAGAAGGTCAGGATCACCTATTTGAACAGGTTCAACATCCATAGGCTGTTCTGTTTTAATTAAAGCTAAATCCGCATCTTTTTTAGCTTTGACAATACCCTCAACGGCGTAAGTGTCTCCATTGTTTAGCGTAACCTTTCCGGATTTCATACCAGCGATTACATGTTCATTGGTAAGAATAAGACCTTCCCCTACAATGACGCCACTTCCTTGTGCGTATTCGGTTTCTACCATAACGACTTTCGGGTCATTGTTTTTTATGATATCTTGCGTGCTTAACGTTTCAGGTTTTTCTTGAGTGGTAAATGAGAAGTGTACTTCCTCTTTAATTTCTTTGTTTCGTGCTGATCTTACACTATCTTTTATGTATAAGTCGTAATCATGATTGTAAGCATAAGCTGATTCATTAACCACCTTCAAAGTGGAGTCGTTCACCCATTTTAAGGTAATATCCTCTAACTTTTGGTCATCCTCATTTAAGATGTAGACAGAGTCTTCATCTACAGACTCTTGGTTCATATCTGTATTGAAATGAACCGTCCACATCTTGTTCACCGGCACATTAGATTGTTGTGATAACTGTGCAAATGAAAGGTTTGGATTGATAGTAAAAACGAAAGAAAATAAAGCGAAAATAGTAACTACTTTCAAATGTCGAATAAGATCATCCTCCTATATATATTATTCAAAAAATAATCGAATGAGCTCATATTACCATAAGTAAATAGGTGTTTTTGTCGAATTTTGTCCTTTTATCTTTGAGACTAAAAAAGAGAACTTATGAATCATAAATGATACTTTTTTATCCAAATTGTATGGTTTTATATTCTTTCGCTAAACCAAAAGACTCATAGATTTAGGTGAATGCCTGTAACTCCCGGTTTTCGGCAAGTTCAGCTACAAGTGCCTGACCCCCATCGCTTTAAAGCAGTGGGGGTCAGGCACTTGTAGCGGAGGAAATGCATCTTTAAAGGGTGATTTTACTCAAAAGATTCACATGTCAGTATTAAACCCTATTCAAAATTGATGTATATGATAAACTAGATTTACAAATTTTTAACTTTCCAATTTGAGAGGTTTTTATGAGTATATCTGACGTTAGACAGGAAACATTGAATAAAATTGTAGAAATTATTGAACAGGAACATAACATCGAGATCACAGAAAATAATAAACACCACATTATGCACGTATTAAATCAAATGCACGGCCAATCACACAGAGCTGGAATGACAGAAGGAATCAATGTAGCTAAACAATTTAAAGAATTTCAGAACAATCAGGTATAAAAGTACTAGTTTCTTCCCCACTTTCACAGAGCTCTTACACTTACTAGGAAAAAATCATATTATTTTGATTTAAAAATATTAAATCATTCCGATACACTTAGATAGTTGAAAAAGACTATTTGAATTTCTGGTAAGAGAGAGGGAAGATAGTGAGACTTATAAATGTTTCTGAATATAACTATGAGAATATGGTACTAGCTAAACCTGTTTATGATTCTAAAAAGCGAATTTTAATCGCTGCAGGGAAAAGTATTAACCCTAGAGTTTTAGATCGTGTGAAAAATATGGGGGTTAGCTATCTTTTTATTGAAGATGAAATATCTAAGGGAATTGATATTGAGGATATGCTAGATATGCCTAAATGGACAGATTGTATTCAAACGATAAAAGAGTATTTTGAACAAGCTCAGAATGAAGATGCACCTAATATTCTCCCTATTCAAAAGGTAGCCGACCAATTAATTGAAGAAGTAAAGAAAAGACCGACGCTGGTAACCATTCCATCTGGTGCTATTGACCAAGAGCTTCAACCTTACGCGCATGCTGTAAACGTCACGATCCTATCATTACTAACAGCGAAAAAAATGGGTTATAACAACATTCAGATGAAAGAACTTGCCCTAGGTACCCTCTTACATGATATCGGTAAAGCCATTACAGACGAATACAGTAATCACCAAGAAGAAGGGTTTAACCATTTGAGAAGCAACCGACAAATCAGCCTAATGTCAGCGCATATTGCATATCAACACCATGAAACGATTGATGGAAAAGGCGCTCCACGACAACTAACTGAAGTATTAGAGGTAGGTCAAATAGCTGGTGTTGCAAACAACTATGAAAATCACATCTCAAAAGAACAATTGTTACCGCATCAAGCCATGGAGGCCATTATGGCTACTTCAGATGTGACGTACAGCTTTGGAGTCGTTCAAGCTTTTAGTCAAGCCGTTCCTACATACCCTCCAGGAACAAAAGTTATAATTGCATCAAAAGAAGACGGGATCGTTACCCGTGTACAACAACACTTACAAAGACCCGTTGTGCGCGTTTTATCCAAGGGACGCGATATTGATTTAGCAGATCACCCTACTTTGATGATTGAGCCTATGTAAAAGTGCCTGTAAAAGTGCCTGACCCCCACCGCGTTAATACAGTAAAGCAGTGGGGGTCAGGCACTTATTCATTTACATATTCTTTGTACTGTTTTTGCTTAGGAGTTATAAAATGTTTCAGTACTTTACCAGTATCTACAAAACCGTCATTTTTATCACTCATCATATAGATATTATAGCTACTCCATCTGTAAGACTCAGGTGATAAAACAATCCCAGCCTTTACAGGGTTTAAATGTATATATTTACTCACCTCTAGCAGATAATCAATAGATTTAATCACACTGGCGTAGTAACGTCCTTGAAATAGATGACCTGTGACTTCATACCGCTTGTTATAATACTTTGCGTACTTAAATTGAATAAACTTCATAATCTCTCCACTTGTATGATTATCTACTTCAATTAACAAATGAATATGATTCGTCATTAAGCAATAAGCGTGAAGCTTAAAGGGATACTCTGATTGACATAGTTTCACCAGATCTAAATATTGATTATAATCTGCTTCATCATTAAACAAACTACTCCCACGATTCCCCCGAGCTGTGATATGAAACATTGCTCCAGGATACCAAATCCTTGGATTCCTAGCCATTCATCAACATACCTCCTCTTATAGATTGAATAAAGATTAATACAAGAAAGAGGATTATGCGAATATATGAAATTTAAATTTAAGCTCTATCAACTCCATATAATTTAAATACACTGAGGATAAATTCGAAACATAGCATCAGATTTCTCCCTATAATATAAAAGTGCCTGACCCCCACTGCTTTATCACATCACCGCGGTGGGGGTCAGGCACTTCCTACTTCACAGATTCTCGCTCCACTAACTCCGTAACCAAACTATAATGCTTCTCAACGTCTTCTCCAGTGAACAGTTGAAAAATCATATGAGCTGACAAAGCGCCTACTTCGTATTTTGGCTGACGAATGGTGGTTAATGGTGGATTTAAATACTCGGAAATTTGTATATCATCAAAACCAATAATCGAAATGTCCTCTGGCACACGTATCCCATTATCAGCAAAGGCTTTCAATCCACCGATCGCCATTTCATCATTGGCATAAAAGATAGCGTCTGGTAAGTTTTGTTGAGCGATTAACATCTTTGTTGAGCGATATCCGCTTTCTCTCTGAAAATCCCCCGTGAACTTAAAACGAGATTGGAAGGTAAGATTATGCTTCTCTAATGCATCTCGATACCCTTTATAACGCATATCACTATCATGCGAGTTTTTGGGACCACTAATAAACGCAATCGATTTGTGCCCTTTCTCAATCAAATGCTCTGTCGCTATCCTCCCACCTTGATAATTGTCTACTTCTACATGGAGAATATGCGGATTATCTAGATGACGATCCAAAACGACAACAGGAAAATCAGCATTGGCAGATGATTGAATAATATCATCACTTACATTGTGAGCCAGAACAATTGCGCCATCTACTCTTTTCTCTTTTAAAAACTTTGTAGCCGTGGAATCATCTCCACCTATCGCACTACAAGCAATTAGATCGTATCCATTAGCTGTCGTCACCTCTTGGATCCCTCTAATTAACTCAGAATAGAACGGTCCAGATAAATCATGTAATATTAAAGCAATCGTATTCGTTTTGGTTCTCTTTAAATCTGATGCGAATCCATTCTTCTGATAATGTAATTCTTCGGCAGCTTGTAATACTTTTTGTAACGTAGCATCGCTTACCTTCTTCACACCATTCAAAGCATAGGAAGCTGTTGAGACAGCTACACCCGCTCGCTTGGCTACATCTTTAATCGTCGCCATTTATATAACCTCCGATTCAAAGGTGCCTGACCCCCACCACTTTAACGCGATAGCGTGGTGGGGGTCAGGCACCCTTCCTACTACATCTATTTGATACCCGACATTGTAAATCCTTCTACAATGTATTTTTGGAAGAAGGAGAAGATAATTATGATCGGGATCACCATAAATGCTGCCCCTGCCATTTGGAGTGCAAAGTTACTTGCGTATTGTCCTTGTAACAAGGAAAGTCCTACTGATAGTGTGTATAAGCTATCATCACTCGCGATGATTAATGGCCAGATAAAGCTGTTCCAACCGGCAATAAACGTTAAAATCCCTTGTACAGCAAATATCGGTTTTGCTACAGGTATAATTAACCGGAAGAAGATATAAAACTCTCCTGCCCCATCTAACCGAGCTGCTTCTATCAAATCATCTGGTACAGTCGTCATAAACTGTCTAAATAAGAAAATACTAAACGCTACAGCAAGACCAGGAAGAATAATCCCAACCATAGTATTCGTTAATCCTACTTCATTTAATAGAAGATAAACAGGAATCATTGTTACCTGTCCTGGGATCATCATGGTTGCAAGCACTAAAAAGAACAATTTATCTCTTCCTTTAAAGGAATACTTAGCAAACCCATAACCAGCCATAGCATTAAATAATAACCCAACAAAGGATGCAAAAACGATGATAACCGTATTCATAAAGTAAATACCAAAATCTAGCTTAGTAAATAAATGAACAAAGTTTTCAATTGTAGGATTTTCCGGGAATATGGTAGGTGGAAACGCTAACACTTCACTTTCGGGTTTAAACGCACTCAAGATCATCCATAAAAAAGGAATCGATACGAGAAATCCACCCAATACCAATAATATGGTTACAATGGTTTTCTCGATGCGATTTTTGTTGTCTCGACTTGCCATGGTTGTCACACCTCTCTTCAGTCATTCCATTAATAATCTGCTTCCGATTTACTAAACTTAAATTGAACCAATGTTACAATGATGATCATGATAAATAATACAAACGATGCAGCTGCAGCATATCCAAATTCACTGAACTGGAAACCTTCCTTATATATAAATAACGCAACAGATAATGTCCCATTTAGTGGACCACCGTCTGTCATGACAAAAGGTTCCTCGAAAAATTGCATCCATCCAATTAAGGTTGTAACCGTTACAAAGAATGTCGCATATCGCAACAGAGGTAGTGTGACATTAAATAAAATTTGAATTCGATTTGCCCCATCCATTTCAGCTGCTTCATAATAGCTTTTCGGAATACCTTGCAATGCAGCTAAAAAGATGATCATATTAATTCCGATCCCTTTCCAAACAGCCAAAATAATTAATGAAATTTTAGCAATTGTCGGTTCCTGCAACCAAGGAATCTTATCGATACTAATCAATGAAAGAATATAGTTAAGCAATCCATAGTCCGTGTTGTATAAATATCCCCAAATCACAGCAATTGCAACAATATTTGTGATTGATGGCATGTAATAAACCCCTCGAAAGGTCCTGAAGAGCCAATTACTTCCATAGTTAAGCATAAGAGCAACAGACAGAGAAGATATAATAACTAACGGTACCCCAATCACAACATAAAACGCTGTATTGTAGATCGATTTTAGAAACTTTTCATCTGAGAACAAATCAGTATAATTCTCCAAACCAACAAAACTTACATTAGAAAAATTAGCTAACCCTTTTAAATCCATATCCGTAAAGCTAACGCCAAAAGCAATAATAATCGGAATGATGAAAAAGATAACCAATAAAATTACGGCTGGTGCAATGAATAGATAAGGAAATTTATTAATGGGTTTGCCAGATAAACGGTTCATTGTCTTACACCACCTAATTCCATCTTGATGTAGATGAAAGGCAGGTGAAATCTATTGATCTCACCTGCGAATCATTTTAATCTTCTGTAATTAATTCTTGCGCGGTCTTATTGAATTTCTCTAGTTCTTTTTCTAAATCCGCATCTCCTACAACCACTTTTTCTAATGTTGCTAATAGTTCTTGTGCAATACGTTCAAATTGTTCGGTTTGAATACCAGCTTTTGTTTGTTCAAGTTGCTTTCCAAATGTTTCATACATTGGATCGTCTTTTAATGCAGCGTCTTCCCATGCTTCTGTACGAGAAGGTAATGTATTAGACGTTTCTAACCAATCTAATTGTGTATCTACTTGTGTCATATGAGAAATAAACTTCAGTGAAGCATCCACTTTATCAGTGTTATGGAATACAGCAAGGTTTGAACCACCCATGCTTGACGTTCTAGATTCTTTCTTAGGCATTACAGCTGTTGCCCATTTACCATCAATACTTGGTGCCTTATCTTGAATAATGTCAATCATCCATGGACCACTAAAGAAGATTGGCTTTTTCCCAGTCTTGAAACCTTGGATAATGTCCCCGCCTTTTTCTTTTTGACTAAGTCCTTTTTCAAAATAACTCACATAATACTTCATCGCTTCTTTAAATTCAGGACTATCAAAATTCAAATCCTTATTGGCAAGATCAGCTTCATATCCATTCTGCCAAGCAAAAATAAATGGATTGATTTGGTCATTTCGGTCAATGTCAATTCCATACTGTCCTTCACCGCGTTCAGCTAGTTTTTTCGCAGCTTTCTGCAATTCAGACCATGTATCTGGTGCCTTGTCATAGCCTACTTCTTTTAATAAGTCTGTGCGGTAATACATAACGCGTGTATCAACATACCAAGGAACCCCTACAACTTGATCGTTATATTTCATTGTCGAAACTGATCCTTCGAAGAAATTGTCTTGATCAAATGATTCATATTCATCCATGTGTTCAGATAAATCCTTAAATGCACCCGCTTCAGCGAACTCTGGAACCCAAGTTGTTCCGATCTGTAACACATCTGGTCCATTTCCTGATGCAACAGCAGTTAATAATTTGTCATGAGCTTTTCCCCAAGGAATAGCTTGTACATCTACAGTGATTTTCGGATTATTCTCTTCAAAATCTTTTACAAAATCCTTAAGTTTCTTACCTTCTTCACCCATTGCCCATACCTTTAACGTCTTTTCACCATCTGCCGATTCACCATCATTGCTTCCAGAACAAGCTACTAATACAAGAGATAAAGCCATCATCGAAAATAGAACTAATAATTTTTTCATTTGGATTCTCCTTTGTTGTAAAATGAATAATCGAAACGTTTCACTTGAGGTTATTCTACGATATCATGTATCCGCTTTCAATAGATTTTTAAATTTTTTATAAATTTTTATAAAATCCTTATATTATCTGGATGTTTATTGTTGACTATGAGAAATCGGGTCTATATACTTCTACTTAAATCGAATCGAAACGTTTCAATCCATAAGACAGTTTGCTGGAGGTAATTATGAGAAACGACCAACTAGAATCATTACTAAATAAAATGACTTTACAGGAGAAAGTTGGACAACTTGTTCAATTAGCTACCCCCTTTTTTAAAGGAGCTTCAGACCGAGGGCATATTACAGGACCTATGGTAGACATGAACATTACTGAAGAAGATATTGAACAAGCTGGATCCGTACTAGGAGCTTCCGGCGCTCAAGAAACGATCAATATCCAGAAAAAACATTTAGAGGATAACCGTCTTGGAATTCCTTTATTATTTATGTCCGATATTGTACACGGTTTCAAAACCATATTCCCTGTACCCTTAGCAATAGGCGGCTCATGGGATTTAGACTTAGCTGAAAAAAGCGCAGAAGTTGCCGCAAAAGAAGCAGCTGTTTCAGGTGTTCATGTAACCTATGCACCTATGGTTGACCTATCCCGAGAACCTAGATGGGGACGTGTAATGGAGGCAACCGGAGAAGACGTATTTTTAAATAGCGAATTCGCACGTTCATTTGTGAGAGGTTTCCAAGGAGACTTACAGAACGACCCTTATAAAGTCGCTTCATGTGTGAAACATTTTGCAGCATACGGGGCTCCAGAAGGCGGTCGTGATTACAATACGGTAGATATGTCTGAATGGATGCTACGTGAACAGTACCTTCCTGCATATAAAGCCGCCCTTGATGAAGGCTGTGAAATGGTTATGACAGCCTTCAATATTTTAAATGGAATCCCTTCTACAGGAAACAAACACCTCATGCGAAAAGTCCTTCGTGAAGAATTTGAATTCGATGGTGTATTGATTTCTGACTGGGGTGCAGTGAAAGAGTTGATACCACATGGTGTTGCAGAAGATGAGAAAGAAGCCGCTCTAAAAGCAGCCGAAGCAGGCGTGGACATTGAAATGATGACGTCTTGCTATGTGAATTATTTGCAAGCTTTAATTGAAGAAGGCGAGCTAAAAGAAGAGGTTCTCAATGAAGCTGTCTTACGAATTTTGCAATTAAAACAAAAGCTTGGCTTATTCGAGAACCCTTACCGTTCTGCTAATCCAGAGGAAGAGAAAAGCGTGATTTTATCAGATGAACATCGTCAGGTAGCTAGAGACCTTGCATCTAAATCAATCGTGCTATTGAAAAATGATCAAAAAACACTTCCGTTAGGCACAAGTGAAAATGTAGCACTCATCGGTCCTTTCACAAAAAGCACAGATATACTTGGACCATGGTCATGGGGTGGCGAAAGCAAGGATACCATAACCGTTGAAACAGGGTTACGTCAGTACGTTTCCTCAGAAAACCTCTCTATTGCAGAAGGCTGTGGAATTGAAAAAGGTTCACAAGAGTTGGTTGATGAAGCCTTGAAAACTGCGGAGGGTGCTGAGACCGTAGTTTTAGCGCTTGGGGAACATTCGGATATGAGCGGAGAAGCAGGATCGTTAACGGACATCCGCCTACCACAAGTTCAACTGGATTTAATCAAAGAAATCCGTGCTTTAGGCAAAAAAGTGATCACTGTACTGTTTAACGGACGACCACTTGATTTACACGGAGTTATTGAACATTCTGATGCGATTGTTGAAGCATGGTACCCAGGTACAGAAGGCGGAAACGCTGTTGCAGATATTTTGGTTGGTGAGGTAAACCCTTCAGCACGCCTGACCATGTCCTTCCCTCACTCAGTTGGACAGGTGCCGATTTATTACAACCACTATAATACAGGACGTCCACAAGAATTGAATGACCCTGACTTTCGTTTCCAATCTCAGTATCTAGACGCACCGAACACCCCACTCTACCCATTTGGTTATGGATTAAGTTATAGTACGTTTGAATATAGTGAAGTTACATTGTCATCTGAAACCATTAGTAAAACTGATACTCTTATCGCTTCTGTGCAAGTCACAAACACGGGAGAAGTTGCAGGCGAAGAAGTCGTTCAACTCTATATCCGCGACCTCGTGGGAGAAGTTGTGCGTCCAGTTCGAGAATTAAAAGGATTCGAGAAAATCCACCTAGAACCTGGCAAGTCCAAAACTGTTGAATTCACCATTACAGAAGAACAACTTCGCTATTACCATGCCGACATGGAACTTAAGAGCGATAAAGGTAAATTCCAAGTATTTATAGGAGAAAACTGTACAGTAGAAAACGGAAAAATGTTCGAATTGAAGTAGTGCCTGCCCCCCCACTGCGGTTATACTGTAGAAGTAGTGCCTGACCCCCACCGCGGTGATGCTGTAAAGCAGTGGGGGTCAGGCACCCTATTGGCACTTGACACCCCTCACCCACGGCGTGTATGATTACATTTAAAATATATCTAAAAATTCAATCTTCTTATCCAGAGAGGTGGAGGGAAAGGCCCTTTGAAACCTCGGCAACGGGTTCCATGTGAATACCGTGCCAATTCCAACAGGCAACGCCCTGGCAGATGAGAAGTGTGGGATCGCCTTATACCAAATCCCCTCTTCTTGTCTGGCAGACATGGAAGAGGGGATTTATATATATCCAGCAAAGAATGCTAATCAGTAGGACCATTAAACCGAGTAAATTCATATGAATAATATATTAACAAAAAGGAGTGGAATGATGTGAGATATGGTTATTGGCTACCGATTTTTGGAGGTTGGTTACGTAACGTAGAGGATGAGGGGATGCCTTCCACATTTGAATACGCAAAAAACGTAATCCAACAAGGAGAACAACTAGGGTTTGATACAACTTTAATCGCAGAACTTTATTTAAATGACATTAAGGGGCCAGAACATGACTCCCTTGAAGCCTGGACAACAGCAGCAGGCCTAGCAGCCGTTACAGAGACAACCGAAATCATGGCAGCGGTTCGCCCGAACTTTCATAACCCAGCGATCACGGCAAAAATGGCTTCCAACATTGATCACATTTCAGGAGGCCGCTTCACCTTAAATGTCGTCTCAGCCTGGTGGGAAGAAGAAGCCAAACAATATGGCGGAGCCTTTACAGCGCATGATGAACGATATGACAGAACCGATGAATTTTTAGAGATTGTAAAAGGCCTATGGGCAGAGGAAAACGAGACCTACTCTTATAAGGGACAATTTTATGAAATTGAAGACACCCACCTCCATCCTAAGCCGGTACAAAAACCAAACCCGAAGCTTTACGCAGGTGGGGAAAGCCCTCGAGGAAAACAAACGATTGTAGATCATTGTGACGCTTATGTCATGCATGGCGGCACCGTTGAGGAGGTCAAAACAAAAATTGATGATATGAAGCGTAGACGTGAAGAAGCTGGTAAACCTCCTTTCCAATCTTTCGGCATGGCAGCCTATGTCATATGCCGTGATACAGAACAGGAAGCTTATGATGAGCTTAATCGAATTACACAGGTAAAAGAATCAAGTGCTTATGCTGGGTATCAAGACTTCACTAACAAGTCCCAGCTCGAACAACAGGTTAAGCTATTAGATTACTCTGTATCAAACCGCGGATTACGCCCTGAACTCATTGGTACACCAGATCAAATTGCAGATCGCATTTTAGAATTTGAAGAGGCTGGAGTTGACCTCCTCCTACTTCAATGTTCACCACAGTTAGAAGAAATGGAACGCTTCAGTAAACAGGTTATGACTCTAGTTGAAGAAAGACGAATAAATAAAAAGGAGCTACAAACATGAGCAAAATTTATATATTACATGAAAATGAAGAATGGACCGATCACCTAACCAAACGTTTGGAAGAGTTGCACCTTCCCTACGAATGCTGGCACCTTGATCACGGATCCATTGATCTAACCAAGGAGCCACCTCAAGGAGTCTTTTATAACAGAATGAGTGCATCATCTCATACACGCGATCATCGTTTTGCCCCTGAATTTACAAAGGCTGTCCTTTCATGGTTGGAGCGCCATGGCAGAACTGTAGTTAATGGTAGTCGAGCTCTCAGTCTAGAATTAAGTAAAGTGGAGCAATATATGAACTTGAATCAAAGCGGGGTTACAACGCCCAAAACGATTGCTGCATTAGGGAAAGATGAAATCGTAAAGGCAGCTAAGCAACTAAACCTCTTCCCTTTTATCACAAAACATAATCGTGCCGGTAAGGGCCAAGGAGTTCAGCTCTTCCACTCCATTCAAGCTCTTGAGAAATATGTATATGGCAAGAACTTCGAGGAACCTGTAGATGGTATCACTTTAATACAGCAATATATTGATGCACCAAAACCTTATATTATCCGTCACGAATTTGTTGGTGGAAAGTTCCTTTACGCAGTGAAGGTTGATACATCTGAAGGCTTCGAACTTTGCCCTGCAGATGCTTGCTCCATTGAAGACCAATATTGCCCAACAGGAGCAGAGTCACAAGGTGGCGCTAAGTTTGAGATCTTAACTGAATATCACGATCCGATCATCGAATACTACGAACAATTCTTAAAAGCCAATTCGATTGAAGTAGCAGGAATAGAAGCGATTCAAGACCAAAACGGCCAAGTGTACACCTACGACGTTAATACGAATACAAACTATAATACGGACGCCGAACAAGAAGCGAATATCTATGGCATGCTTCAATTAGCTAAGTATTTAGGAAATCAACTTTATCAAAAATCTCCCCACCAAGCATCCTGATGGGGAGAAATGCGATAGTTACTTCTCCTTAGAATTAGGTGCATTGATGGATGTATCTTCATCAGACATGAGTGGTTCATCAGGTATAGAAGGGTCAAAATAAGGTTCCCTTTTCTTACCTGATTCCTCCTCTTCCCTCTGATTCGATCGATTCTTCTCTTCAGAATTCATGGCATACTCCTCCTTTATTAGAGATTCTGCCTTGTACCATTGAATTTTATGCACTGCGCCTGAGCAAATGGAGGTGTAAACCATTCCTTTATCTCCAATAGATGATTTTCATAAAAAACGCCTGACCCCCACTCATTATCCCTTTACAAGAGTGGGAGTCAGGCGTTTTTATGCTTGTTTCTATTCGACAAATTCCGGGTGGTGACAGGTACCACCCGGGAATGGGGCACCAACTATGCCGCTTCTGATTCTTCTTCGTCCTTCCCTTGGACTTTCCATCCTACTAAGAAAGCAACTGCAAGAACAGCTAATGTGATTAAGATGAATACAACACTGGATTCAAATAGGCTAACAAGGTTACCTAGGATGACACCTACAACACCGAAGTCTGCGTCTCCGAATGTTGTTCCTTCAAATCCTAGAGAGCCGAGTACTGGTAGAAGTAATGCTGGTAAGAAGCTGATCATTACTCCGTTTGCCATAGAACCGAAAATGGCACCTTTACGTCCACCAGTCGCATTTCCGAATACACCCGCTGCTGCACCTGTGAAGAAGTGAGGAACGAGGCCTGGTACGATAACTTTTAATCCGAAGATCGGTAATAGGAACATGCTTAAAAGTCCTGCTATGAAACTAGATAAGAAACCGATAATTACTGCGTTACCCGCAAATGGGAATACGGATGGGCAATCAAGTGCCGGTTTTGCATTTGGAACAATTTTATCAGCGATACCTTTAAATGCTGGAACGATCTCAGCTAATAACATACGCACACCAGAAAGGATAATGTAAACCCCTGCTGCGAATGTTAGACCTTGCATAAAGGCAAACACGAGGAAGTTTTGGCCGCCACTTAGATTTTCTTCAACAAATGTAGGACCAGCAAAACCTGCTACGATGAAGAACAAGATGACCATCGTTAAGGATACGGATACAGAAGTATCTCGTAAGAAACCTAGAGACTTCGGTACATTAATTTCTTCAGTGGAGCGTGAGTTTTTCCCAACTTTTCCTCCAATGAAGGCAGATACTAAATAACCTGCCGTTCCAAAGTGACCAACTGCAAAGTCATCGGATCCTGTGATTTTACGTGTATAAGGCTGCAATAGTGCAGGAAATAAAACCATGATGGAACCTAGAATAATGGAACCGATAATTACCATAGGGGCGCCTGTGAGTCCACCAGTCGTTAGAATCACAGCGATCAGACAAGCCATGAACATGGCATGGTGCCCAGTAAGGAAAATATATTTAAATGGAGTAAAACGCGCAATCACAATATTGGCAACCATACCAAATAACATGATCATAGCTGTTTCGGTACCAAAGCTATCTTGAGCGAGAGCCACGATCGCCTCATTATTTGGTATAACGCCATCTACACTGAAGGCTTTATCAAACATATCACTAAACTTCCCTAGTGATTGCACCAATACATTAGCTCCAGCCCCCAAGATCACAAATCCCATCACAGTCTTTAACGTTCCAGATATTGTATCCGCGATGTTTTTACGTTGAGCTACCAGTCCCAGCAAGGCAAATAATCCCACTAATATTGCTGGAGTCCCTAATATATCTTTCATTATTAAATCTACCATGTCTCTTTTTCCTCCCTCACTCTAAGTTTGTAATCTCTTATAAGTTGTTCTCTAGTGCTTCACGAAGTTCTTTTTTATCCATTAAGTTGTTTAGACTTACGATGTTCTTCTTACCATCCTCAAGGTTACCCACAATATCTCCAGAACCAAGGTATAAGTCCGCTTGTTCTGTTTTAGCTGAAGTTAAATCTGTATGAGATACTTCCGCTTCTACACCCATATCCTTCAAAATGCTATTTACATTCATCTCCACAATCATGCTGCTTCCTAATCCGTTTCCGCATACTACTAAAACTTTTTTCATTGTAATTCCCTCCATTAAATAGTTGAATATGAATTAATTAACGCTAATACTTCATCTGAATCTTGAGCTTTAATCAGCTTCCCAATGTTATCTTCTTCAGACAACATAGTAGTTAATTGAGATAGTGCCTTTAAATGTGTCTCATTATCAATGGCAGCTAAGACAATCACTAAATTTGCGTTATGCTTTTCTTCTTCGGAAAAAGCCACTGGTTCGTTTACACGAAGTAAACTCATTCCCAATTGCTCCACACCTTCTTCTGGTCTTGCATGTGGTATCGCAATTTGAGGTGCGATGACAATATACGGGCCAAGCTCATGAACATTGTTGATCATGGCTTCAATATAATTTTCTTGAATTTTTCCTTGTTCGAGTAAAGGTTGAGAAGCTGTTCGAATCGCTTCTTCCCAACTATTGATGGAATCTCTAAACAGGATCGTTTCTGAGGTTAACAGTTCATCCAGCATAGGGGTGTAAGGCTCCTTTTCTGTATGATTTTGATTGGTTTGATAATGCTCCAGCTCTTGTTTTAATGCGTCCCTATCATGAACGGTGGCATACTGGTCGATCACTTGTAGCATTTGCTCCACTTCATTCAAGCTCTTTTCTTCAGTTGATAGATGTTGACTAATTTGATTCATGACATATTGCTTATCAGAATCAGACAAGAGTACGGGCACGTGAACCACTGGAATGTCTTTTGGTTTCAAGTAATTCGTTGCAAAAATAATATCCACATTTATATCTGTTTCTCTATACTCACGGAAAGACATCGCTTTCACAATATCTACATCGTTAAGCATGGCTTCCAACTGAGCTTTCAACATATTCGATGTTCCGATCCCATTCTCACAAACAATAATGGCTTTAAACTTTGGATTAAGAGTCTTATTTTGCTTTCTCAACCATCCACCAAAGTGCATTGCAATATAGGCGAGTTCATTTTCAGGAACCTTAAAGCCTAATAATTCTTCTAAGGGTACTAGGGATTTTCGGGTTAATTCATAAACATCGTGATATTGCTCCTGAATATATTCAGAGATATCACTGTTCATCGAAACACCGTATTTCAGTCGGTAATACATAGGCTTCATATGAGTAAGCAAGTTATTCTCTAGTTGTTCTCGATCTTCAAACAAGACGCATGAGTAAATTTGAAATTCATCAATAATGCGTTTAACGATGTCGTGTAACTGTTTTCGCTCCGCTTCAGAAGTAGCTGAAAAATTATCATACTCTACTTTTGAGCCAAGGATTTGTGTCGTTAAATAGGCAACTTCTTCATCAGAAAATTTAAGAGCAAACTCTTCTTCTAATTGCTTTTCTAACAACCTTGCTGACTGATAGGCCTTCGTATTGACTAAGACATCGAACTCATCAGAATCGATCTCCAAATTTTGATTGGCTCTGATTAGCATAATGTGAAGCTGAATGGTTAAATACTCTAGCATTTCATCTGTAAACGTTACGCCTAGAAATTGTTCAGATTCATGGACTAAACCCTTTATAATGTGAGAAGCATCATTTCTTTCCAAATGATTTGAAAAGATGGAATACACCTCATCCCATAAATGCGACCACTTTTCTTTCGTTTGAATCGTTTGAATGAAATAAGACAAGAGCTTTCTTTTTTTCAGTTCTAATCCTTTAACCTTGTAACCCTTACCTCTTTCATAGAGAACCCTTAAGTCATAGGACTTCATGTATTCATCTACATGTTTTAAATCCTTCACAATGGTTCCTCTACTAAATTGCATTTTCTCTAACAACCACTGCATCGTGATCGGTTCAATATTGGTTAAGGCATACAAGGAAATTAATAGAACTCTTTCATCCTGGGATAATTGATATTGCCAATGATGTGTCCAATTGACTTTACCTTTTATGCCTTCCCTAGATTGATCAGGGAGATAAAAACCTTCCCCTCTTTTGCGTTGAATAGGATCCATTCCTTCACTTTCTAACCATTCGTTGATGTGTCGAACATCATAGTAGATCGTCCGTGAAGAAACCCCCATTTTATCCTGCAACCATTGTTCTGAGACTGGGACTTGAGAGCTTTGAATTTGATATAAAATATGCGTTCTTCTTTGGTCTAAAATCTTAATCAACCTCCATCTCCGGATGATGAAGTTTGCAAAAATATTCATCAATGATCATTGCGTAACCACATTGTATAGCCTTGTACTCTTATATGAAAGGGGTTTCAATGTGTAAGTTTTGTAAACTCAAACTTTGCAAAATTGAACAGTTGTGATTTTATCTTGGTTTAGTGCCTGTCACTACCCAATTTTTGTCGAATACTACTTCATCTTTATCAAGGCTTAAACTCATAAAAAAAGAACCCAAAAAACTCTACAGTTCTAAATGCGAGCATAAAAAAACCCGTACCACTATAGTGATACGGGATCAATAGAATTATAGACTATACATTAACCATTAATCATCTTAACGAAGCTCAAGAACTCATCAAGTACTTTCGCCATTTCAGCACGGTTTATATCGCCGTATGGATCGAAGTTTCCGTTGCCACGGCCACTCATGATTTCGGCTTGCAGAAGAACTTCTACATTATCACGTGCCCACTTAGCAATTTGATCGTAGTCCTCGTATTTTGTAACTTCTTTATCTTGGTTTAACTCGGACTTGTCATACGTTACAAAATCCATAGCACGTCTAATCATAGCTGCAGTCTCATTACGAGTCACATAGCTATCTGGATCAAATGTGCCGTCTTCACGTCCCTGAATGATTCCAGCATCAACAGCAGCTTCAACATGGTTGGCATACCATTTACCTTCTTTAACATCTGGGAACATGCCTTCAAAGTCTACGTCTTCATCAACAAGGCCTAGCGCACGAGAGATAAGCGTTGTGAACTCAGAACGCTTAATGTAATCTTTCGGAGCATAAGTACCATCAAGCTTACCTTGAATGATGTATTTAGAAGCTAGTTTTTCAATCGTTTCTTTGTTCCATGTATCTTCAATATCAGAGAAAGTTTTATTGTTTTCTACGATCGTATATTTACTATTGGTCATACTCTTAACCGTAGCTGTAGTACCATCAAATAAAGTTGGAACAGCTGTAAAAGTACCATCTTCGTTTAGACGAACCGCAGTTGAATGAGTCATATCAAATTCTTGTTCGCCTTCTATTTCACGCTCAACATACTTTTTGAAGCGTTTGATTTCCTTCTTCTGGCTACCATCTTTCGTACGAGCTTCTACTTTAAATTCAATGACTTTTGAAACAGGTTTAAGGTTATTTTGAGTCACATTCTCTGCTACTTCTTCCACTGCTACCTCATTTACTTGGATAGAGATTTCTACATCATCTGAAGTAAGTTCTTCAGCATCTTCACCCAACACTTCTTTAAGTTGATCAGAAAACTCTTTAGCAAGTTCATCAGTATTCACTTCATTTACTGGAAGTTTGTAAGAAGCACCTTCTGTTGCTACTTCAACAATAGCATCAGCATTTTTACCTTTTACAGCGTTAAGCGCTCCAGATGGGATAGCTACTTCAGCTACGTCCTCTGCACTGTCTTTATTGACTTGAATTCGGATACTCTTAACTTGTTCAGGCGTTTTGTCTGCAAGGCCTTTAGCAATCTCTTCAGCATTTAAATCAACCTTAACAACCGTTTTTCCTTCTTCGTTTTCTTCTTTTGTAACCGTAACAGCTTCGTTGTCTACTAATACTTCACCATCAGCTGGGTCTACGTCTAGGTCGACATCATCTTCTTGGTTGGTGTCTTCACCAGTATCACCGGTTTCTTCTTCATCAGGGGTATCATTGTCGTCACCAGATGGTGTGCCACCGCCTGTGTTACCACCATTGTTACTTCCACCTGTTGAAGCTTGAGTTACTGTTACCGTTTCTACTGCACTTTCATTACCAGCAGCATCAATAGCTTTTACTTCCAAAACTGTGTTTGCTGATTGAGGTGATATTGTAACAGTAAACTCATCACTAGAATTTGCATATGTAGTAGCAACAACTGCACCGGTACCTTGGTTTGTAATAACTACTTTTGAATTCTTTTCAGCTGCACCAGAAATAGCAGTATCATTACTATCAACACTATTTACTGTTGGTTTACTAGGAGCTGTATTATCTACTTCTTTTAGAGCAGCACGAATAAGAGCCTTTTGCCCTTCTACAATAGTAGAGTTATTTATATCAGTGTTATTTTTCAGACCAATTAACACACCAATTAAACCATCTTTATCAAGGGAGACATTCTGACTAACCTTTTTATAAGCTTCATTATACTTAAAGTCTGGATCTTCTAAAGTGTTTTGCGCTTTTGTATAAGCTACGTTCATTAAATCATGCATCGTTTGATCTGAAAGCTCTTCTTCAGTTGCATAAACCATTTCTAGCATAGACTTATATAACTCATTATCTAGTAAATTTAATGCTTGGGTTTCTACAGTAGCGATAAGATTTAACATTTCTTCTGATGTAACTGATACACCAAAATTTGAATTATACCAAGATTCACTATAACTATCTAAAAAATCTTGAATCTCAGTTCTTAATTGACTTGTATTATCCGCATAGATAATCTCCGACAAATCTGTTGTAAAGTTTTTAAATTCTGATTCATCTAATGGGTTATCAGTAATTTCTTGTTCAATATTACTCCAGGTCTGATCAGATGCATTAACAAAAGCATTCCTAGCATCACGAAGAGCCTGTCGATCTTCTTCAGTTAATTGATCATAGACCCCATCTAAACGATTCACTAATTCTTCTACAGTGTAAGTCTCCGCTGCTGTAACAGTATCAGCAGGAATACTAACCACAACAGAAGCAGCTAATGATGTAGCAAGTACGCCCTGTAACTTAACTTTTGGAGATTTTCTGTTCATTATCACATTCACCTCTCAAATGATCTAAAAGTATTGTCATTCACGAACTAAACTATGTATAAGATCCTAGTTGCCATAGATATATATGTTCATAGTAAATGAAAAAACAGGAAACATCAATTAGTTTATTGGAATATTATGTTTAATAAGTGATTTTTTACATTTAGTTTTGATGATATAATCATAGAGAAGAAAAATGTTACTGGTTGGAAAGGTGATACTTTTGAAGAAGTGGCTTAAATATAGTTTAATATCCCTAGTTATATTACTTTTAATCGGAACTAGTTGGTTTACATACACATTTTTTATTAAAGAATATGAGACGGCTGATGAAAACGTTGATAATATCGTAGATACTGATTTTGAAGTGGAATTGCCCGATACTTTAGAAGGTGATCTATTAGATAAAAATGAAAGTACTGATAAAAACGTAAATCAAAGTAAAAATGAATCTACTAAAAATCAAAACTCACAGGGCAACAATAAGGAAACATCAACAAGGAATAAAGAGCAGAGAGATACAGAGAATGATAATTCAAAATCAACGAACTCGAAAACTCAAACGAAAGACAATAATAAAGAAACAAAGAACCAAACAAGTAACAAAAATGAATTAACCAAGGAAAATGACAATGATGACCAAACAGTAAATAACTCACCAGATGAAAGTACAAATTCTGAAGAAGAGTCCGAAAAAACTCAACAAGATCATGTAACAGCTGAAGACATTAAGAACCGATACAGACCTACTTTCCAAGCACTACAAGACCAAGCGTTAGCTAAACTAAATAACCTCGTGGCTTATGCTTATAGTGAATATAAAAAGAAGAAAGAGAATGGAGAGAAAGTTTCCTACGGGTACTTTTACAAAAAATATAAATCAGCGGCTAAAGAACTTGAAGCAAAAACAGATGCTACATTTGAACGCTTGTACACCTCACTACAACAAGACCTTGTTGAAAATGGATACAGTAAAGATGAAGCTTCTGATGTAAAAGCATATTATAATCAAAAGAAAGATGAACGAGAAAGCCGGATGTTGTCGAAAGTACTAGATAAATTTTAAGGACTAACTGATCAAAGAAAAGAGCAGACCGTACATAGGTCTGCTCTTTCAAGTTGAAGGCTAAATATAATCATTTTTTATATCTTGCTTACTTTCTTCATATTCATTCTTAAAACGCTCTGCATAACTCGAGCTATAGCCATTGTCTTTTAATTCGTTTACAAGATTAGTATAAATATAGTTAAAAGTTTCATCTGTAATCACTTCTAACTCTTCAAATTCTTGCAGATACTTTGATTCCAATTCATCAAAAGTAGCTCCACTTGCAATATCGTCTTTAGCCTGCTCCACTAACTGATTAAACTGGTCTTCAGTCTTGTCTTCAAGATTAGTGAATTTCACTTCATATTTATTGATGATCTCACTTAACTCTTCATCCTGATTATCTTTCGAGGATGATCCAGATGCACCTGAAGTTGGAGCATTTTCTTGAACAACAAACTCCATTACCACTTCTTTTGATATAAACTTACCCCAAATAGATTGAACACCTTTTGTGATATGTAGTTGATAGGTTTTACCAAGTTCATAAGCTTTATTATTGGATACTATCACTTTATCGAATTTGGTTTCCAATTGTATTGAACTTAGTTTCTTACCATCTTCATTTGTTACATAAACTGTTTCATTATTAACTGAACCAGATGAGATCATAGTATTAAATTGAACATTCCATTCTTTATTAGCAGGTACTCCAGTTTGGTCCCAATTAGACTCTGCTGAAACATGACTTGCTAACACCAAGAAAAGTAACAACAAACCTATATTTACCTTTTTTATCATAAAACTCTCCTATGTAACGAATTTTGTTTATGAATCGATTTTACTATATATACGAATGGAAATCTATTTAATATAAAAGAAATAACGAAAATTAATTATCAAAAAACATTGCTAGTAAAATTAAAAAACAAACCAATTCAGGTTTGTTTTTTTCGTTTATCCTCTAATCATTAAACATTGAATTAACTCTTCCAAAACCTCTTCCGTTGTACATATATCCATCTGCTCATTACGTTTAATCAGGTCTTCCATCAAACTCATCAACTGCTGCTTATCTTCTTCCATAAAGACACCTCTTCACAAACACAAATCATTGATAACTATAATACTACAAAATTACCAAATATTGTAGTATTTATATTGGAAAGGTATATACAAAATCTCTTGTCGAAAAGTTTTTAATTTAGTCGACATCCTCTGATACATTTTTTAACAATTAACAAATATAATTATTAAAAATGATTCGGAGGGATTCTTTTGCCTTATTATGCATTCAAAGAAGTTTGGACTCCTCTCAAGATCTTTCGCATAAGAGTATTCAGAGAAACCCATGAAAATACCTTTTGGATGAAGGTAGGAAACAAGCCTAGAAAGCCACTGTTTCAATAAACATACATTTAATTGAAAATATATCTAACGTAACTACATATTCGCTTAATACCTCAAAGACATGAAAAAAGACAGGTAACCACCTGTCTTTTTTTGCGTCGTAAAAGTTGATCAAACGTTTGTTCAATATGCTCCCAATCCTTGAATCTATATCTCCTGTAATAGTTTTGAAGTCATCTAAAATTGTATATTTCATTAAGTAACCTTTGCTGTTTTTTAAAATGACATATTAACTTATCAAAATTCATAAAACCCCCTACCCTTTCTATAATTATTATGTAGAATGGAAGTATATAACTCCATAAGACAAAATTGACACATTTAACCACTTTCATTTATATTAAACTATTAAAGGTCGATTTCTAGGACTTCAGGAGGGGGAATGCAAATATGGAACCTCAGTACATCAAAGAATCCAATAAAATGTGTAGGGAAATGGGAATGGATCCAAATGAGATCTCCCGTCCAAAACAGTTTTTAAGCAACATAGAGTTAGATCAAAAAAGAAGATCCTATAGTGAAATCCTATCCGTTGTCAGCTTTTTCTCTAATAAATTGCTAGATTCTTTAAAAGGAACTCCAATCCTCGTTGTTGTTTCTGATGCTAGGGGTTATCTCCTTGATATCGAAGGGGACGAAACGATCAAAACGACTATTGAACAGTTTGGAATTATACCCGGCAGCCGGTTCACTTTGGAGGATACAGGAACGAATGTGGTTAGTCTCGCCTTACAACAAAATCATCCGATCAGTATTATAGGTGAACAACATTACCATACTTTTTTACATGAGATTGCGTGTTATGGTACTGCTTTTCACTACACAGATGACAATAATCTCTTAGGCAGCGTGTGTATCATGATGCCTAAACAATTCCAAAACCCACTTTTCTTAACGATGCTAACCCAAGCAGTTGATTCCATAGAAAGAGAATTATTACTAAGAAAACAAAACCGTCAGCTTAATATCATGAATCAAATTATGCTAAGTCGAACAAGTAACGGCATTGTTATCACGGATGAACAAGGGATCACCACTGAATTTAACGATTTCGCGGAAGAAATCTCGAATAACTCTAGAGAATCTGTAGTGGGACGAAACATTAAAAACTCCCCTCTTACAGGCCGGTATTTTAAAGATGTACTCGAACACGAGAAAATATTTAAAAACGAAGAGCTTCATTTTACAAAAGACGATGGAAATGAAGTAGTCTGTCTGTTTGATGCTCAACCCATATATGAAGACAAAAAAATGATTGGCGCCTTCGGTCAGTTTCGAGATATATCAGAACGCTACTCACTTCAGGAAAAATTCAACTATTTAGCTTATCATGATGACTTAACTGATTTACCAAACAGACGATATATAAAAAATGAAATGAAAACCATCATTCACGATATTAATAAGGGAGAAGACCGTAGTTTAGCTCTTTTATTCATCGACTTAGATCGATTCAAAATTATTAATGATAACTTTGGTCATTCTAATGGCGATCAGTTCCTTAATGAGGTAAGTAAACGCCTCTATAGCTGCCTTGGAGAAAAGGATGTACTTGCACGTATGGGTGGAGATGAGTTCATTTTCCTTCTGAAAGATTTTGAAGATGAAAGCTATGTAACTGAAAAAGCAGAGAAAGTCCTGGACCTCTTTCACGAGCCTTTTCATGTAGGTGTAAATGAATTACATACCACAGCCAGTATTGGAGTAGCCATTTATCCTGACTCTCCTATAACAATGGAAGACTTAATGATATATGCGGATAATGCGATGTATCAAGCAAAATCCGAAGGGAAAAACCGCTATGTCGTATACACTTCCGAATTGTTAGAGGATATGATGGAGGAATATAGTCTAGAGGCTGATTTAAGAAAAGCCCTAGATCAAGAAGAATTCGCCCTTCATTATCAACCACAGTTCAATAATGTAACTGGAGAACTAGTCGGCTTTGAAGCACTAATACGTTGGCAACACCCTACACTTGGACTTCTTTCGCCATTGAAATTTATTAAACTAGCAGAAAAAAATGGACTCATTACTCAAATTGGGGAATGGGTCATCCGTGAAGCATGTTCTCAAAATAAAAAATGGCAGGATGCTGGGATGAAACCTGTAAAAATTGCGGTCAATCTATCAACTCAGCAATTTCTTACGAAAGACTTGGTCAAATATATTGAACATGTCCTATATCGCACAGAATTAGACCCTCAATATCTCGTTGTAGAAATTACAGAATATATGGCGATGGAATATGAATACTCCCTTTCCGTTTTAGAACAATTAAAAGCATTAGGAATATGCATCTCTATTGATGACTTTGGCACAGGCTATAGTTCTCTCAATTACCTCAAGGACTTCCCAATTGATTATATTAAGATCGATAAATCCTTTGTAAATGAGATTATGAACGACCATAACGATGCCGTCATTGTAAAAGCCATTATTACATTAGCTCACAACTTAAATATGCAAGTGATTGCTGAAGGCGTGGAAACAGCTGAACAGTTAGAATTCCTAAAAGATTACCTTTGCGATGTAACACAAGGTTATTTCTTCAGTAAAGCACTGCCTGCTCAAGAGGTCGAGCAAAAGTATTTCGCATGGCAGAACAACTAATGAGCAGAGAGGATGAAAGGAAACATGGATACAACTACCGACATGAAAACGACAGCATCCGTGTTAGTAGAGAATTTTAAATCATGGGGGCTTGAGCATATTTTCGGAATACCCGGAAAAGCGATTTCTCCCATCCTTTTTGAACTATTGAACTATGATATGGAATTTGTTTTAAGCAAACATGAAGCAGCAGCAGGATTTGAAGCTGCAGGCTATGCCATGATGAATGAAAAAATAGGGGTTACGGTGGGAACATCCGGACCTGGTGGAACGAACCTTCTTACCGCAGCTGGTCAGGCGAAAGCTTTCCATGCCCCTCTTTTAATTATTACCGGGCATCCATCATTAAAAAATACTGGACAAGCATTAGGACAAGACTCCACTATGTTCGGGACAGACTTGGTGGAAATGTTTAAATCCGTCACCAAATTTAGCGCCCGTGTTGAACGTGGTGACATGCTAGAACCCTTTTTAAAGCATGCCCTTGAGAAAGCGCTCTCTGGCGTAAAAGGACCTGTTCACTTATCGATACCGTTCGATATCTTACTTGAAGAGATTGAGCCTTTCCACATGGACTTACCTGAACCTCATCAAATGATTTCACCAGCTACTGATGAAGTCATTGAAAAATTAAATGGAGCTAAACGTCCCCTATTATTCCTGGGAAAAGGCGTTCATTCTAGCAAGGCATACAATGAGGTACAGCAACTTGCAGAACATTGGAACATTCCAGTCATCACGACGCCCGGAGGAAAAGGAACGTTTATATCGAATCACACACTTTCACTAGGTGCATTTGGGTTAGGAGGCACCGTTGAGGCAAGGGGATACCTTGAACAAGGAGTGGACCTTTTAATTGTCATCGGAACACGATTAAGTGACATGTCCCTTCCTGGCTTTTCTCAAGAAATGTATCCAGAGCACCTCATT
Source organism: Pontibacillus sp. HMF3514 (assembly GCF_009858175.1). Lineage (GTDB taxonomy): Bacteria > Bacillota > Bacilli > Bacillales > BH030062 > Pontibacillus. The sequence goes on from NZ_CP047393.1 coordinate 3,456,341, forward strand.
CATTTTGATTATGATTCAACTTTTATTCAAAAAGCGATACAAGTTCCCACTACACCAGTTCTCGGAGATATTAAGTCCAACCTCACCACAATCTTAACAGACATCCCTGAAACGAACAGCGAAGCCTTTTTAGAACCGATCGAAATGAATATCATCAATGAAAACATGCCGGGTGAGCGAATGTCGGCCGCTTCAGCATTACAAGCGATGCGTAATGCGCTGCCAGATGACGCCGTTGTTTTCGGTGATGATGGTAGTCACTCCTTCTACGGCATTCGGTACTTTGATATATACAAACCAGGCACCTATTTCTTTGATGATATATTTGGCGCAATGGGAAATGGGATTGGCTATGCAATAGGAGCTAAGCTAGCCGCTCCAGAGAAACCGATTGTCTGCTTAGTTGGCGATGGATGCATGTTCATGCACGGCACAGAAGTTTCTACTGCTTACAATTATGACTCCCCGGTACTTTTTATTGTCTTAAATAATGGTCGTCTCGACATGGTTGAAAAAGGAATGAGAAAAATGATTGGTACATCTATAGGTGGAATATACGAAACACCACTTGATGCAGCCCGTTTTGCCGAATCTATGGGATTAGAAGCCTATACCTGTCAACATTCGTCTGATTTAACCGATATTATAAAAGGAGCACTACAAAGGTTGGAAGAAACGAAGAAACCTATCGTCGTGGAAGTATTAGTAGATGAAGATGAAATTCCACCTACCATGGGGAGGCAGTAACTTGGAAGATAAGAAGCGATACGAAGCCGGCATTCAAGCAATGGAAGAATTGTTTTCCTCAGAGGTCCGTAAAGGCATGCATGAAATGAAGAAAATATCACCGGATTTTTGGGAGATGATCGTTTCATTTGGCTTTGGAGACCTCTACTCAAGAGAGGCGCTCTCCCTATCACAAAGGGAAATCGTGACTCTAACAACACTCATTACTCAAGGAGCCTTTGAACAACTAAAAGTTCACCTAGAGGCTGCCCTGAACGTTGGACTGTCAAAAGAAGAAATCATGGAAGTCATCATACACTGTTCAGGATACGTCGGTTTCCCTAAAGCTGTCCAAGCAATGGGAATAGCGGCGGAGGTTTTTAAGAATAATGAGTAAATACTTGGTGCCTGACCCCTACCGCTTTAAAGCAGTGGGGGTCAGGCACTTCCTAGGCACTTCCTATATGTCGAGATAAGACAACACAACTGGCTCCTTCATCAACTTCCGCTTGGCCAACCTCCCCCAATTCTTCACAGCATCCACTGACACCTGTTCACGTAGAGCTATCTCTTTAATGGATAAATCCTCAATCACAAATCCATCAAACCACTTTCGTTGATTCTCGCTCAACTTACAAACGATCTCCCGATACAAATACGGATCCCATTCAAACTCATGCGGACCTATCGTAGCTTCGTTTGAACTTTTCACCATAATCTCTTCGATTTGTTCCTGCTTATGGTTCTTTTTCCGAATTAAGCTAATCAATCGATTTCGAATAATAAAATACGTAAAGGTAGATCTCTTCCCTTTCTTTTCGTCATAAGTCTGGCTCACTTCCCAAAGAGCGAGGACACCCTCCTGGTAAAACTCCTTGTGAGGATCCATAATACCTAAACGATTAATAAGGTTGTGAATCATAGGTTTATATTCTCCTAATAACTGTTCAAATGCTAACGACTCTTCTACCACAAACGGCCTCAATTCGAAAAGCGCGCTCTTCAGTTTTTCCGCGGTAGGTTGATCGTATCGAAACCTTATTTACGTTTCACCTGGGTAAACATAACGTTTGGAGTTCAGAACGTAACGTTTGAGTAGGTAAAATGTCATATACCCTATATTCAACGTTACATATACTATGAATTTATTTATGACAAACACCTTCGATTCATGTCGATTTTGATTATCAAAATTACAGAAGTTTTGTCACATCCAATCGACTCTTGTCCAACCCTAGGGAAAAGGGGGCTTTCCTGTAAATTTATGATTGAAAAGGTCTTTTGAACTATTTACAATAATATCAAGAAAAAGGAGATAACTTACATATTGTGTAGATTAACCTTTTTCTACCTTTCAATCGAGATAGATCATTTATACCGCTCTGACAATCGCCATTTCTATGATTGAAACGGATATATGCAGAAAGGAGGCTCAGATGTAGCAATACATTACCATATACCAAAAATTAAGGGAGAGAAGAATTGTGACAGAATTAAAGAGTAGTCCTGATCAGAACCAAATCACTCTAGGTCCAACAACAATGGCGATTGCACGAATGAAGGATGAGTATTATGGAGCTAGAATTATGGATGAGATTGAGGGGGAGATTCTAGTAAAAGAGATACCACTAGAACTCATTCAGAGTTTATGTAAAACATATTTATGTACATACGAAGGTCTCCGAAGAGCAACCGCATTAGTACTGGGCTATGAGAAGAAAACACCGATCCTCATCCACTCAGAAGAAGGAATCTATACGTGCCCTACTCTATCACCCTATGCTGAGGATTGTATCTGGCTATTTCCTCGCCACATCAAGAAACTTGAAAAAATCAATTCCACGGAAACTAAAGTTATTTTTAAAAATAACAACTACATTACCGTTCCCGTTTCATTACATACCTTAGAAAAACAGATTCAAAGAACGGCCTATTGTGCGTTTTATATGAAGGGATAAAAGAGTGCCTAAAAGAGTGCCTGACCCCCACCGCTCTAAAGCATCACCGCAGCGGGGGTCAGGCACTTAAATTCTAATTACTGATCTTCTTATCAAAATCTTGTAAATCATGCCACGGTCCAATACCTTGTCGTTTAAGTTCTAGTAAAGAATCTCCTATTTGTACCTTCCCTGGTTTTGTTGTAAATGCCATGCGGAACCCACTATCCTTTAGTGCTTGTAAGGCTTCTTCATCATACTGACCAAATGGATACGCAAAGTAATTCACGTCTCCATATGGAGCTAACAGTTCTTGATTCACTCGCAAATCATGCATAACCTCTTCATAAGATTTCACAATCAGTAAAGGATTATAGTTTACATCACGGCTATGGAGTCCATGTGTATGAGCTTGAAAACGAAATATCTCTGAAACATTCATCTCTTCTATTTCTGTAAAACTAATAAATTGAAGCGTATCAGGATTAAATGGTGTAGGATCTTTTCTAGTCCTGTTCGTAATCGTAAACTCCGTTGCTTTAAACCCATACTTTTTTAATAATGGATAAGCATATAAATAGTTCGTTTTTAATCCATCATCAAATGTAATCGCCACAACTTTTCCTGTAAGGTTTTCTTTTCTTAATAAATACCCTTCAAGTTCTTGAAGCGTTATAACTTTATATCTATGGTCAGCTAAATATTTCATATTTTCATTGAAGAAATCTAATGAAATGGTAGTGGAGATGTCTCGATAATTCTTATTCTCGTTATCTTTTAAAATATGATGATACATTAATACTGGAACCCCTGTATCCACTTCAGTCGCAGGTTTATAGATATATCCGATACGACCACCAATCGCGATCTTCCACCAGTTCTCGCCATAGCTCTGGATGACAGCATACCGCATATTGTGGTTTATCTTCGCAAAAGGAATCAATGTACCTGTAGCGTTATCATATACCGTTACAGGTTCTCTGGTTATAATCATTTGGCTCAAATCGTGTTTTTCTTCTAAATTGGTAAAACCTAAATCCTCCACAATTACGGCATCTTGTTTATGTACCTGACCTAATCCATGCGAGAAACGAATATGATAATAATCATCGCTCTCTTCCTCAACTTTAAACATTTGACCCTTCTCTAAACTCCCTACTTTCCTCCACTCACCTGCTATTTCGTCATATATCGCTGTTCGTTTGGTGGTCTTCAGGAATTCAGAACTAGTTTTTGCAATAATATGTTGCTCAGTAAAAAAGCTGATAAAGACGATCATAACTCCTGAAAGCAGCCAAAAACTTTTCAACCCATCCACTCCTCACCCATTTCATAAATCTTTTTAATCATACCAAAAGACCTATATAGGGGTGTGTCACTTTTTGTCGAGACCAGGACGTTGGGACAGGTTTACTGTCGCTTCCCCTTCCGAAAAATGGCCTGCCCCCAACGCTTTAGAAGATTACCGCATCGGGGAGCAGGCCAACTTTAATATATTTTTCTCGAAGACCCGATGGATCTGTGCCTAGTGCCCTCTCACAAAAAAAGCTCTTCCCTATAGGGAAGAGCTCTTTTTTATGATTTATTTTTTAATTACATTAGCTGCTTGAGGTCCACGATTACCTTGCTCAATTTCAAAAGAGACAGCTTGACCTTCATCTAATGATTTGAAGCCTTCTTCATTAATTGCAGAGAAGTGAACAAATACATCGTCTCCACCTTCTACTTCAATAAATCCAAAACCTTTGTCTGCGTTAAACCATTTTACTGTACCGTTACTCATTAAAATTCCTCCATGTGCATTTTGCACAAGTATTACCATTCTTGCTCTAACAATTTCTTAAGATGTTCCAACTTCTTAGGTTATTATTCCGAACAACAATTAGTTAACTATTAGTATATCATAGCATTAAAACAAAAGAAAGGGTTATGTAACATTTCACAAACAGAAGAACCTCCACGATGTTCACTTAACCTCTTTCTGATGCTCAAAACAATAAACCTTCCCACCAAACTTCTTATTCGACAATGAGGGTAGAGAATGTGATTAAGACTTCATGATTAAGAAATTACTTTTATCTATAGTTTTCAGTTATCCATAACTATAATCGGGAATAATAAACATATTGCAACGCTTCGGCAAACGTAAATATTTCTGGACTCTTAGGGATGATTGACCTGTCCCTAGTGTACCCCGGATAGGAGAGATAACCCATGAAGAGTAGAATATACAAGCTCATTCCCTTATTAAGCATCATAGTATTATGCACTATAAGTAACGCTATTCCTGTCTCTGCTGAAGATTTCGGTCCTTCAGAGTGGAGTCAATACAGATTAAATCCTGAAAACAATCCAGTTTACCACAGTGATTTCAACTCAATTTTAGAAAACACTATTAATACAAATGATCAAATTCGTTCGACACCAGTTATTGTTGGAAATAATGTGTACATAGGAAATCATAATACGGGAGACATTTACTCTTATGATTTGATTAATAAAGAAATGAATTGGCAAGCAAAAGCACCGAATTGGATTCATTCTGAACTCATCTATATGAATAACCAATTATTTGTAGGATACGGGAACCGATTTTTTCATGAAGATGGGACAAGGGGGACAAAAAAGAGCGGGCTTTTAAGTCTTGATCCAAGTACTGGTGAGATATTATGGAAATTCGAAACAAAAGGTGAAGTTATGCCTACACCCGCTTTCTATGATAATACGGTTTATGCCACCACAGGGGATAGACACCTTTATGCCATTGATCCCAAAACCGGTACTGAAAAGTGGAAGTTAGATATAGGGCACGTTGCCAGTATGTCTTCCCCAAATATTAAGGATGGAATTTTATACGTTGGAGGCGGAAGTCCTCGACCTTATACATTTACAGCTGTTGATTTATCCAAGCAAGAAATCGTATGGCAGACCGAATTGAAGGATGTGTACGCTGGCTTAGATGATGTACCACCTGCAATCTATGAAAACTTAGTGATAACAACAGCATTAGAGCGAAAAGTATTAAGTGTAAGAGAAGTATATAACAGAAGTGGTTTAACCCAAGCTTATAAACAAATGCTTAAACTTTCATTTGGAGAACTAATGAATCAAAAGCCTGACCATATTCCAAAGCACATTATGTACGCGATGGATATTAACTCCGGAAAAATGGTTTGGAAAAAAAGTCTTGGTGCTGGTCCGATGGTTTCTAATAACAAATCCGGTGCACCGATGATATATGAAGACAAAGTATTTGTTGGGAGCCCTATTACTCAATCCTTTTATGCATATGATGCTAAAACGGGAGATCAGTTATGGAACTATAAAAGTAATATAAATAAGGCACCACCAGTAGCAGATAAGGGCGTTGTCTATTTTACAGATAAAGAAGGTCTTGTTTATGCTTTCAATGTTGAAAATGGTGAGTTATTAGGAAAGAAACAATTAGGTGGAAAACTCGCACCCTCTGGTCCTGTACTGATGAATGACCATTTAGTTGTGGGGAGCCAGGATTCCAATGTCTATGTTTTACCAACTGATGAAATTATTAATGCAAATGAGAGTAGTCCTGAGCAAACTAATACAACCACTGAGAAATCGAATAGTGTATTTTCATTTGTCTTTTTCGTATATGTTGTTCCGATAGTAGCTCTGTTACTCTTTTTATTATTAATAATCTTTGTCATAAAAAAGGTTAGAAAATAACTTAAAGAAAACTACACTGTGAACATTAAGGAAATCTTATTTTTCGTGATGATGAGCAAATAAAAAAGTAGATTTTAAACATTAACAAGCCTGTGATGCCTTCATTGTCATCACAGGCTTTACACGTAAAAAATATATTCAATTAAGTATGTAGCAGGGTGCTTTAAATTTATCGATTGCTAGGATGATTTGGTTTATTTATATCAATAACACCATTTTCTACTGGATCAGATTGATTACCATTAACACTTAGGTGATATTCCCAACTCCCCCAAATAGGCGTTCCTTCGCCAGTGTAACGTGGATCAGACTCATGAACAATTAGAAGGAAAAACTTTTCTTTAGTTTCAGTGTTGGTTATATGATTTGTCATCCATCCACTGTCTAAATAAGGATCTCCACCAAAGTCACCTCGATATTGAACTCTGTAATGATACACGACTCCTTCATATTCAGATTCTTCAGTGTACACACCTGTGACATCACCATCAGGAATACCTCCATCATATGTCTGATGACCAGGCACAACAGTGCTTTTAGCCGCTACCTCTGTCACCATTAACCCCATTGTAAAAACCATAATCAATGAAGCTGCTAACAACTTCTTCATGCTAAGACTCCTCCCTATAATGGCACTCCACCCTAATCTATTCGTTTAAATAACAATTATACCAATATCTCATATTTTTATTGTGGTAAGGAAAATGACAAATACACAAGTCCCTTTGCCTCCTTATAAGTTTATTCTACATAGGGATGATAGCGTCCATATGATAAAATATAACAAAATAAAAATAAGATTGGAGGGGACCCCATGCAATTACATCAAAATGCTCAAATCAGTCAAGCTATTGAACAATTTTCGGATTCTAATGTAGATATGATTGAAATAATAAATGATCAAGGAAATGTTGTTGGAACCCTATCCATTGAAGATATGCACGACATTATAGATAGCGGAAACCTCAGTAATTCATTAGGAGATATTTTAGAAGCTAAATTGCAAAAGAATAATGAAACAAAAAGCACAATGAATCACCAATACAGCGAAATACTAGACAGCCCCATCTTCACAGACATCATCAATTCTCTTCACGATGGAGTGTTCATCACGAATGGTGAAGGTGTAACCGTAAAAGTAAACAAAGCCTACGAACGTATAACAGACCTCAAAGCTGAACAACTAATTGGCTACCATATGGATGATGTAATTAAGGCTGGCTACATTTCAAAATCTGCGTCCCTTCATGTTCTAAAAGAAAAAAGGCCCGTAACACTCATGCAGAAGATCGCAAACGGCCGAAACATTATTGTTTCTGGAACCCCTATCTTTTCGAACAACCAAGAAATCCTGTACGTGATTAATAGTGTAAGAGACATTACAGAGTTATTAGAACTCAAGCACCAAATAGAAGACCTACAAGAATTAAAGAACCTAAGACAAAGTTCAAAAGAAGCTTACTCCAAAACCGAAGAATCACCTTTTTACGCTAGCGACAAAATGAAAAACCTCATTACCATCATAGAACGTGTCGCAAAAACAGATGCTCAAGTTCTCATGCAAGGTGAAACAGGTGTGGGTAAGACGATGATCGCGAAACATATTCACGAGAAATCAAACCGCTCTAGCAAAAGCTTCCTAGAACTAAATTGCGGCGCCCTCCCTACCAATTTAATCGAAGCTGAATTATTCGGCTATGAACCAGGAGCATTTACCGGTGCTCTTTCCAAAGGCAAAAAAGGACTGCTAGAGGTTGCGGATCAAGGCACTTTATTCTTAGATGAAATCGGAGACCTTCCTTTAGAGCTTCAAGTAAAACTATTAAAGGTTATTGAAGATCAAGCCTTTTATCCAGTAGGCTCATCAAAACTAAAACATATTAATGTAAGAATTATTGCAGCTTCTCACAAGAACCTTAAAAACCTCGTTCATAAAGGAGAATTTCGTGAGGATCTCTATTATCGATTAAATGTTGTGCCCATTCATATTCCTCCGTTACGAGAGCGCAAAAAAGAAATCCATGCGATGACCCAGCACTTCTTACAAGAATATAATGAAGCATATGGATTCTCTAAAACTATAACCCTTGATGCTCTTGATGCATTTTATGACTATGAATGGCCTGGTAATATAAGAGAGTTAAAGAACTTAATTGAACAGTTAGTGGTGATTACATCAGACGATCAAATTACACGCGAGGAACTCCCTGAAGAGCTTCTCCAGAAAAACTATTCTACTCAAAAGAATGATGATGAAATCATTCCTCTCAATCAAGCAATTGAACAAGTCGAACGAGAAATGATCACTAAAGCGATGAGAAAATATAAAACCACTAGAAAAGTAGCGGAAGTTTTAGAAGTAAGCCAATCAACAATCGTACAGAAAATGAAAAAATGGGAAAGTTGATTAGAAAATTAATCAACTTTCCCATTTTTGATTAATTCCCTATTCAAAATTTCGAGCATTTTATGACAACGCTTTCATTCTCAAACGCTCCATTGTCGTTATTTTCAGAATTTTATCATATTGGCATGAATTTTGCATGTATAAGAGTAAATGAGAAAGGAGTCCAACACGATGTCTATCTCTACTTTTAAAATCGCAAATAAACTTATTACCGGTAACGGAGCAACTGAAAAACTGTCGGAAGAAATGAATCGACTACAGGTCTCCAACCCGTTAATCGTAACCGATGAAATCTTACAGAAAGTTGGTGTTGTCGATCAAGTCACCCCACTTTTGAAAGGGCTTTCTTTTAAAACATTTACAGGTGTTAAACCAGACCCTGAATTAAAAATTGTTGAAGAATGCGCCGAAGTATTTTCAAAAGGTAACCATGATAGCCTGATTGCCATTGGTGGTGGAAGTGCGATTGATATTGCAAAGAGTGTATCAGCCTTATCATCCCATAACGGTCAGCTAGCGGAGCTTATTGGAACAGACCTTGTCCCTCAGAAAGGCTGTCCAATCATCACCCTCCCTACTACAGCCGGAACTGGATCTGAGGTAACCAACATCTCTATCCTATCTGATAAGGAAGCCCAGTTGAAAAAGGGGATCGTCAGTGATTACTTACTACCCGATGTTGCCATTGTAGCGCCTGAAATGACCCTAACAATGCCACCATCTGTAACCGCTGCAAGTGGCGTAGATGCCCTCGTTCATGCAATCGAAGCGTATATATCGGTACACGCTTCCCCTATCACAGATGCATTGGCTATTCAGGCCATCAAAATGATCTCAAAAAATCTACCAAAGGCCTATTCGAATCCAGACCATATGGAAGCACGTGAAAACATGGCAACCGCAAGCCTAATGGCAGGAATGGCTTTCGGTAATGCAGGGGTAGGAGCTGTACACGCACTCGCTTATCCGTTAGGTGGCCGCTATAATATCGCTCATGGTGTCAGTAACGCTCTCCTTCTCCCTTATGTGATGGAATGGAACAAAATTGCTTGTGTCGAACGTTTCCGAGACATTGCAAATGCATTTGGAGAACAGGTTTCCCACCTTTCAGATTCAGACGCTGCAGATCAAGCTGTAAAAGCAATGGAACGACTATGTACTGAAGTCAATATCCCAACAGGCTTAAGATCGTTTGATATACCGGAAAGCGCTATAAATGACATGGCAGAGGATGCGAGTAAAATAGAAAGATTGCTCAATAACAACCCTCGTAAATTAGGAAAGAACGAAATTGAACAAATCTATCAATCGGCATACTAGAAACAGTGTGCCAAAACTATAAGAAAAGAGGTATGCGAAATGTGGAAAAATCGTAACTATGGTGAAGAATCTCCATACATCCCGTTAGGCCCATTCAAATTAAGACTACCTTTTATTCACTACAAATTTGAATGGCCAGACTATGTGCAAGGACTTATGATGTGTGCTGTTGACTTAGCAGCAATCCCATTAATGACCGAACTGCTAGGTATGCCATTTGAAGTTGCCTTAGCTGTTGTCCTATTAAACGGTATTTTGTACTTAACCCACCACTTACTTGGGGATCCCGTTGTGCCAGGTTGGATTACACCAGCCATTCCGTTAATTATGGCTTATGTATCCACGTTCCCTGAAGGTGTTGACCGGGTTCATGCCCTCGTCGCCTTCCAGTTAACTCTCGGACTCTTCTCCATCTTTTTAGGAGTTACGGGGCTCGCAAGAAAAGTTGTATCGTTTGTTCCGCCAGCGATTAAATCCGGCATTATTTTAGGAGCTGGTATCGCAGCTGTTAAATCCGTGTTTGAAGTAGGCGGACGATTTGAAAGCTTCCCATGGTCCATTTCCATTGCAGTAGGGATCGCATTTTATATTATCTTTTCCAAACACTTTAACAAACTCAAAACTCGAAACTCAGCTTGGGGATTAATCGGGAAACTAGGAATCTTTCCAATTATCATTTTAGCTGTCGTGATTGCTCCCCTATTCGGTGAAGCTTCATGGCCAACAATTGAATGGGGATTAATTAACCCTGACTTCGCCACGCTTTGGAGCGAATACACCGTATTTGGAGTGGGCTTCCCATCCTTCATGCTATTTGTTAAAGCTATACCAACCGTGTTAGCAGCTTACATTGTCCTATTTGGTGATGTTTTACAAAGTAAAGCACTCATCTCTGAAGCTGACGAATTACGTAAAGATGAAAAAATTGATTATAACGAAAACCGTGCTCACATGATCTTCGGTGGACGTAACTCGATTATGAGTTTCCTAGGCCCTGACGTGACAATGGCTGGTCCACTATGGGCAGCGATGCAGGTTGTTGTGATTGAACGCTTTAAAGAAGGTAAAAAAGCGATGAACTCCTTATTCGGTGGATCAGGCTCCTTCCGTTGGGGTACCAATACAGGTCTGATTCTTATGCCGATCGTAAGCTTGGTTCAACCTATTCTAGGTATTGCCCTTGCCCTTACGTTATTAATCCAGGGTTATGTAAGTGTACGTGTAGGTATTTTAGAATCCCGAAGTCACCGTGATCTTGGAATTGCAGGAATCATTGGAGCTGTGTTAGCAACAAAAGGAGCAACTTGGGCATTCGCAGTAGGTGTGCTACTGACGCTATTAGTGTACGGTAAGCAGTTCTTTACTGGAGAAAACGATCAGATCTTTACAAAAGACATTGAAGAAGAAGAGATTAAACAAAAAATCTCGTAACAAGCTACAAGGAGGATAACGATGGAAGCATATGCTTTGAGAATAAACGGAGAAGATATCGGAAAAGAATTACCACCATTAGAAGTGAACAATCCAGCAACTGGAGAGATTATTGCAACGGTTCCTCACGCTGGAGCCAACGAAGCAAAACAATCCGTTGATGCTGCATCCCAAGCGTTTAAAAGCTGGTCCAAATATTCCGCCTATGAACGAAGTGAGGTCATCCGAAAATGGCATGATCTCATCAATGAACACAAGGAAGACCTAGCACGCACAATGACGATCGAACAAGGAAAACCTTTAAAGGAATCCCGAGGTGAGATCAACTACGCTAACGGATTTATCTCCTGGTATGCAGAAGAGGGAAAACGCGTGTACGGCGAACAAATTCCCGCTACACAACGAAACAAACGACTTTTCGTTCAAAAACAACCCGTCGGCGTTGTAGCAGTGATCACACCTTGGAACTTCCCTGCAGCCATGATCACTAGAAAAGTTGCCCCTGCCCTTGCGACAGGGTGTACGGTGGTCATCAAGCCAGCGGAACAAACACCGATTACAGCTATTAAACTAGCATTACTTGCTGAAGAAGCAGGGATTCCTAAAGGTGTGATCAATGTAGTGACAGGTGATCCAAAAGCTATTGGAGAGGCTTGGCTAGAAGATGCCCGAGTTCGCAAGTTAACATTCACCGGCTCAACAGAAGTTGGCAAGCTATTAATGAAAGGCTCAGCCGATACAGTCAAAAAAGTCTCCCTTGAGCTAGGAGGGCATGCACCTGTAATCCTGATGGATGATGCTGACTTGGATAAAGCAGTCGAGGGGGTAATGGGCTCAAAATTCCGAAATGCTGGGCAGACTTGTGTTTGTTCAAACCGGATTTATGTGCATGAATCGATCGTAGAACCTTTTACAGAGAAACTAGTTGAAGAAGTAAGGAAACTTAAAGTAGGAAATGGATTAGAAGATGGCGTCAACATTGGTCCACTAATTGATGATCAAGCCGTATCAAAAGTACAAAATCATGTAAAAGATGCTGAGGATAAAGGAGCAAAAGTAGTCTATCAAGGAGAAAAGCAAGATGGGCTCTATTTTGATCCTGTAGTTGTGAGAGATACAACAGATGACATGATCTGTATGACTGAAGAAACATTCGGTCCACTTGTACCGATCGCAACCTTCAAATCAGAAGAGGAAGCAATCCATAGAGCCAATGACTCGATTTATGGTCTATCTGCATACGTCTTTACAGAAAACATGACGAAAGGAATTACGATAAGTGAGCAATTAGAGTATGGAATTGTTGGCTTAAATGATGGACTTCCATCCACTCCACAAGCACCGTTTGGTGGGTTTAAGCAAAGTGGCCTTGGTCGTGAAGGTGGTCATCATGGGATTGAGGAGTATTTGGAAACTAAATATATATCGGTTGGGTTGTAAAAAAACAAGCTATAAATTAGAATGCCTGCATTTCTTTGAGTGCAGGCATTCTTACTTTTTTACTCATCGACAATTAGCGCATTCTCTATTAATTTAAAAAAGCTCCTCAACAATAACAACAAGCTAATTACAGAAATTATATAAATACCATATAATATAAAACTTGCAACTAATAACTTAACATAAGAAAAGGAGATAATAATAATATTGGTAATAATAAAATATATCATCGCTCTAACCAATGTTATAAATTCTTTTTTATTTTCCGCAAATTGATCTTTATCTCTCAAAGCTACCACAGCTACAAGCATCCCTCCGAATCCAATACTTGCAGTAATACTGATACTCGCCATTTTCTGTATGTAACTTTGAAGATATTCTATTGTTACTTCTTCAATTCCTAGTACCCAAAACATATAAACTATTATCAGTGCACTTGGTAGCCCTATCATTACAGAACCAAATGCAAAATTAAGGATATATTTTCCTTTATTTTCATTTATGAATGTCCTTAACTTTTTGTAATCTAAAAGCTTTTTATATATTAAAGGTCTAAAAAATAAGAAAACTACCACAAGTAAAATTATAAAAAAATTTGAGTCAATAGTAATCTCCATATTTCACCTCTCAACTTAAGCGCAGCCTAGTTTAATATTTCCTTATAGTACACTTCAAAATAATTCTGATATTCCCCACTGATAATCCGCTCCCACCATTCTTTATTATCCAAATACCACTGAATAGTCTGAGCAATTCCAGTCTCAAAAGTATATGTAGGTTCCCAACCTAGCTTCTCTAATTTAGTAGGATCAATCGCATAACGCTTATCATGACCTAAACGATCTGTTACAAACTCTATTAACTCTTCTGACTTTCCTAGTGTTTCAATTATTGTTTTAACTACTTCTAAGTTGGTCTTTTCATTATGTCCACCAACATTATATACTTCTCCACTAAGGCCCTCATGCATAACTAAATCAATAGCAGCGCAATGATCGTACACATGCAACCAATCTCGAATATTCTTCCCATCTCCATAAACAGGTACTGTTTGGTCATTTAATACACGAGAGATTGTTAACGGAATTAGCTTTTCAGGAAAATGGTATGGGCCATAATTATTTGAGCAACGTGTTATGTTAACAGGTAATTCATATGTTTCATGGTAGGCACGTACTAAGAAGTCAGAAGATGCTTTACTTGCACTGTATGGGCTATTAGGTTGTAGAGGCGTTTCTTCTGTAAAGAATGTGTTAGGATCAAAGTCCAGTTCACCATAAACTTCATCGGTAGATACATGAACAAATTTAGTTATACCAAATTCTTTAGCAGCATCTAATAAAACTTGTGTTCCTTGAACATTCGTGCGAACAAATATTTCTGGGTCAGTAATTGAACGATCTACATGACTTTCAGCTGCAAAATGAATTACAAAATCAAAATTTTCTTTCTGAAATAGCTCCATCATTGATTCACGATCGCCTATATCTGCTTTTATAAAATAATAATTTTCTTCTTCTTCAATAACACCATGTTTAGTTAAATCACCAGCATAGGTTAATAAGTCAAGATTATAAATATCATAATTGGGATACTTCTCAACCATGTACTGTACGAAGTTACCTCCAATAAATCCCGCACCGCCAGTAACAAGTACTTTCTTCTTTGTCATTATCTCACCTCTTGTGTTAATTCGTTAATATATCTTCTTAAAGCATCTTGCCAATGTGGTAATAGCGTAAAGCCTTCATCCATTAGTTTTTGTTTTGAAAGTCGTGAATTTTTAGGACGAACTGCACGAGTAGGGTACTCCTCACTTGAGATGGAGTGAACCTTTACATCCTTATTTGCTTGTCTAAAGATTTCTTCAGCAAATTCAGCCCAACTACATGTGCCTTCATTTGAAGCATGATAAATACCAAATTTATCAGTTTGTATCATTTCTATTAACAATGGAGCTAAGTCAAACGTATATGTTGGAGAACCAAACTGATCTCCTACAACATTCAATTCATTTTTCGTTTCCGCTAACCTTAGCATGGTCTTCACAAAATTATTCCCATTAACACCAAAAACCCAGGAAATTCGGATAATGAACCAGTTGTCCACTAGATTTTTTACAACCTCTTCACCTTGATATTTTGTTTCACCATAATAACCAATTGGGCTCAGCTCATCTTCTTCCTTAAATGGTGAATCACCTTTACCATTAAAAACGTAATCTGTGCTTATATACATAAATTTTGCATTAACATCTCTTGCTGCTTTTGCTAGATACTTTGTCCCTTCAACATTTACATCCCAACAGACCTCTTTTTCATCTTCTGCTTTATCAACCGCAGTATATGCAGCACAATGTATAATAGCATCAGGTTTTATTTTATCAACATAAAGACTTACTGCCTCTTTATTTGTAATATCTAGATTTTGTCTTCTTGATCCGATCATCTCTAACCCCTGATTCGAACCCTCTTGAACAACATCATAACCAAGTTGTCCACCATATCCAGTGACTAAAACTTTCATTTATCTTCACCAACTGTAAAATTAACTTCTGCATCCTTTAATAAAGATGCCTTCTCATCCTTTTCTGATAATACAGGTGTATTAAGAGGCCACTCTATACCTATAGAATTGTCATTCCATAGAATACTTCGGTCATTTTCAGGAGAATAATACTCATCTACTTTGTATTGCACTTCTGTATTTGCTTCTAATGTACAAAATCCATGGGCAAATCCTTTTGGAACAAGTAATTGCTTCTTATTATCCTCACTTAAGGTAACACCAACCCATTGACCATATGTTGGAGAACCTTTTCGAATATCGACGGCAACATCATAAACAGCCCCTCGTGTTACACGCACCAATTTTGTCTGAGCCTTTGGTGATAACTGATAATGCAACCCTCTTAACGTTCCAGTCTGTTCAGACAATGAATGATTATCTTGAATAAAATGATAATTTAACCCTGCTTCTTCAAACGCTTTTTGATTATAATTTTCCATAAAAAAACCACGGTGATCACCAAATACCTTTGGTTCTATAATGACTACACCGGGTAACTTCGTTTTAACAATATTCATTTATATCTAACCACCTTATTTAGTAGACTGTAGGGACTTTTGATGATCAGCAATTTTTAAAAGATACTTCCCATACTCATTTTTCTTCAATGGTTTAGCAAGCTCTAGTAACTGCTCTGTTGATATATATCCCATTCTGTAAGCAATTTCTTCAAGACAAGCGACTTTTAACGTTTGACGTTTTTCAATTGTTTCAATAAACTGCGAAGCTTCCAATAAGGATTCATGTGTCCCAGTATCCAACCAGGCGAATCCACGGCCAAGTAATTCTACATGGAGGTCTCCTGATTCAAGATAGGCTTTATTGACATCTGTAATTTCAAGCTCTCCTCGTGCAGAAGGTTTAATACTTTTAGCAATATCAACGACACGATTATCATAAAAATACAACCCTGTTACTGCATAATTCGATTTTGGATTTGCTGGTTTTTCTTCAATAGAAACCGCTCGATCTTCATCATTAAAATCAACAACACCAAATCGTTCAGGATCGTTTACATAATAACCAAAAACCGTAGCACCATTTTGACGATTAGCAGCTTTAAGCAAAAGATCTGTTAACCCATGACCGTAGAATATGTTGTCTCCTAAAACTAAAGCAACATTGTTATCGCCAATAAATTCTTCACCAATGATAAAAGCTTGAGCGAGACCATCTGGTGATTGCTGTACTTCGTAAGATAATGAAAGCCCTATTTCTGACCCATCCCCTAATAACTCTTCAAACCTTGAAATATCTTGTGGAGTAGATATGATTAATATTTCCTTAATACCAGCCAACATGAGTATTGATAACGGATAATAAATCATTGGTTTATCGTAAATAGGTAACAACTGTTTTGATATTGTTCTCGTTAAAGGATAAAGACGTGTTCCACTACCTCCAGCTAGGATAATTCCCTTCATAAAAAAACCCCTTTATAATTTTCATTGAACTAAAAATGACTGAAAAATATTAAACTCTAATACTTCTCAGCCTAGATAAACTAACTATTTTCATTTATATAAGTCCATATATTATTTAGCAAACTGCTGTTTCAATTTTTAATTTTTTAGTAAAAATAAAAAATTCCGTAGAGAGACCTTTCCCTACAGAACGCTTTTGGTGAAAGTATTCTATTAAATAATAATAGGAAGCAAAAGAAATTTCACTACACTTATAGGATACCTTTAACCGGGAAAAATGCCCTGTCCCCATGTCCCTTTACCATAATCACCCTAAGTCACGTTTTTTTATCATTAAAATATTCTCTCACCTGTATGAATTATAAAATATATCAATGAAAGAATTGCTACAATCTTTAAACAATAAGATTATCCATAGTACATATTAAAAATAAACTTATAGAACATTTCAGGATTTAGCATGTGCTATCCAATTGAAATTAGATTAGAAGAATTATTCACCTAATCCAATTCAAAACTATTAAACATTTGAGAATTACAATGAACCTCGACTTCTTTCCATGTCATAAATATGCGTACAATATCTTCTTCAATAAGTTGTGAACCAGTTTGTACTTCAATGAATTCTAAGTCAGTATTAGCCTTGATACCATGTTTGGCTTCAACAGGAATAATTAAAACATCTCCAGGTTTAACAATACGAATTTCATCATTTAAAGCAAATTCACCTTCACCTTTTATAATTGTCCATACTTCACTTCTAGCATAATGCTTTTGATAACTTAAACTTTTGTTAGCTTTAACACCAACCCTTTTGGTAAGGACTTCTTTTCCATCATCAAACCTTGTGTGATCAAGAACCCTATACCATCCCCAACGTCTTTCTTCGTACATTGGACGCTGATCGAATCCTTTTAATACCTCTTTAATCTTTGGACTTGCAACTTTATCAGTAACTAATATTCCATCAGGACTGGCTGCAACAACCGTATCTTTAAGACCTAAAACGGTAATTGGAATGTCTAACTCATTTACTAGATGGATATTTGTGGAGTCTTCACTAATTACACCCTTACCAATTTGATTGGTCCCCATTTCTTCAGTTAATGTATTCCACGTCCCTAAATCCTTCCAGAAACCTTCGTACGGTAGAGTGATAATTTTTTTAGTTTTTTCTACAACTTCATAATCAAAAGAATTTTTAGGTAGAGTTGAATATTGCTTTAATAATTCTTCATAATTTATCGGTAATCCCATATCCTCTAATTTTGAGATTATATATCTAAGTTTAAAACCAAATACACCACAGTTCCATAAGGCTGCATTATCTATTAACTTTTCTGCTTGTTCTACTGACGGCTTTTCTTTAAAGTGACTAACCTCAATAAAATTTTTATTAAGATCATTATTAGGTACAATATAGCCATATTTAGAAGAAGGAAAAGTTGGCTGTACTCCGATTAATGCAAGGTCCGCATTAGATGATCTTAATGCACCCTCTAAGTCCAGTACTTTATTAAAAAATTGCTCCTCTACATATGGGTCAACAGGTAATATCCCCACTACTTCATCTAAATTTGTTCCTTTAATAGAGTATAAATACGTAGCTGCTAATGCAATGGCTGGAAAAGTATCTCTCCTTTCTGGTTCAATAATTAAAGGTACAAAAGATCCTAATTGATTATGAATCATGTCCACCTGTGCTTTGTAAGTAGCAATTATAGTAGATTCTTGTAAGTTATGGTTTCCTAATTGCCTCCAAACCCGTTCCACCATTGATTCTAATTGTCCATTTTTATTTTTTAACACTCTTAAGAATTGCTTTGATCTTGAATCATTAGAAAGTGGCCAGAGGCGCTTACCCGACCCACCAGATAATAATATTAACTCCATGATAATCCTCCTAAATAAAACCTTAAAATATTTCTTGAAGTAAAGAAAAGAATAGATTTGAAATAATTAAGATAATAATTAACGTTTTTTTCATCTTATAAATTTTATATTAGTTCTAAAGTGAAATATTTAAACAATTTTCCGTGACAAACGAATATTATCAATAACTACTTTTTAAATAATTTGATTATATTCCAAGGCATCTTATATAGCTTACTAGCGATAATCCATGTAAAAATAAAAATAATTAAAAAAGCTATGCATGTGGCCATAGCAGCTCCAATTGCGCCAAATTCATTTATTAAAAAATAGTTTAAAACTAAATTTATAACTGCGGTAACAAATGTTAAGATCATAAGATATTTTGTTTTCTGGAGGAAAAAAATATAATTAGTTACCATTTTATACATCCCGTTAAAAGCAAAACCCAAAGCAATCCAAATAATAAACTGCCCTGCACTTCTGAATTCTTCGCCTAATAGATAAGGTAATAAAATAGGAGATAAGAAGCCAAAAACCAACGCTAGAATTAAAATTATAACAAAATACATATATGTTATTTTTATGATAGTTACTTTGTCTTTTTCTTCATTTTTTTTTAACTTACCAAAAAACCAAGGAACCCACGCTTTATTAAATGAATCTTGTGAAATTCCAATAACCATCCCTAATTGATAACCAACTGTATATACCCCTGTTGCAGAAACACCTACCATACTTGTTACAAAAAAACGATCAGACATTGTAATAATCACTGCTCCAAGAGTGTGTGGAATTAACGGCATACCAAAATTCAAGATATGTCTGATATATCCTTTATTAAAACTAAAATTTATGAGTCCATCTTTTCTTAATATGATCAAACTTATTAAACCAAAGAAACAAATAGCTATAAGTTGTCCTTGAATTCGACCTTCCCAACCCATTGCTAAAATTAGGACAAAGAAAAGAGTTAAGCCAACATTTAAAGATGTTTGTAACACTTGAAATGTTCCATATTTAAGAGGTTTTACTTTTACCTGCCACATAACTAACATTACTTGATTAATTACCTGAAAAAGGGATACCAGTAAAACTGCAAATAGCCACTCTTTTGGAAAGGCTGTTAGAGACGCAAGTGGGTTTGAAATTAACCAAACAAATAATGATACGATAAGGAAACTAGTAAACAGCAATAAAAAAGCATTCCCTATATATTTAGGTAAATCTATTTGATCTCTTTCAAAATATTGACGGTTAATTGCACCATGAATATTTATACCTATTACAGGGGTAAAAAAACCAATCATAGCAGTAAACATTGCTACTATTCCATAATCAGTTGGTGTAAGATATCTTGTTAATATCGGTAACATAAAAAAGGGAATGGCTGCATTCAATAGATTAGCAGCCGTATAAATCCCAGATGATCGAAGTAAAGATGATCGTATTAACATTTTCATTTTCTTCATCCTTAATTGGTTAAAAAGTCTATTTAACTATGACTTAAATGCTTTTTCTAACCGATCTAGTGCTATCCAAAATCCTTCTCCACCATTTTTATGACCTTGCCAAATTTCAGGTATAAAAAATGCTTGAGGTGCATATTCTTTTAAATCTTGAGATAATGCAACAAAGTCGATATCTCCTTCTCCAATTTGAAGACCTTCCCCGTCTACACCTTTTGCATCAACAATATGTAAATGACCGGTAATAGGACCAATTTTTTTTACAAAATCTTTAAATGACCAACCAAAATAATTACAAGCTAATTTTGAGTGAGATATATCAAAACATACCCTCATATTATTTCTTTGACAAAACTCTAGTGTATCATTTGGGTGCATAAATAGATTTTGATATCTTTGACCTCCAAAATGCCATGGGAATGGAGGCATTGTTTGTGGAATAATTTCCACGCCTTCTGTATCCAACTGAGCTAAACTTTCTTCAATTAGATTGTAATAAGCTTGTCTTTCCTCTGTTTTAAGTGGTTCATCCTTTGTAAATCCCCCCATATTGGTTACGATCATTGGAATTGTCGACTTTTTAAAGTGTTTTTTTATTTCTCTTGTAATGTTAATTACTCTTTGCATCTCGCTTAATGTATGCTTCCGATATTCTTCATCAAGTGAACATAAATCTAACAAATGATCTCCTGCGAAAAGTTCTGGCATATGAACAACAAAATCCATATCATACTCTTCATCAAAGTAGTCTTCTAGTTTTTCATCCAAATCTTTATAACTCAAGTGGAATTCTAAAAGGTCTGGGTTTGTCTTTTCCAAAATTGATTTAAAGTCATGATATCGTACAGGTACACCCCACTTTAATGGGAAGTCATAATTTCTTGGTTTTACAGTTTCATCTAGTAAATCAGATTCGTAGAAGAAATCACCTACTTTAAAGCCTTTATTTGCTTTCTTTCCAACTAACTCGTCTTTCCTATTTGGTTGCAGACCTTTTCCCGGACTTTTCACTTCTATCATATGTTCAAATATTACTTCTCCCTCAGATAAATCACAATTAATCACTAGGCTTTTCGCTAGGTTTTCACGGTTAATCAACTCACCTTGTGACATTTTACGCTCCTGGGAAGTACCTAAAGCTAACTCTACTTGACGAATACCGTCTACCATGTCTTTAAACTCTTTAGGAAGAAGACTAACTTTATGATCATTCCCTTCCATATTTCTATCCATAGTAAAGTGTTTCTCAATAACCTTTGCACCCTTTGCTACTGCCGCAATTGCTATATTAATTCCTCTTTCATGTCCTGAGTACCCAATAAAACTTCCTGTTAATTCCTTCAAGCGTGCTAGGTAGTTTAGGTTAACATCTTTAAATGGTGCTGGATAGGTGGAATTACAATGTAAAATAACATGAGGGGATCCTTCCTCATTTAATATCTCAACAGCTTCTTTAATTTCATTCTCTGTTGACATTCCAGTTGAGCAGATTAGTGGTTTTCCTAATTTCGCCATCGTCCTCAACAGCTCATGGTTTGTTAAATCTGCTGAAGCAAGCTTATATCCTTCCATTCCATAGTCCTCAAGGACTTCTAAACTTCTTAGGTCCCATGGGGTACAAAGTGGGAGGATACCCTTCTCCTTACAATAATCAAATACCTCAATCATCTCTGCAGTTGATAGTTGAAATTTAGACAGTAGATCAAGTGTATATTGAGACCCTAAGTCTTCACTTGCATCATTAGCATTTCCTTTATTTATATATAGAGAGCCTAAGTCCCTTAACTGAAATTTAGCACAATCAGCACCTGAATTTACTGCCTCATCAACAAGTGTTTTTGCAAGCTTTATACTTCCATTATGGTTATTTCCAATCTCCGCAATAACAAAAGATGGAGACTCTTCATTTATAATAAAGCCTCCAAGTTGTATTTCCCTTGCTTTTTTCTTTGCAATTCCTACGATCCTTCCTCTATTGTCAATAACAGGAACGAGCTCAACACTTTGTAATAGTTCTTCGATCTTACTATGAGGTTCTTCTTCATTTATAGATTTAAATGTAGTGTTTATTATTATAGATAGAGGTTGATTTAAGTCAATATCCTTTTGCTTCACAACCCAGCGTCTAAAATCACCATCTGTTAAAACACCTTGAAGAACTCCATACTTATTTACTGCAAATATTGTTCGATCTTTATTTTCACTAATCTTTTGTAGAGATTTTACTATTGGTTCATCTTTATGAATAATATATTTTTGAATTTGTTTTTCAATAATCATATTAATTTAAACTCCTTTTAATAATGTTTCTACAACTTTAAAGTCAACAAAAGAATCAATTTCCCAACTTTCCTCTTCACTCATTTGTAACATTGAAATTTTTCCAGTTAGGCGATTCTTTTGAGACATAAGCATGTCCGTCTTTGTAATATAAATTGACCCATTTTCTCGATACCAGCGATCAGATTCAGAAATATCTTGTCTGCGAGGACGATTTTTATAATTATATAATGCTTCAGGCTCTTCGGGGTTTTTCCAGAAAAAATGGTGGTTCTCACAAACACTTAATAGAGAATCTGAGTTTTCACGTTCAAATAATTCGATTGCTTCTTGAATACGGCCATCTCTTCTTATTGGAGAAGTTGGTTGCAATAAAACTACAGCATCTGGTATATAACCCTCTCGCTTTTTTAATTCCTCAACTACATGAATCATTACTGGCTCTGTTGAGGTTGAATCTTCTGCTAACCAACTTGGGCGTAAAAAAGGAACCTCTGCACCATATTCCTTACCCACTTGGGCTATTTGTTCACTATCAGTAGATAGTATTGTCCTATCTATATATGAGCATTTTAAGGACTGTTTAATTGACCAAGATATTAATGGGAACTGATT
Organism: Pontibacillus sp. HMF3514; assembly: GCF_009858175.1. GTDB lineage: Bacteria > Bacillota > Bacilli > Bacillales > BH030062 > Pontibacillus. The sequence continues at coordinate 3,479,535 of NZ_CP047393.1, forward strand.
AATTAACTTAATGTTTTTATTAGGAACACCTTTAGATCCTCCACGTGCAGGTATTATTGTTAGGTATCGCATAAGCACCTTCCTTATGATTATAAGTAGTTTAATACTCATTTCTGATAATCTGAAATTGAATAATTTATAGACTTATTAGAGGTTTCTCCTTTATATACTTAATTAGTTATTCTTAATGGAATTTTTTTTCTGTTTTCAATCTTTTATAGTGTTCAATATCTCTGTAACTAAAGACTTTAGCTGGATGTCCTCCTGCAATTGCATAATCAGGAATATTGTTTACTACAACACTTCCAGCTTGTACTATCGCTCCCTCACCAATAGTAACTCCAGATAAAATTATGACCCTAGTTCCAACCCATACATTGTCTTTAATTACTACACACTTATTAATGTACGTGTCATCATACGGAATAGCTTTACCTTTATCATAATTATGAATCTGTGAAATGATCATACATTCTTCACCTGAGTGAAAATTATCACCTATTAGTACGTCTCCACCACCGGTTATTTTCATACCATTAAAGTTAACATTATTTCCAAGGACTGTATTAGAAGTAACAGTTGATTTTCCATTTACTTTTAATCCTTCCCCTACAGCCTTTACCCTCTTCATCACATATTTCTTATAAAGTACCTTTTTAATTTTATTTATAGCTATTTTTAGTTTTACAATAAACAACTGTTACCCCCCCCTGATTTCCCATTTAAAAACAAGTAATATAATTAAGCCTGTAATATTAGTTCCGCTCCAATGTTCTACCTTTAAGCTCGAGTAATTATATTTGAAGTTCAAGTTTTTGAGATTATTGCACCCACTTCTTTAACAATATTATCCAAACTATTATCTTTCCAAAAATAGGAGGTGTCATATTGTGCCTTATAATAGTTTAATTTATTTATATATAAACTTAAGTCATCAGCTGACTCTACTAAATTTACATAATTATTATTATAGAGTTCTTCCATATTCTTATATCCAAAAATTTTACAAACATAAGTTTCTAACCCATAACCTAAACCCTCATATAATGCTGTTGAATAAACTCCCACTTGTATATCGGATTTTGAGAAGTAATAATGCATTTCGCGTTTATTATTATCTATAACTTGAATATCATTACTTGTTTCCAGCCATGGATACTCTATTTTCCATCTCGCATATTCTCCTGGGTGAAGTTTATATATAATTTCATAATTATCTAGATTAATTATTTTAGATAATTCTAATGCAATCTTGCTTAACTCTTTTCCTATTGTCCCTTGTGATATAAATAATATAACCCGCTTTTTATTTCGTTTATTTATTCTTTTATTAAATAACTTAACGTTCTCTTCATAAGAGGGCCATCCTACAACTCTCACTTTAGTATCATCTATAGGAAAATTTGTATTATACTTCCAATAATCTCCAAACAGAAACAAATATTCTGGGAATGTATATAAGTTCATCTTTTGAGCAAAATTATAAGATACGTGGTACTTCCCCATAGTTCCATGTTGTAACTCAACAGTTGGTATACCTTTTCTTTTAGCAATATCGTTTATTGCATATCTTGAAAGCCCATATGATACTACTTCAAGTATAATTTTGGGTTTAACTTTATTTATTATTTTGTTAAATTGTTTATAAATCACTTGATATTGTAATAAATTATTTTCAAGTAATCTTAGCATGTATTGTTGACTGAGATTAACATTAAACTCTATATTTATCTTGTTTATTAATTTAAGGAAATTTTCCTTTTCAGTCTTAGCGACAAAACTTAATTTAAATAAACTGTTAATTATCCTTTTAAATACATACCTATTATAAATGTTATCGGTATATCTTATGTTAGTTGGAGGGATAGGTCTATAATGCATATCGAGAAGTGGGTCTTCTAAAACTAAATAAGAATGATTTATATGCCGTATAATCTCATCGGTATATATACACTCATATAAATTCTCCTTCTTCACCCTCCTATGATGATTAAGTATCAGAATATCCTTTTCTTTTAAAAAAATTGGGCTATTAAATAAAATATTAGGTATTTGTTTTACCTTTAATAAGGCTCTATATAATAAGCCTCTATTCTCCAATGTTGTATGCGGGGTACCAACACCGTCCTTATCTTTTTGAATCTCATCATAGACATACTTTCTTATAATATGCCAATACCTTACACCATTGATCTCATCTGTAAACAAATCCATATCTTTCTCAAATTTCAAAAATTTTTCTAAATCCATATATTCACCTCATGAAATCCAACAATCATTATTAAGTATTTAAAGGATTCAATACATATGTAAAAAAATCCGCTCAAAAAAGTTCAAAACATTTTTTCCTAGTAGCTTTGAACTTAACAACCTTATTTATTCGGACTTTTTTCTAGTAACTACAATTCGGATTTATTTAATTATTTAAACTAACAACAATTAAATAATATTTACTAACTATAACTATTAGTAGACTATGCTATACCAATAGGTTATTTTTAACATATCAATGTATAAATACTTCTCTTCTTAATCTCACTTCATTTAAGATAGATAAGTACAATATACAAGTTAATTCAAAAAATACACTGGAAAAAATAAAAGGTATTTTAAGTTCATATATTAATGTGATAAATATAACCCAAGAATATAGAACAGAATACAAATCACCTTTATAATTATAACTTTTTGTAAGAAAACGTAAGTTAATTATAGATTTTAGATAAATATATAAACTGATTATCACACCAATTATTCCAGTTGAATAAATTATTTTAATATATCCTGGGTCTTTACTCTCAATTCTAGTTCCACTACCGAAAACTAAATTTATCGTATTAATATCATCTCCAATTTCGATATGTCTTTCAACTGCTCTTGTATGTTTTCCATAATCAGTGTATGAATCATCGAAATACTCAAAAAAGTAATATAATTTTGGTAGATACTTGTAAATTTCATTTCGATATTCTGACCCAATGTTAGTCGTAAGAATTAAGAATGAAAGAGATATTACTGCCAAAGGGGCAACGTACTTCAATACATTTAAGCTAGACTTTACTTTTCCACTTATCACCGCATAGACAAACATTATTAATATAAGAATACAGAGCACAGTAATACTTGTTCTTGAAGTAAACAAAACAGATATAATAAAAATAAAGCTTTTATAATTTAGAAGTTTTTTATTCTTATAATATACATTAAAAGAGTTCAAAATTATTCCTGTTAGACACAGAAATCCCGCTCCCTCATAGCTCGAAACGAGCCCAGTGGATCTTAAAGGTAAATTCACTTTCTCAAAACTGCTAATAAATTGTATAATTGCTTCAAATTCAGGGAAAACAATAGCTATTAATATGGTAATTGCATGTATAAGCAGAATATTTTCAATTACTTTAATAAAAATTCTTCCACTTATATTCCAACTATAAATGAAGAAATAAATAATAAAATACATAATTGCTGCTCGAAAGGATCTTAATACTTCAAAATAATCATACGAGTTTGTAAATGCAATAATAAGTAGCGCATATCCTCCAATAAAAATAGGTCCCGAAAGAAATATCAGATCTAACTTATATATTCTTATGGGGTTACCTTTATTTTTGATTAATGCAATAAAAAACCATAAAAAAATATAAAAGTATCTAGTGTCATAACCACCAATACTAGGCGCAAAAACAATAGTAAAGACAAAAAAGAACACCAATATTTTGCTAAAAAGATAATTGTTATCAAGTTTTAAACTATTGTTTTCTATACTGTTATAAATCACTACTACATGACTCCAATCTTTTAGCATAATATACTTTCCTGAGGTTTAAAGATAGTAATCTAATTATCATTAAGTTGTCTATATATATCAGCAGTAATTGAATCCCAAGTAAATGTTGATATAATTTCACTAAATATGTTTTTAGTAACATTACTGTCAAATGACTGATAGAATTTAAATACATCATTCAAATCTAAGTTAGAATTGTCTTTAGAAATATATACTAAACCGCTATCTAAACTAACGTTGAATATTTTCCCACTAGATATAACCGGCAGCGCCTTGCTAAAATACTCAATATTTTTAATAGCTGTATCGATATCAGCGTTTCTTTTTTTTAATGCAAGTGTTCCGACACCGATATGACTGTCCTCGTATATAACATTTAATTCAGAACCGAACTTCTTCCCATGAAAAATAACGTGATTCATTAAGTGCTTATTCTCACAGATTTCTTTAAGCCTTGATAGTTCTTTACTTTCACCGACAATGTGAAATCGAACCTTTAAACCATTTTTCAATCTCCCTCCACACTCTTCAATAGCAGCAATAACCCGTTCATAACCGTGATATGGCCAAATAGTTCCAACACCGATCATATTAAAAGAACTATCATTGATAGTTCTTTTAATATATTTGAACTCTTCCTCTAACTCTACACCATTTGTTATTAAATGCATCTTTCTAAAAACTTTGACTTTACTATTAGAAACAATAGTAAAAATTTTGTCGACGTACCTATAAATAAATGGCCAAAAAATCATATCATTCAAAATTTTAAATACAGCTTTACCTTTGTTATGGGCAACGTTAAATTGTTCATAAAAATAGGGATACGTAGGGATTTCATATCCAACTTTATGTCCCATTTTTTTTGCATGCCGCAAGAACCCAATAAATTCACTTGTTGGAATCATATGTCGTATATATATATTCATTCGTTTGTTTTCAATTAACTTATAAGCAACTCTTATTAACTCATGTATAGACATAACTCTTTCTCTAGAACTAGAATCCATATTATTTACTTTACTTTTTATTGTCTTTTTTGTAACTTCTCCATTTACAAATTCTAAATGAACAATATTATTATCTTCACAACATAATAATGAACATTTTCCTCCTAACTTACTAAAACCTTTAGCTTGAGAAATAATTTTTTTTGCAATACCATCTGTACTAGATAAATATATAAATGCAACATACAAAATATCATTAGTAACCATAACTTCCTCCCTTATAGAAAAAAACAAAGAAAAAATATTAAAAAGAATGGATCTTTTTAATATTTTTTCTTTGTTGCAATAACGCACGTAAACAATAATAACGACTTACTAGCTTTTTTTGTAGTGATCTACCTTTTGAGTAACCTCCATCCGAAGCATTATTTCCATGTCTTCTATATATTATAAGAGGTTGTTCAATTTTACTGGTTCTAAAATAAAACTCAGACACCAGTGTAATCCATGTATCATGCGGAGCATATTCAGTATTTTGTGGGAATGGGAATATTGATAATAATACTTTTCTATTAAATGCCATACAACAACCTATATATCTTGATTTAATAAAATTCCTCAAAAAACCTGTATCTATATCAAATTCTTCAAATCTAGAATTGCTTATAATTTCAAAACTTGAATTCGCTGTTTTTGCATCTGATACCACAAAGTCATAATTCTGAAGTTTTTTTAAAGTAATTTCAACTTTTTCCGGTAACCATATATCATCTTGGTCGGACAAAAATATATATTCCCCCTTTGCCTTACTAAGAGCATTACAAAAATTATTTGTATAGCCTCTTTCACTTTGATTGTAAAACACTTTGATTCTAGAATCTTTATATTCATTTATAATACTAACTGTATTATCATCTGAATGATCATCTGAAATTATTAATTCATCACAATATGAAAGTTGATTTAATATTGAGTCTAATTGTTCTTTGATATATTTCTCGCCATTATACGTTGCTATGCAAACACTAATTCTCGTCATTAATTCTCTCACCTACTCAACTACTTTTCTTTGTTATCTTATATTCTATTTATTGAATTTGATTACCCTAGTAATTATTATCAAGACTGTCTTTCAACTAATCCTCTAGACCTAGCACTTCCTTAATCCAGTACTCTATAGAATACTTTATATATATATCGTCCTCTAATTTTTCATATGGATCATTAAAGAAATCCTTCGGAATATCTGAAGGATGTCTATTAATAATTTCGATATTTTTAGGGTTATAAAAATCATATTCTTTTATACTTTGATTTGTTGTAATTAGTTTTTTATTCATACCAATCATTTCAATAGTTCTCATTGTAAGGCCTGTTTGATTAGGGTGCTGAATATCAAGTACAACCTTCGTATCATCAATAATTTCAGCTATTTCAGAACTTTCGATTTTACCAAATTGAAATTCTTTAATTGATACATCTGCGAACTCTTTTTTTGTCATTTTATAAAAATAATATATAAACTTACTTTGAAGATAAGCATAAAGATAGAATTTCAACTTTTTAGCATGCGCTATCGAGTTAATTTTTTTAACAATTTTATACCTATCAGTGTGTATTGTACCAATAAAACTCAAATCATATTTATATTCATCTTTTTGACACGGTTCTTTCCTAAAGTCATCTGTGAAAAAAAGCGGCCTAAAAATAAAGTTATCATTTTCTTTAACATCTTCTAAATCAAATGATACTATTCTATCAAAGAATTTAAGTTTCTTTGATATACCTTTTATATTTTTCAATGAATCATACAAATATAAACACAAAATCGCCTGTGGATATAATTCTTTTAATTTCTTAATCGTTTCAATAGGCATCATTTCACACTTTATGATAAGAATATAGTCATAATTATTACTGGAAATTTTTTCAAAAATATCCTCGTAATAACAAATTGTTTTCTTTTGGAAAATATGAGGTGAAATTTTTAACAGCGCTTTTTCTATTGAGCTTGTTATTGATCTCTCATCAAAAAAATCTACTTCAGCTCCCATTTGCACCATTTTTTCTGATATCTTTTTTTCGTAACCAAAGAATGCCGGTGCAATAAACAAGATTAGTTTATTTTTAAGTTTCATTACTTATATAGTCCTTTTCTTTTCATTTCTTCGATTGATAATTCATAATTATCTTCTTCAACTTCTTGCTTTTCAACCCAGTCAACAAAATTTGATATACCTTTAGTAAAATTCACTTTGGGTTCATACCCTAGTAACATCTTTATCTTAGTTAGGTCAGCTAAATTATGTCGAATATCACCTAATCGATAATTTCCAGTAACTTTTATGTTAACATCTGACTGATATTTTTCTTTAAGTGTATTAGATACCGTTAAAACATCAGTCTTCTCACCTGATCCCACATTAAATGTTTGATAGTTAGCATTGTTATTTTCTATTCCTAAAATTATTGAATCTGTAACATCCTCTATATAAACAAAATCTCTAGTTTCAAGACCATCTTCAAAAATACTAAGGTCATTCCCATTTTTGATTCTTGTTGAGAATATCGATAGAATTCCTGTATATGGATTTTTCAAAGATTGCCCTGGCCCATATACATTTTGAAATCTATATGCAACAACAGGGATATTGATAGATTTTCCTATGATCATACATAATTCTTCTTGCGATTGCTTAGTATGTCCATAGACAGAAGTAGGATGTAATTTTGAATCTTCGTCAGTTGGCAACATTTCAACATTATCACCACAAACAGGGCATTTCACTTCAAAATCTCCTTGACTCATATCCTTATCTTCTCTTGACACTGGATATACCACTCCATGTACGCCACATTGAAATTTCCCTTCACCATATACAGCTCTAGACGCCGCAACAATAATTTTCTTGACTTGATTCTTTTCATTTGTAATTAATTCCATCATTTTTGCTGTTCCACCTATATTAACATCCACGTACTTACTAATTTCATACATAGATTGCCCGGTTCCAGTTTCCGCGGCTAAATGGACAATAATATCAACATGTTCTAACGCAAGTTTACAATCATCAAAGTTTGTAACGTCTCCCTTAATAAGCTTGCACTTATCTTTTATTAAATTGTAAGTATATGATTGAGCAGGATTTTCCCCATGAATTTGCTCACTCAGATTATCAAGAATAACAACTTCATACCCTTTATCTATTAATTTAAGTGATAGATTACTACCAATAAATCCCGCTCCTCCTGTTACCAATACCTTCATAAGTTTCTCTCCAATCATATTTGTTTACTTCTCCGTCCATTTAATTGATTCTTCGAACGAACAAGTTTCATAATCAAATTTCAAACCTCTAAAATTACTTCCTGGCCCCCCAGGTAATTGTTTATCATAAACAAATGAACCGAATACTTTTCGTAACATCCCAGATTGTTTTAGACTCATTTTAACAATCCAGTTAAGAGTCCTGAACAACACAATCTTCTTATTATGAACTTCTGCTACTAGTTTTACTAAGTTAGTCGTATTAACACTTTCCTTATTTTGTGGAAAATACAATCCACTTATTTCGTAATCGATTAATATGCGTATAAACTCAGATAAATTATTAATATATATCATGCTTCGCTCATTGTCTATATCAGGGAAAAACGGCACCTTTAAAGCCAATGATGCAAGTCTAATATAGTTGCCAGGTGAACCTTTACCGTATACAATTGGTGGCCTTAAAATTGCAATATTAAAATCGCTATTACCTAGTTCTCCAAGAAGTTTTTCGGCTTCGTATTTTGACTTGGCATAAGATGTCTTGGGTACTGGAATAGTATCTTTTGTTATAGTTCCAGCCTCCGTACCATAAACCCCCATCGTACTTAAAAATATGAACTGTTTTACTCCTTCTTTTTTTGCTTTTTTTGCTACTTCTATAGTAAGGTCCCTGTTTATTTTAAAGTACTGCTCTGTATTATGCTCTTTGAGATGAACAATCGCAGCGGTGTGAAGCACTACATCATAACCGTTAAATGAATATTCTGTCCAACGGTCATCTCTCAAACTAATTGTCTCTACTATATATTTATCAGCATATACCGAGACCCAATTTTTAAAAGATGTACCTACATAACTATTCGCTCCTGTTACGAGTATCTTTTTCATTTTGAAACAGTCTCCTCTTTTGTAACAGCTACTTCAGAAGTCCCTCTTTTAATATCAACCAGACATCTGTCAACGTATTTATCTTCACCAAAAAGAACTACACCAACTGTCCTGATTATAATTTTAATATCGAGTCGCAAACTATAATGATTTACATAGTAAACATCAAACTTATATCTATCTTGCAATGAAAGATAGATATTACCACTAACTTGGGCTAATCCAGTCAATCCGGGTTTCATATTCAACCTTCTTGAAATTTCATCTGTATAGTCTTTAAGAGATGCCACACGCTCCGGCCTTGGACCTACAAGACTCATTTCCCCTTTTAACACATTCAGGATTTGAGGTATCTCATCAATTTTACTTCTTCTTAAAAATTTACCAATAGTGGTAATTCTATCGTCACCCTTCATTACTTCTTTACCTTTAACCATCTTTTCTGATCCAGGTCTCATAGTTCTAAATTTATAAACCTTTAATACTTTTCTTTGAAACCCTGGTCTTTCTTGCAAGAAAAATATCGGACCTTTTGAAGTAGTCTTAATTAATATTGCAACTACAGCCCATAAAGGAAGTAATAATATAAGTACCGTTAAAGAAACAACTACATCAAATATTCGTTTAATACCTTTTTGAAATTTTTTTTCTTCCATGACTACCCCTCAATCTCATAATCAATAGGAATTAAAGATCCATCATTAAGCTTTATTTCACCATCAATAACGTCGGTCTTAGCTGACCATATTCTTATTATCTTTTCCCCGTCATTATAAAAAGCACCAGGATATGGATGAGTAACAGCTCTCACTAACTTATCTGCTTCATCCATAGTCATACTATTTAATATCTCACCGTCCTCTGGCTTTCTACCAGGCCACTCAGTAGCATCAACTTCATTCTGCTTTGTTAGTGTAACGTTGTTATTAACAATATCATCCCAATACTTTGCAATAAGAGAAATGTGCATTTCATCTATTTTTTCATAAAGTTCAGTTGCTGTTGTATCATTATTAAGGCCAATAATACCTTGACCAATAATTTCTCCAGTATCTACACCTTCATCCAACTTGAACATGGTAACACCTGTTTCATCTAATCCCTTAATAATTGCCCATGGTATTGCCGCTCTTCCTCTACCAACAGGTAATAATGTAGGATGCATTCCAATACAGCCATAAGTTGGCGACTCAAGTACTTCTTTTTTAGCAATTTGAGACCATCCTATAATGAATAGCCAGTCAATTTGCTGTTCTCTAAGTGCATCAAGAACTTCTTGGTCATTGATATTGTTAATTTTCAGAAGAGGAGCATCGTGCTCCGATGCAACATTATCGAGATAAATTCTCCCTGACTTATTTTTTGCTTTTTCGTCCTTAAGTGTTATAAGAAGATCCAAATTACCACCAATACGATTTATTTCTTCAATACAACTTAATCCCAATTGAACACAAGTTGCAAATGCTATTTTCTTCTTCAAATTTACCATCCTCTCTAATACTAGAATCCACGTCTAAAAACACTCTCAAAGGCTTCTGCATAAATCATGCCAGCTTGACCACCACGATATGCAGCTAGTCCTTTAATGGCTTCATTACTTCTAGGATGAGGGTAATCTCTCATTACTCCACGATACTGTGCTAACGCCTCTATTTTTTTATCAACAAACTCTTCACCAACTTCAATAAAAGTATTTGGTGAAAATTGATTCAACGTTTTGTTTAGTCCCCACTCCGTAGATGATGGAACTTCCATGAAGAGTAGTTCTTTTAAAGGTTTAACATCGCTTCTTCTTTGGAATAACCTTGATGCCGCCTGGCAAGCCAGAGAAGTGTGTAGGTGGTCATTATTTAAATCCGATGGATGGTGTGTGAAAATTACATCCGAACCAGTCTCAATAATTGCTTTTTCAATAAACTGTACAAGTTTTAAATGCGGAACCATGTTAAATTCAATATTAGGGAAGTTACCAGTAATAACTCTATCAACACCAATAATATTCATAGAACTGTTCACATCTGTATTTAACTCTTCGGTACTTGGCCTGAAATTACGTGCATTCACATCGCCTGATAGAATACATATATTAACTGAATGTCCTTCTTGAGCAAGCTTATACATCGTAGCTCCTGCTCCTAAAACTTCATCATCTGGATGTGCAATAACAACTAAATATGACATTTATTTTACCTCACTTATGTTTAATATCTGTTCATCTTGAGCACTTTTTTAGTAGATTAGGACTTACTTGGAATCTTCAACCTATTACTCCAATTAACTTCTAAACCACTAAGATTGTTATCTTAATCTGATACTCACCTCGTAATATCTATTCAATCTCACAACCCAATACGAAATAGATATCCACTTCAAAACTACCCTAAACCGAGTTTCTTCCTATTATACATACCACTCATCCCAACAAAAAAAGAAGCCCAAAACACCAGCTCCCAAATAACGCAATCAACCCACTCTACAAAAACTGCACCCCTTCACCCTGATCCTCTTCCTCAGACTCCTGTTCACTATGCAAACCACAAACAACCTCCCCATTCTCAAAACTATAACTTCCACCAACCTGACAGGTATGATCAAAATCTCCTAAAAACTCAACAAACAAAACATCCGAATGCTCCACATCAACCTAAAAAACCCGCATCACTAAATCGTGACACGGGTCTCCTAAACAAATAATACGAAAGGAAAAAATTACACTCCGCACAATCCGCATTCACCCAAGTTGTCATATAAAGCAGAAGCATTCTATTTGTATTTACAAAACAATTGAAAGATGTATTCAGAAGACAGTTTTTCGCTACTTAACTACCGCTAATTCCTCATCCTCAACAAAACGCCCATGCGCAATCCTCAAAACTCTCTCCCGAAGCTCGGCAGAATCAAACTCCTCAAACCGCTCAACACAATCCAAAACAACCCCAATATCAGAAGCAGTAGACTTCCCAACATAAATCTTCGGCCACACCTGCTCATCATGAACCTCATCTTCACCGAGCAATTCCTCATACATCTTCTCTCCAGGCCTTAACCCTGTAAACTCAATCCCAATCTCATCTACAGAATACCCAGAAAGCATAATTAAGTTCTCCGCAAGATCGACAATCTTCACAGGCTCACCCATATCCAGCACAAAGATCTCTCCACCTTTCGCAAGAGAACCCGCCTGAATCACTAACCGGGAAGCTTCCGGAATCGTCATGAAATAACGGTTCATTTCAGGATGGGTCACCGTCACAGGACCACCATTTTGAATTTGCTTTTTAAATAACGGAATGACACTCCCACGACTTCCGAGAACATTTCCGAAACGTACCGCCACAAAACGGGTGCGACTTTTCGAATCCATATGCTGAACAATCATTTCAGCCATACGTTTCGAAGCTCCCATGACACTGGTTGGGTTAACCGCTTTATCCGTAGAAACCATCACAAAGTTCCCTATACCATGGGCATCTGCTGCTTCGGCAACGTTTTTGGTACCGATCACGTTATTTTTAATCGCCTCTTGTGGGTTTCGTTCCATTAATGGTACATGCTTATGCGCCGCAGCATGATATACCACATCAGGATGATGTTGCTCCATCACATTCATCATACGATCAGCATCCTGTACATCAGCAATCTCCGTAATAATATTAAAATCATCCTGATAAGTTTGGCTTAACTCCATCTCAATGGTATAAATGCTATTTTCACCATGCCCTAACAAAATTAGATGCTTTGGCTTAAACCTTGCAACCTGACGACAAATCTCTGAACCAATCGATCCCCCTGCACCTGTTACAAGAATCGTTTTATCCGTAAGAGTATCTGAAATTGAATCCATATCTAATTCAATCGGATCTCTTCCTAACAAGTCTTCTATAGACACATCACGTACTTGGTTCACTGAAACGTTCCCCAATGCGATATCTTCAATCATTGGAAGGATTTGTACATTTCGGCAAACCGCTTGTGCATATTCAACAATCTCTCTAATTCGCTCTTTATTCACTGAAGGGACAGCAATTACGATGTGGTTAACATCATAATTAATTACAATAGACGCCAAATGATTCATGGACCCCAATACGGGTAACCCCGATACTTTTAATTTGTGCATCGTAAAATCATCGTCTACGAACCCAACCAACTCACAATCAACAGTTTTCGTTTCCTTCATTTGTCTCGCAAGCATACGTCCAGCTGAACCTGCCCCAATGATTAGCGTACGATTCTGGGGGGCTTCTACAGTAGCTGTTATTTCCTTTTTGGCAGGGAAAAGCCTTATTCCGTAAGTTTTATAGTATTTCCAGGCAAAACGTACTCCACCGATTAAAATAATATGTAACATCCACGTAACCGTTAGTGCTCGTTCAAATACCGACTGGAATACAACAGCTTGAACACTTGCCGTCACAACAATGGATAGCGTCACAACAAAGAAAATCCCTCTAAGTTCTTCCATACTGGCATAACGCCAAACCCTTCGATATAAGCCAAACACGGAGGAAAACATGTGGTGGGTTACCAATAACACAATCGAGCTCGTGAGAATGGATACATCAAACACTTTCACATATGGATTTAAGAAAAAGTGCGACATATAAATCGAAAAGGAGACAATGACGGAATCAATACACATTAACAACAATAATCTTTTCCTAAACGTCAAACCGATTGCCCCCTTTCTAATTTACGTACACATCCCTTTACACACTCACCCACAAAGCTGATATCTAAATATGTTGTCATTTGTTCGTAACTCAACTCGCTCGCCTACCTTTTACTGACTCACAAGATCTTCATGCAATACAGACTTCAAAAACCCTTCAAGATCCTCTTTCAAATCTGGATCCTGCAAAGCAACCTCAATCGTAGTTTGAATAAACCCTAACTTCTCTCCAACGTCATAACGCTTGCCTTCAAAATCATAAGCAAACACACGCTGAATCTCATTTAAACGTTGAATAGCATCCGTTAGCTGAACCTCGCCACCTGCACCGATCTCCTGTTTCTCTAAGAACATCATAATTTCAGGTGTCAGCACATAACGCCCCATAATCGCCAAGTTCGAAGGTGCTTCTCCTTGAGGCTTTTCCACAAATGAACGTACTTGGTAACGGCGACCAACCTGGTCAATCGGATCAATAATGCCATAACGATGGGTTTGGTCCTCCGGCACAGTTTGAACACCAATAACTGATGACATTGTTTCCTCGTACTGATCAATCAGTTGTTTCAACCCTGGTGTATCTGCTTGTACAATATCGTCGCCTAATAACACTGCGAATGGTTCATCCCCAATAAACTTCCGTGCACACCATACTGCATGACCAAGTCCTTTTGGTTCCTTTTGTCTTATGTAATGAATATCTACCTTTGAAGATTGGTTCACCTTATCTAGTAAACTATACTTTTCTTTCGCTACTAGACTCTGTTCCAATTCAAAGTTATTATCAAAATGATCTTCAATCGCTCGCTTTCCTTTACCGGTAACGATGATAATATCTTCAATTCCAGATTCTATTGCTTCTTCTACGATGTATTGAATCGTAGGTTTATCTACTATTGGTAGCATCTCTTTTGGCATCGCTTTTGTTGCTGGCAAGAACCGAGTCCCTAAGCCAGCAGCTGGAATTATTGCTTTTTTGACTTTTTTCAAACAAACCCTCTCCTAACACTTACTAGACAGTTTCCGTTACTTTAGTCACTACAGATGGACGTCCCATTGAGTAATACTCTATGTTATGAGATTGAGCTTCTCCTAAGTCAAAGCAATTACGACCATCGAATAAAACAGGGTGTTCCATTAGTTCATTAAGAACAGAAAGATTTAAACCTTTAAACTCCTCCCATTCCGTTAATAATAAAACAGCGTCAGAACCTTTAATCGCTTCATTACTACTCGCCGCAAATTGAACTTTTTCATCTAGAATAGTTCTAGCATTGTCCATTGCAATTGGGTCATATGCAGTAATCTGAGCGCCTTGGTTCACTAGCTCATTTGTTAAAACAATAGAAGCTGCTTCCCTCATATCATCTGTGTTTGGTTTAAAAGACAGACCTAAAATAGCAATCTTTTTATTTAACAATGAACCGAAACGTTCCTTCAATTTCTCTAATAATATAGCTTGTTGCTTTTGGTTGACTTCAATGACACCTTTTAATAGATTAAAGTCATAATCAACATTTCCTGCTATTTGAACTAAAGCCTTTGTATCTTTTGGAAAACATGATCCACCATACCCTATACCTGGGTTTAAAAATTGATTGCCAATTCGTGAATCTTGCCCCATACCAAAAGCAACGTCATTCACATTAGCTCCTAGCTTCTCGCAAATGTTGGATATTTCATTAATAAAACTAATTTTAGTCGCTAGAAACGCATTGGATGCGTACTTGATCATCTCTGCACTACGAATATCTGTCCTTATGATAGGTAGGCCAAATGGTTTATTAATCTCTTCTAATACATTTGCAGCATGTTCACTTTCTGTTCCAATAACAATTCGGTCACCATGAAAGGTGTCGTAGATCGCTGAGCCTTCACGTAAGAATTCTGGATTCGATACTACTTCTACATTGATTGGATGAGCCAATTGATATTTAATTACTTGTTTTAACCAATCATTGGTTCCTACTGGTACCGTACTCTTAGTAACTACTATAGTATCTCGAACAACGTGAGCTGCTATATCTTTTCCTACCTTTTCAACAAACGAAAGATCGGCACTTCCATCCTCAAGTTCAGGAGTACCAACTGCAATATAGATTGCCTCACACCCTTCAAATCCCTTTTGATGTTGAGTTGTGAAAAACAATCGATTCTCTTCAATATTCTTCAACATCATTTCATCGAGAGCTGGCTCATATATAGGAGATATTCCAGCTCGCATTTTTTCAACTTTGTCCTTATCTATATCAATACAAGTTACTTCATGACCAACCTCTGATAAACACACACCAGTTACTAATCCAACGTACCCTGTCCCAACTACTGCTATCTTCACATTAGGCCCTCCGATTCTTTATGTAATTTGTCTTTTTCAGTTCAAAATAAATATCTAATGAAAGGGTGACTTATGCACCCACTCATTAGATATTTATTAAATAATAAGGGCATCCAACCCCACCTCACACCCCACCAGTGACGACAAGCGTCTAAGGTGTCCAGTCATTGCTGCACCCACAGTGTGGCCGAGTGCCTCCGTTGATAGAGGTAAGGAGACATTACCTGTTGTAAATACTTTTTCATCTATCAAGCTAGTTTTAATTATTTAGAATAGACCAAGGATTTTACGTCGTTTCACCCGACTGGGCATTTCTTTAGCTACAGTTTGTCCATCCGTCAGATACTGGGCATTTTCCATAAAGAAGTACATCAAGTCAGTGCCGTACTCTTTTTCTATGAAATCGTAAGCATCTTTTAAGTGAAATCCTCTTGTTGAGGTATTATGTGCGTCCGATGCAATAAAATGCGTAAGGTTCGCTTCTATAAGCTGTTGCGTAAACTTTTGAACCTTTTTTCCGAATGTGCCGCATACACTAGCAGCAGTCACTTGAGTTAACGCACCGTTTTTCACAAACTTATATAGTTGATCTGGATTTTGCATAAGCTCTCGGTTTCGTTCGGGATGAACAATGATGGCTTGGTATCCCGCGACTTGAATGTCAAATAGCAATTGACTTGTATAGCGAGGGACGTGGTCGTGTGGGAGCTCCACGAATAAGTATCCGCTTGTTTCGTTCAGCGGAAGTAGCTGCCCTTGTTCTAGATGTTCAATCATATCTCCGTTAATTCGTGTTTCTTGACCTGGTAGGATGGTTACTGGGATTTCTGATGCTTGTAGTAAATCGTTTAAGTACTGTACCGCGTTCCGTATTTTATTATTTGTATTCGTATATGTACCGTTTAGATGGTGGGGGGTGGCTATGATCGTATCGATCCCTTCATGTGCTGCAGCTCTTGCCATATTAAGACTATCTTCAGCAATCTGTGCACCATCATCTAAACCAGGTAAAATATGACTATGTATATCAATCATTTTTTCACATCCTGATACTAGTCTTTTTTCCTAAGCAAAATATCCTCTTTATTTTGAATTTTACATCCAATTTGTTGTTTATATTCTATATTCTACCAACAAAAATAGTGTAATTGAAGGGGAGTTTTCGTCGAATCTCGTCGAAAACCAGTAGATTAGCCCAATATAGAACAATAGTCCTATGTAGCTGTTATAACAAAAGGAATGCAAGTTTCGATGCATTCCTTTATTCTTTTAATTTGTACTTCCATAATAATAATAGTAATTACTCTTTTTAATGTCTTTTCCGTTTAAAACCACACCTAATAGTTTTGCTTGCGCTTTTTCAAGTAGTTCCTTGGCTTTTTCAGCCGCTTCATTCTCCGTTTGTTTGCTTCGCACAACTAAAAGGACACCATCACATGCATTGGCTAAAATTTGAGAATCTGTAACTGCTAATACTGGGGGGGTATCAAAGATAACTAGATCATAATGCTGTTGGGCTTCTCGAATTAACGTATTCATTGCCTGTGACCCTAGTATCTCAGCAGGATTCGGTGGAATCGGTCCACTTGGCATTACATCTAGATGTTCAATGTGACTTTCTGATATGGAGTCGGATAACCCTCCACGGCCAACTAGATAAGTACTTAAACCTTTTGTGTTATCCGCCCGGAACGTATAGTGCACCGTTGGCTTTCGTAAATCCGCATCAATAAGGAGCACCTTCTTTCCTTGTTGAGCAAATACGGTTGCCACATTTGAAGCTGTCATCGATTTTCCTTCTGATGGCCCTGGTGAAGTAATTAGCATCGTTCGTAATTCTTTATCTACAGATGCAAATTGCAGATTTGTTCTGATAGTTCGATATTGTTCAGATATTGGGGACTTTGGATTGCTATTTGTAATGAGTGTACGTGCTTTATTTAATAATTTTTTCTTTCTACGCGCCAAGGGATTCACCTCCTGATGAACGAGTTCCTGTTTTGGATCTAGTTGTTCGGTGTTCTCCAAGGTCTTGTTCGCTTATGTTAGAGATTACACCAAGTACAGGCACACCTAGGATTTGTTCAACATCTGATTCGTTCTTAATCGTATTATCCATATACTCTAATAAAAAGGCTAGTCCAACCCCCACCATAGCCCCAACTACAAATGCGATCGCAATATTTAATAAAGGTTGCGGCTTTACAGGCTGCGGGTTGGTACCTACAACGGCCTGAGAAAGGATATGAACATTATTTACATTCATCAGGGTAGGGATTTTGCTTTGAAAGATTTCAACGGTTGCATTTGCGATTGCTGCTGCTTGAACGGGATCTGGATCAGTGGCTGTTACAGTTACAACTTGTGAGTTTTGTTCGCTTGATACTTGTAGTTTATCTTTCAGTTGATCATTCGACATGTTTAAATCCAATTCAGCTATAACATCATCTAGTATAGCCGGGCTCTTAATAATGACATTATATGTATTGATCAACTCGACATTGGTACGAATATCATTTACGTTGTAGTTCATATTTTGTTCTTGTTCATTTTGGTTCACTAGAAACTGTGAAGTAGATTGATAGATTGGTGTTAAATAGAAGTAACTAATTAATCCACTCGTTACTGTTGCTATAATAATAAGCGATATAATTAAAAGCATTCGTTTCTTTAATACTTCAAAGATCTCCTTAAGCGAGATGGTTTCTTCCATATGTGTAGGCCCCCAAATTCTGTATCTTTTCGATTCCAATAGTCATATTATAGCACAATTTACCAAGGACTTAAGTAGGTGAATTATGAACAGTTGTTAAAATTTCTATTATTTTTCTATGGTAATTTTCCTTGTTTTTTACTATATCGGTAATAATATAATCATTTTCAATACATATAAAAAGAAATGTCTGTGCGCTAAGATAGATCTTATATTTTGACCTTACTTAACATTTATAATTATGTTTATTTATTCCATTGCATTACTTGAAGAGATGGAGTACTTGAGCCAATCTATTCAATCTTAGAGTATGGAAGAGATCAATCTCGTGGTTGGAAAAGTAGCTAATTCACAAGGTGTTCGCACAGATGGATTTTATAACACGATCATCTTAAGCCCCAAAGAGGAATTTAAAGTTGAAAGTGTTAAAACTGTAAGTCCTAGAGAACTTGATAATAAAGTGAATAACGAGGTTTACTATTTAAATCAAGAAGACTTCATTGCTTTTGCAGACGAGAATGGAAACCAAGAATTAGATGAAGGTGAAAGGATCTACATTGAAGAATCAGGTTATGCTAACCATGAAGGATCTAGTACTATCACATTAAAACTTACAGAGTTGCTACAGAGTGATGCTCGTTTTGATGGAGAGCCTGTTTATGTTACTACGAGTAATTTAATAAAACGAAAAACCTATTCCAACAAACTATAGAACCAGCGGAACTGGCGGAAGATGGTATTGCTGCTAATATTCAAAGTAATGATAGTGGCGAAAAGATGGTTACCGTTCATGAGGATCGATTTGATGAAGGAGTGGCTTATATCCAGGTGCCACTTACTGAGGATATTGATGAAACTACCGTAAATCGTCTTACTTTCGCTAATGAATCCTATCCGGTGGAACAAACTTTTGTAGAAGATGGTTCATTCTATTTACAAATTTCGACTAGTAATATTGAGGACCTTGTGGGAGAAGCTTTTATTCAAAAATCTCCATTGAGTGACAAGGCCAACAATATTGTTAAAGGACTATCCTTCCAAGTGCTCGAAACAGGAGAATCCATTTCACAATAAGAACACAAAAGCCAGCCTTATGATCAAGACTGGCTTTCTTTTACTTTTGATTAATTTTGATAGAACCTTCTAGAATTTTTTCATCTGGAAGATTGTATGGTAATTGTGGGTTGAAGTAAGCATTCTGGTCTTTTACGTATTCAAGAGCGTAATATTGCTTTTCTCCACCATTTTCTACTTCTAATAGTAGGTCATTACGAACGCCTAAGTTTAATTTCTCAGCATCTACTGAAACTGCTTTAGCAATTCCATCTAGATCAACTACTTTTGCATTTAGCTCTTTCGCTACTTTTGTCATGATGTACATCCCCCTATTATCTTCTTTTCTATTATTATGAAGGTTTTACCCGGTAATCACAATTCCTTTTTTTAATGCTTCTAGATTGTTATCGTCAATGTATAAATTAGCAAATGCATTGACTTCTTTTTCATATTTTAGTTCGTATGTTTTGTCTCCAGCTTTAAATGTGATCTTGGCATCTTTGGATACATTTTTTAGCTGTTCTTTCGGAACACTTACTGCATAGATCCCTTTAATCACTTCCACAGCAGTACCATTCACTTCGTTTAGATTGTAACTGTTTTGGTTGCTTGATGTATTGTTTGATGATTGATCCGTGGAGTTACTGGAATCATTCGTTTGACTGTCATCCTGGCTTTGATCTGATGTATTCGTTTCGGTTTGATCCTCAGAACCCGTGTTTTTATCAGAAGAGGAGCCCCCTCCACTTTTGGTTTTTTCATTAGATTCTGAAGAACTGCTTTCTTGATCATTTTCTTCGCTACTATCGTCTGAGTCTTCCGGTGATCCACTACCACCTGAATCGCTTCCACCAGAACCGGAACCACTACCACTGTCTTGATTATCATTTTCCTCAGTAGATTCCTTATCGTTTGCTTTGTCTTTTTCAGCCTCTTGACTTACATCAAGTTCCTCAATGTCTTTAGATTCATTATTTGAACATGCACCAAGTACCAACATAGCACCTAAAGCAACTAATAAAAGTTTAATAGATTTCAACGTGTTCCCTCCAATTGATGTAGAAATATACTTACTTATTATTACAATAAGCCATAAACCGCTTCGTTTCAATGAATCTTATGTAGGGTTTTGGTTCTATTGTTTAATGTTTACAGTTAGGTTTTTCCTTTTTCAAGAGGGCTTCAAACGCTTTTTTTCTATTTAATTTATATTTATTTTCTTATGAACAGACAGAATACGATTAAATAAACAAACGATTCAAATCAATAATGAATGAGTATAAGAATAGTACATCATAAACACCTATAATCATTATTTGGATTGTGATTAATATCTTAAAAAGTTTGATACTCTTTCTTTCACTTATTTTTGTTAGGTAAATCATTAGAATGGATGTTAATAAGCCAATTACTAGGGAGAGCCTTATAGCAACATGAGCATTACTCATCCTATAAAGAGGAGCCATAAACAAATCAGACACGATTAACATATATACGAAAAATGCATTTATGTAGAATAGCTTCATTGCTAGTTTCTTACTTAAAACAAAATTCTTTTTGTATAAGTTCTTTATCAATCTTATCGTGTATATCAGAAATAGAGTTATAAAGATTAAAAAGACCCCTACATAAAATATTGTTAAATACAAATCTTATCACCTCTTGCTCCTTAATAGTTTGTCAGAATATAGCATGAGAGTTTCTTATTTCAACACAAAAGTATTTGCAATAACCTGAACTAAAGAAGGACGAAGCAATCAAATTGCCTCGTCCCTTTTTCTTTAGTCACCAACAACTACATCTAGATAATTCTCAGAGATTGAAAAACCCCAATAAGCATGGTCAACAGCTAATACAAATACCTCATAGTTTCCTTGCGTAATGTCTACTTCATCAAATGTTGTTAGAGTGGATGGTAATGCTGCTAAAGTTCCATCATCACCTGATGTTGCAGGGATTTCTTTTAAACGGTTTTGCGATACTAATTGGTCTAAAGCCGCTAAATTATCTTCTGCACCAGCATTATAGAGTGAACTTATTCCATCAGAGATTTGATGTGCGGCATCTTCATATGTTGCTCCATCGGCAAATACCGTTACATAGTAATTGAGAACACGGTGTGGTGATTGAGTCTCATCTACACTGCCCGCTATATCATCAAATGCGATCTTAATGTCTGTTGCATCACTCCCACCAGTAGCTGCATCCGTATAAATAACATTTGTTACCGTTTCAGTCCATCCATCATAAAGGTATTGTCCAGTAACTGAAAAGTCATTTCCGGATAGGTCTTCAAGTTCACCAGAGGAAATTGCTAAATCACTCGTTTCATAGTCATGAGGCAATACATGACTCGGATCGAGCGTAATTGTTACTTTGTTATCTGTAATGCTTGCTGACGCATTTGTAAGGTTTAAACTACTAGCACTTACAGCACTTAAAAAGCTGGAAGCATTGTTTGTAAACCTTACGGGTTCATCAAACCACATATTAATCTGATTGACAGTGGTATTTGTTCCAAAAGTTATAGCATGATTTAATGTTGGTGCTGTTACATCGCTATTCTCGTCTTATACCATTTTCTCTGTTTATTATGGCTTTCGAGCGAGCCTTCACCGCACAGGCGGCTTTCACCGCATACGGCGATCCGTCAGTAGATTATCCCCAATAATCAGCTGATACAATAGTATTATCGGTTACCATTTATTTTACTTTTAGATTAAAATACAATATTTATTTTTAACAAAGCAAAAACCTCTCAGAATAATTCTGAGAGGTTTTAATCCAATATTAATGAAAATTACTTATCTGTGACACTTTGAGTAACAGGTGTTCCCGTATTACCAGCTGCATCAATAGCAGTTACACTGATCGTAATATTACTGTTATCAACTACAGTAAAATTGGATAATGTAACGGTATAAGAGGCACTACCGTCAGCTGTCACATATTTTGTGTATACATTTCCTGAGTTATCTGTAATAGTCACTTCATATTGATCAATATCACTCTCACTTGGTGCTTTATCAAAATTAATAGTACCAGCAAGTTGATTTTGAGTTGAATCTGTATCAGTAAATGATAGATTTTGTGCCTGATCTGTAGGAGCAGTGTTATCTAATGTAATAGCATTGGTGTTTATAGAATCGGATGTCTTTGAATCTGTAACAGTTACAGGGATGGTACCACTAACATCAGAAATAGTATTACCTGAACTAATAGTATATTCAATCGCGTAAGTATTATCCCCATTATCGGTTACGTTTTCAGCTACTTCTGTTTAGTTACTATCAAAACTAGAAAAATCAGTTAATAATGTTAAACCTGGTTGATTTGCCATAGCTAATATTGTAATTTTGTCTCCATTTTTCACATTCGTTGGAACTGCAGTTATAGAATCTACACTAAATATTGCTGAGTTGCTATTCTCGCCTAACCTATAATGATTTTCGGTCAAGCATACACCATACGTGCGGCTTTCACCGCATACGTCGTGCCATCAATAATAGAAAATCTCCACTTTAAAAAATATGTATTCTAATTTTAACAGAAACTACTATATATAAAGAAGGTGGAATAAGTCTATTACATCACTTATCCCACCAAGAATTCATTAAATATAAGCATTAATCTAAAGAAAATATTGGGGATAATTTTCTTATTACTGACTAAGTCCCTTCGCTCCAGCAAGTTTTATCCTCCTCGCCTGCGTTACCACTACGAGTTCAAACGGCATACTATCAACACTACTACGGACTTGCTGCCACTTTGTATGGATCCAACGGTGCTAATTCACCTGTTCGTACAAAGCTTCAAACGTTCCACTATGTATATCCCTTTTTTTGATAACCTTAGACTTCCACTTTTCAGTATAAGAATGTTTGATTTAACAGCCCTAATTATTTCAAACACTTTATAATATCTAAACTATAAAGGTATATACCAAACTGACAGCAAATTATACTTAGTATATACTAGCTTGTACTGGATCATAATGGATTCGGTACCTAGTCATAGTTATCTTTTAAAGAACCCCGCCTCTACATTTTGAGTACGTCTTCACCTGACTTCGCCCTCTCAGCTAATTAGAGCATCATTGGACGCAGGAGTATTAGGCTCATGATCAATTGAGCTGTTATCATGTTTAGGAATTTCACCCAAATAATAACATAGCAGTTAAAAGAAAAGCCCCAAAGTAGTAGCTGAATGTTAAATTAGCTACTTCTTTGGGGCATTTTCTTCACTTCTTTCGTTCATTAACAGAACTTATGAAGTAACGTTTCGTTTAATATAATTAGTCAATGTTTACAGCTGCGTCATTTTTGTTACCTGCAAGGTCAACTAAAGTTCCAGCGCTAATTGTGTAAGGTGTAGAAACGTCATCTCCACCTGTAATTGATCCACCATCAGCAGTAACTGTAATTTCAGTGTCTGCTCCTGCAGCAGAAGTCTTAGCTACTGAACCAGTACCATCACCATCTAGAGAGTTAGCAAAAATAGTTTCAAGTTCAGCAATTGTAGCATTTACACTAGATGCAGAAAGTTCATCATTGAATGTAATTACTACAGTTTCACTAGCTTCAACTTCTGTAGCACTTGAGCCTGCTGTGTAAGTTCCACCTACAGATGCTACATCAAGAGCTTCTTCTGCTGTAATTGTTACATCAAGTTCAGCGAATTGACCGTTATCTTCAAGAACAAATGTGATTGGAGAATCAGCACGATACTGAACATTCTCAGCTGTAACCTCATCTAGTTCAAATAAGTCACTTGCAGCATCAAAGACAAAGCCATCTGTAGAACTGTATGCTACAGAATTTGTAGTGTCTACTTTAGAAGAATCAGCTACTTCAAATAATGAGTCAGTTGATTTGTTACTATATACTCCATACTGGTCTTTAGTAACAACATGTAGAGCGCTACCAGTATCTACTGCAGTACGATCAGCGAATGTTAATGAAGAAACTTCGTTAGTACCAGCAGCTAAACCATAAGGGTTTGAAGCTGTAACAGCAGCATCTGTAAGCATTACTTCAGTTGTTTCAGGTGCAGCAGGACTCCATGTTACAGTTTTCTCAATAGTTTTAACACCATCATCAGTATTCACATAAACTGTAACAGTAACATCTGTAGCTGCAGTAGCACCACCATTATTCGGTCCAGAAGCAATTACCCACTGGTTATCTTGAGCATCAATAGCTACGTCACCAAGGCGTCCGCTACTTACTTCTACTAGATCGGAGTTTGAAGAAGTAACTTTGAAGATTGCACTAGATGGAATAGCATAGCTATTATCTTCTTCATCAGTAGCTGTAACGTTTAATACTTTCGCATATGCGTCAGCACCAGCTTGGCCGTAGTCTTGGTCACCAGCAAGTGTACCAACATCATCTACTGAATAAGTTAAGCCAGTAGCATTGTTAGCAACTACAGAGAAATCAAGTGTAGCTTGGCTTACTACTTCGTTTGAACCATTCAATAATTTACCAGTTACTGCTACTTCACCTGTTTTACCTTCAACAGCAGAAACAGTAAGTGGACTCATATTTTCTTCAGCAGTACCAGATGTCTTGTTAACATTTACTGCTTCTGTATCTCCAGATACAGTATATTCCCAAGTAAGGTTTGTGTTAGTGTTACCAGCTACTGGAGTAATTGCATCACCATATTGGTCTTGGAATGCAAAGCTAACTTGTGTGTCTGCTCCAGAAATCAGTTTAGAAGTGTATTCTTCAGGTACAACAACATCGCTTACTACACGTTCTGCTTTTACTTCTGTAGTTAAGGAATCAGTTTCACCAGTTCCAGAAGTTACTACAATAGATGCAGCACCAGAAGTTGTTAGTGAAGTAGTGTTAACAATTTTTCCATAGTTATCACTAGTATCGTCAGTGTTAATTGCAAAAGATACACCATTTAGCGCACCAGTTCCTGTTACGTTAATGTTTCCTGCTTGAGCAGCAATTTGAGCTGCTGTCAGTTCTTCATCAAACTGGTTAAGAACTGTAACAGGAACTACAACTGAACCTGCAGCATCACCTTTAGCAATTACGTTTGTTTCTAACTCACCTAGTCTTACTTCATCTGCCTCAGCAGGTTTTACAATGTTAAGTTCCTTAGTTACTGTTTCACCAGTTGCATTGATTACAGCAGTAAGCTTTACTGTTTTTGCAGTTGATAGTGATGATGTATCTACATCAATCATAGCTTCGCCATCAACATCTACAATACTGAAGTTAACACTAGAATCTGAAGATAGTAATGTTACACCAGAGATTTGAGATGAAGATGATAGGCTATTACCATACTGATCTTGTGCATTTAATTCGATTTTAGCTGCGTCTGCATCACCAGTGTAAACACGGTTAGTATCTTCTGGAAGAACTACATCGCCAAGTTCAAGTGCAGTTACTGAAGCTGCATCTCCAACAGTAGCTGTAACAGTTTCACTTTCACCTGTTTTACTATCAACTGCTGTTAATACAACTGTTTGATCAGCACTGAAGTCTGAGCTAGCGTCAAGAGTTAATACACCATTACTGTCTGTTAGGCTATCAGTAGCAACTGAAGCAGACCAAGAAATGTTATTAACTAGTGAATCAGCGTCAGTAGTAATATCAGTACCATATTGGTCAAATACTTTAAAGTTCATAGTTGCTTTATCAGAAGCAGTTTTCACAAGTGTTTCACCAAGGAATTCAATATCAGATACTTTTTGTGATTCAACAGTTACTGTACCAACTAGATCTTCTTCAAGGTCTTCGCCAGTTACTGTAACTGTGTAATCTCCTGCAACTAAGTTTGTTTCAGATGAAAGAGTTAGAGCATCTTTATCATCATTCCACTCTGAGTCAAGGATTACTGAGAAGTTTCCACGCTTAACTTTCACATCAACATTTTCAGTATCAATTGCTTGGTTGAAATCAACTTCTAATGTTTTAGCGTCAATCGCACTTACAGACTCAACCATTGGAGCTGCATCTTCACCCATGTTTTCCCATGCAGTGTATTCTGCAACTTCTTCATCAGAAACTAGGTTTTCTTCATTATCATCTAGTTCGTTTAGAAGTTCTGGAGTTGCTGTATCTGGGTTATCAAGTTTTGCGAAAGCAAGTTCTTTAATAGTTACGAATTTGCCTTCTTCTACACTTACAGCTACTACAGAGTTCGCTTGAACAAACTCACCTAGTTCGCCTGTGCCGAATGTCATTGCTTTTGCATAGTCCATGAATGGAACTGTAACTACAGAACCGTCCTCAGTTTGAATAGCTACACTGTGAATAGTAGTCGCCTCTGCTGCTTGTGCAGTTGGCGCAGCTACTGCTGGTACCGCAACTGCTGCCGCTAATGCTGCTGTACTCATCACTTTAAATGGTGATTTCATAATATAATATCCTCCCTAAATTTCTAAATTATATTTTTATTTAACTAGATTACTAGTCAATAGATATGACCTCTGGAGTCTCTGCTTCTTCGAAGATTGGCTCCATGTTAGAATCATAACCGTTAATGCTTTGATAAGTTGAGACAGTACTTTCCTCCACAATTACGTCTGAACTGTCTGCTAACTCATCTAAAACATCTTGTACAGTTTCAGATGAACTTTTGAAGGTTACCCCCATAGCATAGTCTCGGAAGTTCAAGTAGTCACCTGTACTAATACCGATAGCTTTTATATCTGGAGTAAATTCACTATAAAAATCGTAAAAGTCTCCATCTTTGGTTGCTAATGCTAATGCATAGTCTCTTAGTGAGACAGTGAATTGGGTTCCGTTATGTTCAAAGACAACTGTTTCAATAGTAACATCTGAAGCTGCCTCTACAGGCTGTACAAGACTTGGAGCTGTAAGACTACCTAAGATGACTGCAGTTCCTGTACTTAGAAGTAGGCTTTTTTTCATAAAACTCTACCTTATTGTACTGTAACAGTGCCTGAAAGTACTGCTTCTTCAGAGTCTGCTGTTACACTTTCATTGAAGTAAACGTCTCTGTCTTCAAGGTACTCAAGATCATAGGACTTATCCCCAACTGTTAGTGAAACAGTCTGTCCTTCAGAAACTTCTACACTTTCAGCTGGAACAGTTACAGCATAAACACCTTTAAGAAGGTTTACTGCTTGACCATTTAACTCGCTAACAGATCCTAGGTTACTAGGTTCAGTTTCTTCTTCTTCTACATCATACATTACTTTTGCATCACGCAGATCAGCTTCAGTGTAGCCAGAAACCTCACCATTATAGAAAGATTCTTGATCTGCAAGGTATTCTAGTTCTACTGTTTCGCCATTAACATCTAGTGTTACTACAGTTTCAGCAGTAGCACCGTCAAGATTAGCTACAGGAATAGATACAGAGTAAACACCTTCAATTAATTTTGTTACTGAGCCTGCTTCATCAACAGTTACAGCTGCATTTTGCTCATTCCAAAGCTTCCATGCATTGTGAAGCATTTTAGAGAAGTCTTTACGTTTGATGGAATCATGAACACCAAATGTAGTTTCATCGTAACCATCAGCGATTTCTAATGCATAAACTGCATCAACATATGTGTTAAGAGAAGTGTCTCCACGATCTTCAAATGGTGATTCTGCTACACCATCTTCTGGCATAAGGTCGAATGCTTCGATAACGACTTTCGCCATTTCAGCACGGTTTAATTCAGCGTCAGCGTTGAAATTACCTTCTGCGTTACCTTCGAAGATTCCATGCTCTTCAAGTTCTGCAACAATACCGTCGATTCGATCTGGTACACCCGTTAGTGTAAGTTCGAAATCAGCGTCTACGTTAAATCCGCGAGCAGTGAAAATCATTTCAGCTGCTTCACTACGCTTAAGGTAGTTGTCAGGACCGAATGATCCATCAGTGTAACCTGATACAACTCCCATGTCGTAAAGTGCATTGATGTGTTCATAATGACGTGTGTCTTCGGATACATCTGAGAAATCCTCAGCTGCAGTTGCTGCTGAAACTGCTGGAGCTACAGCGCTACCTACTAATGCTGCGGAAGCAGATGCAACCATAAATTTGCGATAAGACTTTGGTTGAAATGCCATTAATCTTTTTCCTCCCTTAATATGTACTAAAGTACATCTATATTTATATATAAGGTTCTAGAGGTGCGATAAAACCTCTAAAGATGAACCCTAATTCACAGTATTATTCCAACCCCAACCTATACTTGATAAGATTTCCTTAACAGATAAAAAAATGGTTTGGTTGGAAAATCTCGCAATTTAATTCTACCAAATCTAGCAATGAGGTCAACTGATATGTGAAAATTTTGTCTGTTTTTTTACATAGATCGGTAGTTTATTGATACATTCTGTAACATCATTGAAATTTTTATGATTGTTTAGAAAATTTAATATAAAAAAATATTATGATTTTTCAATCAATGATAGTTACTAGCATAACATGGTTATGCTAGTAACACAATATCAGATTTTCAATATATTTACAGACACCTTACTATGTCTATGCATCATCAGATAATGTATGCACATAATTAAATATTAACCCTGAGATCAACCAGAACAGTACATTTAGTTGTGGGATAAATATCAAGTTGTTCGCTAGATTTTGCCCTGCATAGGTACCACTTCCGACAAACAATCCAATCAGTAATAACTTCTTGGTAAGATCTCTACGATGTAAGAAGAATTGTTTACCAAGGAAAAAGTAGTAATAGACGTAAATTGCTAGAAAACTCAATAACCCTATTGTACCCGTTTCTGCTCCTACCTTTAAATAGGAGTTATGGACGGAATACTCATCATGGCCCACGTATAATTCTGGATATTTTGTCACATATTCTTTGTAGCGTTCACCATAATTCCCGATACCAAGTCCTAGTACAGGATTCTCCTTGTACATAACCCAACCGGTTTTCCATAGGGTTGTACGAGACACTACTGCTTTGTTTGTGAAGGACTTGTTCTTCTCCTCGTCCTCTGACAATTCGCCGTCTTTACCACCATTTTGAGTATCTTCTGGTAAGAAAGATTGTACGACGAACATGGCAGATCTGGTACGTTCTTGAACATCTGGTAGGTTATAGACAATTATACCCAATAGTAACGTTGCCACGATTAAATGGATGGTAAACATCTTTTTATAGAATTGTTTTGGAATTAACAAGGATGTAAGGATGATTGCTAAAGCCATAATCAACCATGCTGAGCGTGTGTAAGTGAAAATTTGGTTTATTACATAGATACCAAATACGGCGAACATAAGTAATTGCCATTTTCGTTCTTTGAAACGCACAACAGCGAATAAGAGTAACATTGGAATAATGAAATTTACAAAGCCTGCCCAGTAGTTCGGGTTTGTCATTGTTGCATGAACACGTCCATATGCTTCTTCGAGGGCGTAAACTCCAGCTTTATTCAGGTTAATGTCAAATGCATATGAGGTAATCCCCCATAAACCTGCTGCAGCTATTGTCCCCACGAAGGTGAACGCGAATGCGTGATATTCCTGCTTTGAGAATTTCACTTTCGTTACAATGAAGAATAAGAATACATAGGATAAATAGCGAACCATTTCTTTAATTCCAGGTATGATTGAAACGGCCTGGCTTAATGAAATGATTTGAACAAGAAAGAATAAACCAAATAAGGTCATAAACATCTTGATCGGTAAGGTGTTGAACTCAACACGCTTTCTCATGTATTCAACGATCACTGCTAGCGTTAGTAATGGTATAAGAACGACCTGTGCTGATACAGGAATTGGTCCTACATACACTTTTGCTGGCACTAACGGAATGATTATGATGTGTAAAAGAATTAAGTAATACGTCAGTGAATGTTTACTTGCCATATGATGTTACACTCCTCTATTTTTCAATTGCATTTAAGTTTTCAAAGCTGAATATTTGTTCAAGAGATCAGATGAAGAGCCCTTGTAACTCTTCATCTTTTGAACAATTTTTCTTCTACAGGAAAAATTAAGAGGAGTTTCATACAAGTTAGACGAAACTCCTCTTTAAAAGTTTCATGATTTTTTAATTTTTTTATACATTTTTTTCGTAGCCTCAGCCAGTTGCTCTAAGGAGAAGTTTTGACTTGCGTGATTGTGGAAGTCTTCTCCTCTTTTTGCGAGCGATCCAGCTTGTTTTTCTTGGATGGCTTCTTGTAGAGAGTTGGTTATTGCTTGTGAATCTTTTGGCTGTATGATCCAACCAGTGTCTTCGAGCATGTGTGGGATGCCACCTACGTTTGTTGCGATGACTGGTGTCTTTTCCCTTGCTGCTTCTAAGAGTGCTAGTGGGAAGCTTTCGCTATAGGAAGCGAGTAAGCCAACGTCACTGATTTGGTATATGTCTGGAACATCGTCTCGGAAACCTAGGAAATGTACCTGGTTTTGGATGTTCAGTTCTTTGGTTTTCTTTTGTAGATCCTCGCGTTCTGGTCCGTCTCCTATCAAAAGAAGTTGGACGTTTGGATCGCTTAGGTTTTGCATCGCTTCGAAAACTTCATTGTGACCTTTTATTGGATGGAGCCGAGCAACCATAGCAATGATGAAGTTTTCTTGTTTTAGTTGCAGATCTTCTCTAGTTAAGTTCCCTTTTGCATAGGATTTGGAAAAATTTATGCCATTATATATAGTAGAAACTCGATCTCCAGGAATGCCGATGTCGATCAAATCTTGTTTGAATCGTTCGGATACGGCGAAGAAATGGTCGATTCTTTTGATAGACCAAAGATTGATCTTGGTAAATATCTTGCCTTTGAGTCCACCCTTTAGGAAGTCCAGTTTTGGATCACTATGAATGGTTGTGACCCAAGGGATATTGAGTTTCTTTATGATTAAGGCTCCATAGAGGTTGGCTCTTGGACCATGTGTGTGCAGGAGGTCGTAGCCATTGTCTTTTATAAAGTTTTTTAGTTTGGTGAGCACCTTTAGATCGTAACGTGAGCTCTGATCGAGTAATTGCACATCGATTCCTTGCTCTTTGGCTTGCTCGTACAACTCTCCTTTTTGCATCGCGATTAGGGTGACTTCTTCTTTTGGGAAACTCGCGAGTAAGCTAAGGAGGTGATTTTTGGATCCGCCGGTCTCTCCTCCTGAAATGAGGTGAGCTATCTTCATGCGCATCCCTCCTTTATTCGAAAAGTGGAAGCGCCCGGGTAGCAACGAAGGGACTGGACTGAGCCCGTAGTAAGATAAAGGAAACACAAATTGTGAAACATTTTGATGTTGACTTATCGAACGGAGTAAGAATGATCGACTAAGTTCGTCACGTCCTGTGACAACGTCGATCTGACCCACGTCGTGTGGGCCCAAGTCCATTCGTTGCTGGGCGCTGGAACTGGACATGTACAACATTCAAATAACGCGGAAAAGAGGCTTGTCCCTATGAGGCAAGCCTCTCCTTTTATTTTTTAGTGATTACGCGCCATAGGAATTTTGGTAAAGCGAGTTGTCGTTTGAATCGCTTTGGATCTGTTGCTAGGCGATAAAACCATTCCATTCCTACTTTGCGGAATGGGGCTGGTGCGCGTTTTACGTGACCTGCAAAGACGTCGAAGCTACCTCCCACTCCCTGGAACACTTTTACGGGAAGGCGCTCTTTGTTTTCACGGATCCAGAGTTCTTGCTTTGGGCTTCCAAGGGCTACGAACATCACGTCGGCGTTTGAATCTTGGATTTTTTGGATGAGTGCTTCTTGATCTTGGGCATAGCCGTTTTCGTAGCCTGCCACTTGGATTGCAGGGTATTTTTCTTGGATGTTTTCGATCGCTTTTGTTACGACTTCTTCTTTGGCGCCGTAGAAGAAGACACTGTAGCCTTCGTCTGCTGATAGTTGAAGGAGCCTGTCCATCATATCAACGCCTGTTACGCGGGAGGTGATATCTCCTCCTTTTAAGCGTGAAGCGAGTAGGACACCGACTCCGTCTGGGATTTGGAATGTAGAACCGTTAATTAAGTCCCTTAGGGTTTCGTCGGTTTGGCTCTTCATGATTTTTTCGGGATTCACAGCAATGATGGTGGATTGCTCCCCTTGTGAAACGTTTTGTTTTAGTTGTTGGGTGATTTCTTCATAGGATAAGGGGGAGACTTGCACCCCCATGTACTCTTCTTTGTTCATGTTGAACTCCCTCTTAGTCGATCGGTTTTAGTCCGGTTAAGTGGCCGATTTGATATAGCGTAATATCGTCGTGCTTTTGGATGCAGTTACGTGTGTCGAGTACGACTGGTGTTTTCATATATTGTTGGAACAAGCTTGGATCCATTTCTTTGAATTGTTTGTGATCTGCTAAAACGATTGCTGCGTCGGCGTCCTTTAGTGCTTCTTCAACGCTGTGTAGGTCGATGTCTGTTTGTTCTTGTCTTACGAATGGGTCGTGAGCAGCAACATTATAACCTTCAGCTTGTAGCTTGCGTAGAACTGTGATCGCCGGGCTTTCACGGATGTCGTCTACGTTCGCTTTATATGTTAGACCAAATACGGCTAGTTTTGGTTTTTGTAGATTTTCGGTTAACTCTTTTACCTGGCCTACGACAAAGTCAGGCATGGAGTCATTAATTTGACGAGCCGTTTGCATTAAAGGTGTCACTTCTTTGGCTTTTTCTATAATGAAATATGGATCAACTGCAATGCAGTGACCGCCAACACCTGGTCCTGGTTGCATGATGTTTACGCGTGGGTGCATATTTGCTAGGTTGATTACTTCGTGTGCGTTCACGTCTAGTTTATCTGATACTTTTGCCAGTTCGTTTGCGATCGCGATGTTGATATCACGGTATGTGTTTTCCATCAGTTTTGCCATTTCCGCTTCCACGGATGTTGTTTCATGGATCTCACCTTTAACGACTGAGCGATAAACGTCAGCTGCTTTCGATGCCGCTTCAGGAGATAGGCCTCCTACGATACGTGTATTGTGGATGAGCTCCTCCATGATTTTACCTGGAATTACGCGCTCTGGGCAATGGGAAACATATAGGTCGTTTGCTGGTAAATCCCACCCTGCGTCAGTCAGGATTGGTGCTACGACATCATCAGTCGTACGTGGAGGGATTGTTGACTCCACAATGATGGTGTTTCCCTTTTTTAAGTATGGAAGAATGCTTTCAGTTGCTTTTGCAACGTAGTCCGTGTTGGCTGTTTTGTCTTCGTGTACAGGGGTTGGTACTGCAATAATGAAGACATCCGCTTCTTCTGGTGTGGTTGATGCTTTTAGTTTGCCTGAATCAACCGCTTCTTTTACAGCCTCCGGAAGACCTGGTTCTTCAATATGGATGTTTCCTTCATTTAACGTGTTTACAACGTTTTCGTTTACGTCGACTCCAACGATGTTGTATCCTGCTTGAGCAAAGACAGCTGAAGTTGGTAGTCCGATATATCCTAGTCCGATTACGCATATTTTGTTCATTATAGATCGCTTCTTTCTTTTAGGTTTAGTTAAATATCTATTATAGGTATATATTATAATTAGTTCACGTGATTTGAGTATAGCAAACAACAATTGTCGGTGCGACTACTTCTCTATTTCAAATTGATAACATTTTGTTTACACTTAACATGAAGTTATTATTATGATTTTATAATCAATCCGTGCAAAGTTTTTAAATAAAGGATGAATATGTCTTATGAAAATTGTTATTTCCGGCTTTTATGGATTGGGTAATACAGGTGATGAGGCAATTCTAGATGCGATGATCGACAACTTGCGTGATTCGCTGGATGAGCCGGACATTACTGTTTTTTCCCTTTCCCCCGAGCAGACAGCTTCTAAACATAATGTTAAAAGTATATACCGCGGCTGGCGCCATGACCTTTGGGGCAAAATTAAAGCCCTTTTGAAGGCTGACCTTTTATTGAGTGGTGGTGGAGGGTTGCTCCAGGATACCACGCCTACTCGTATTATTGGCGGACCTCTACCATATTATTTACTTATTGTCTTTTTAGCTAAACTTTGTGGCACGAAGGTCATGTTTTTCTCTCAGGGAATTGGTCCTGTTAAGACGCCTTATGGAAAGCGTCTCATGAAAATTTTCGGGAACATGGCTGATTTTATTACGGTTCGTGATGCACATTCCAAGGATTCCCTTAAGAAATTAGGCGTGAAGCGTCCTGATTCTGTGGTCACAAGTGATATTGTTTTTGCTTATCAGGGGCATGAGGATACTGTTGCTTATGATTCACTAGGGCTGTCTGGTGATGAGCATTTGGTTGGTGTGAGTGTGCGTCCTTGGTTTGAGGAGAAATCGTATCAGCGTGAGATGGCTAAGTTGCTCGATCGGCTTGTTGAGGAGAAGGGTGTTACGCCTGTTTTTGTGCCGATGGAGGGCGAACATGATGCTGAGGTTTCTCGTCGGGTTGTGAAGCAGATGAATTTTGGTGATCGTGCTTTGGTGCTTGGTACTGATTATTCGCCGAATCAGTATTTGCAGTTTATTCGTGAGTGCGACATGGTGATTGGGATGAGGCTGCATTCGTTGATTTTTGCTGTGTTAGCTGGTGTTCCTTTTGTTGGAGTTAGTTATGATAAGAAGGTTGAGAGTCTCGCTAAGCGTGTGGAGATGTGGGATTACTCTTGTAAGCTGGAGCAGTTCTCGGCTGATGAGATGTATGAGAGTGTGGCTGAGGTTTATGATGAGCGTGATCGGTTGCGTGAGGTTGTGGAGCGTAAGCGGGTGAAGCTGCGTCGTAAGGCTCTAGAGAATATTGAGTTGATGAAGGATCGTTTCGTCTGAGGGCGGGTCGGTCTTTTTTTGGATCGAAGGCCCGGGTGTGGCTCAGCTGGTGTGAGACTCAGGCGCGGTTCGGGCGGTTTTGGGGTGGTTTCGGGCGGTCGAATATTGGATTCAGGCGATTCTCCATGACAATCAGGCGTTATTTGATTAGGTTCAGGCGGTAGCCTTTCTTTTGCAGGCGATCGGAACCAATATTCAGGCGGTTTAGCAAATGAGGGATATTCACGACCTGAAGAATGAGCTATCACGTGGATAGTACCTAGTATTTTTTCCTTTTCCAATCACCTTTAAGTCCATGTTCGATAATATCCGCTTCACTACATCAGGAGATTGAACGCATAGCCACTCTCTACATTCCTTATTGGAGATGTGATTATTAAAGATGAGAAAGTAGTCTTTGATAGCCTGGCGAGGGAAGCCTGAAGATGTGGTGCCACATAATGTACACAGCCACTTTTTCTTCCCTTTTATAACTGAGAGCTTATTACAGTGTGGGCACATTATACCTTTTAAGACTTCTTGTGGGAGAATGTTATACGTTTTTAAAGGTGTGCTATCTAATTCAGTGTTTTTCTGCTTTAGGAGGTTGGCTAGTTGGTGGATCCTATTAGGAGGAAGAACAGTTTGTGAGTAAGACGAGACTAACTCTTGGAATTTATGAGGGAATCGTTCTTCGGCGAAGAATTTTTCTACATATTCACTCTTGGGATCTACTACTCTTATGATGCTTGATGGATGAGTGTTAACGATGAGGTAATCAATAGGGATTTGATGTGGGAAGTGTTTTTTGAGCCATCTGATTAATTGAAGCCTGTGTTGCTTCACTTGTGTGAGTGGATCTTTGATTCGTCTTTCCTTTCCATTTTCATCTGTTTGGATACATTGTTGCAGTGGGTCTCCAACGGTTATTGTTCCTGATAAATATTTAACTTCAAGAATGATGATGACTTTTTGTGTGATAAGAAGGTAATCCATTTGGAATGCAGTGTTATATCCAGGGAGTCTTATGGAGTGTAGAACTTGTAAGTTAAGTTCATTCAATAAATTAATGTAGTACCTTATTCGTTTTTCTCCTTTGTATCCAGCTCGGTTCTGGCCTAAGCAGTCTTCGATGAAATCTCTCTTTGGGTGCCGAGTGTCCATCCTGTCTAGTAGTGCCTCGTCCTTTAAAATGTTGAGTGGAATTTGAATATCATTGATCAATCATATAGTCCCCTTTCTTTTGGATTGGTGTATTAATTCTTTATGTGATTGGAATTTTCCTGCTTGTG
The DNA here is from genome assembly GCF_009858175.1 of Pontibacillus sp. HMF3514. GTDB lineage: Bacteria > Bacillota > Bacilli > Bacillales > BH030062 > Pontibacillus. Next base: position 3,516,185 of record NZ_CP047393.1, read on the forward strand.
TTCGGGCGGTTTTGTTTGGGATTCAGGCGATATTTTTCAGCATACAGGCGCTTATTTATGATGTGCAGGCGGTTTTAGCGTATAATCAGGCGCACGCTCTTGATTTCCAGGCGCTTTGCACTGATTTCCAGGCGATCGCCTCCCCCACGCCACACCCAAAAAAATTTCTCCCCCTATCCAAATCAAAGGAAAATCTATGTAAAACAAGGACAATTAAGGCATTTTCAAATCTTGGATTTCCAAGTATACTGGTAATGATATAGTTTTTGTCGTATTTATAGGAAATTTGTCTTTATACATAAATCTTTTCTTTATCAATCACCGGAGGAACATTATGAGAATATTATTGGCAACGGTATTTAATTATCCCCATACTGGGGGGTTATCCACTCATATGACTACGCTTAAGGCGGGGTTGGAGGCGTTAGGGCACGAGGTTGATACGCTTTCGTTTAGTGACCTTCCTTATTACAAGCAACAGTTTTTTGCTAAGGGGCCGAGTATGTTCATGAATCGTATGGCTCCTGGAAAAGGCATTTTGCTTGGGCATAAGCTTCGTGCGGGTATGCTGAAGGATTTGATCAAAAAGCACAATGCGGAGAAACCGTATGATTTGATCAATGCTCAGGATATTTACGCAACGTTTGCTGGGCTTGATACAGGCATTCGTACTGTGACGACTGTGCATGGGTATATGACTTATGAGGCGATCAGTCGTGGTTCGATTCGATCGGAGAGTCCAGAGGCGCATCTTTTGCAGGAAAAAGAGAAGGAAGCTTATCAGCGGACAAGCCAGGTCATTACCGTGGATTACCGTATTAAGAATTACATTGAACAGCTGGCTGGGGTGACTGGTGTTCGTGTTCACAATTTTATTGATGTAGATCAATTTGAGCCTCAAACGGAAAGAAGAAATGAGCTTCGCAAAAAGTTCGGCTTTTCTACGGAAGACCTGTTTATTTTTATTCCTAGGCGGTTAACGAAGAAAAATGGTGTGATCTATCCTGCCATGGCTCTTCCGCATATTCATAAAACTTGCCCGAATGCGAAAGTTATATATGCAGGGAGTGGCGAGGATGAAGCGTCCGTTCGCCAGATTTGTCAGGAGAAAGGTGTTACGGATAGCGTGCACTTTCTTGGTGATATCCCTCATGAAGTGATGAAGGATTATTATGCGATGAGTGATATCACGATGATTCCTTCGGTGCATTCAGAAGGTGTTGAAGAAGCAACTTCCATTTCAGCGCTTGAGGCGATGGGCAGTGGTGTTCCAGTTATTGCGTCCATGGTTGGTGGATTGAAAGAGATCGTCAATCATCGAACGAATGGATTGCTCGTGGAAGAGCGTGATGTTCAAGGGATTGCTGATGCTGTCGCTGAGCTCATTGAAAAACCAACATTCGGCCGTGAGTTAGCCTGGAATGCGCGCAAGAAAATCGAGGAAGAATATTCCCATATCTCTGCAGCCACAAAATATGCTAGTATTTACGAATCAGTTTTAAATAAGGCTGTAACTTATTAAGTCCTGATTATTATTTTAAAAGAAGGTTTTCCTATATGAGTAAATTAAAACAAACCGCCTTGTGGATCACTCTACTGGCGTTTTTCCTTAAGATAATGGGGTTCTTCCGGGAAAGCATGATCGCCAAAGAATTCGGTGCCAGCGATTTAACCGACGGCTTCTTGCTTTCCTTTGGTTTTGTGACACTCGTTTTGGCCATGATTTCGAATGGCTTTAACTCCGTGTTTCTCCCCCATTACGTGAAGCATCGACAACAAAATTTAGAACGAGCTGAGCGCAATGCGAGCGGGGTTCTGAATTTCGTAATTGTGTTTTTCATTCTCGCAAGTGCCGCTACATATTTTCTGGTTCCCTATTTAGTTGATTTCATTTTTAATCCAGAAAGTGCGGTAACCGAGCGAGTTACGACGGAGATGACGCAGATCTTCTTCCTATTCATGGTGATTATTGCTTTGAGCGGAGTGCTCGAGTCTTACCTTCAAGCTCGACATAGTTATGTGCCGACGCAAATCTCCAAAATTATGGGGACGATCATGGCGACGCTCTTCATTGTATTCTTTGCTGATCTGTGGGGCATCTACAGTGTGGCATACGGATTTTTATTCGGAACGTTTTTAGGGGTATGTATTCAATTTTTCTACCTATATAAAAATGGTTTCCAATGGCGTTTTGAGTTTAAGCTCGATAAAGAGTTCGGGAAGGCGTTTTTAGTTCTTTTGATTCCTGCCCTCCTCCACTCTTCTGTTGGACATATAAATTTGTTCGTCGATAAGTCATTTGCCGCTGGTACGGCAGGCGGACCCGTTACGTATTTGAACAACGCATCGTTATTGATGAGTATTCCGCCGATTATTTTCCAGACGACGATTTTAGCAATTGTGTTCACGTTGTTATCTGAGCACGCTGAGTCTAAGGAAAAATTCTCACAGACGCTTTTCACTGGATATCAAATTGCGATTATGACGCTATTGCCGATTGCAGTTGGCATGTATATCGTAGGCGAGGCTGCGATTTCCTTCATTTATGAGCGTCAGGAATTCACACCGCAGGATACGGCGAATACGGTTGCTGCTTTGAAAATGTACATTCCGTTTATTTTGACCCAAGGGTTGCTGGTGACAGCTGTTAAGGGGATGTACGCTAAAGGTGAAGCGAAGCGAATTGTAAAGATCAGTTCGACTACGATTCTTTTGAACATTGCATTGAACTATGTGTTGGAGCGTTGGCTTGGGTATCCAGGTATTGCGCTTTCGACATCACTTGTAAACATTTATTACTCTACAATTATGACGTTGGCAGTTTATAAAGGGCTTGGTAATGGTGAATTACGACGTCTAGTTAGCATGTTTGGTCGTGTGATTTTGCCTACAATTGTCATGGCAATTCCTTTAGTCTTACTTCAGCAATTCACTGGAGTCGATGAAATGTATTCCTTATACGAACTGTTGATTCTTGTTCCAATTGGGATCGTATTTTACTTAGCAGGAATGTTTGTATTTTACCGCGAAGGCTTTAACCAGATCTTGCGTTTAGTACGAGAGCGAAAGAATATGCAGTCGTAATTATACTTCTTCAAAAGGAGGTGGTTGAATGAAGCGTAAAAACTTAATTGTCGCCTCAAGTGTTTTTGCACTAGGGTTGATTTTGTGCCTCGTGCTGATTCCTCGGTTAATTACAACTGGGGTATCTGGGGAAGAGCTTGTTACGATTCCTGGTGGTAGTGTTGCTGAGCCGACGATCGAAGTTCACGATCGTTCGCTCCGGTTTAGTTTGAAAGAGCAGACTGAGAAGCAGTGGTCGTCAGCCAAGGATGAGCGTTTTATCTATAATGTTCATAAAGAGCGTAATAAGGTAGCTAATTTGACTGTAACGAGGCGAACGCTCTCGAATGGTGATGTTCTTTATTTTACAAAGCTCGAGAACCACCAAGAAGATCCGCTTCAGCTTAACCTCTCTCTTTTATTTGAAGGTGAATCGAATTTAAATATGCAGGCTTTTTCCACTGAAGGGATTGATCATTCACATCACTCTACATATGGAGTAGATCCGACTACAATTCCTGCAGGCATATTGAATGTTGGGGAGCAGAGTTCTCTCTATCTAGCGAAAAACTATGAGTCTAGTGTTCTCAAGCATGAGTATGAGAATGGTGATACCAGTAAATTGCGGGAATTAGTTGAGGAAAAAGATCCTTATCGTGTAGGGGATTCACAGCTACATGTTCGGATGACTTCCTCAGGGAAAGGTGTTACGGAGAATTGGATGCTTTGGTCAGAAGGTTCTCTTTTTAAAAGTCAGGATACTTTAGAATTATGGAAGCAATATAATCGGTTGTATTTTAAATCTGTTCAAAAGTGGCTTACTTCAACTGGGGCTTTAATTAAGCTGCCATGGTCGATTGAACCTGTTACAAAGCTTGGGTATGGACGTAATATTGGGGCGTTGTCCGCTGAGGAGATGCTTGAACGTTATCAAGATTCAAAGGAACGTTTTTTTGAAAGTATGACGTTGAATACACTTGCTTCCGCTGAGGCTTATCGGGCGGATAAGGGCACGAAGCTTTGGAAGACGGAGTACACGAGCACCTGGGTGAAAAAGTCTTATGGGGTTCATGCTCCTTTTACGGATACGCGACACAATGAGAAGCTTGCTTTGTTTTTAATTGAAGCAGCCGACACTTTTCATTTACCTAACTTGAAACAGGAAGGCTTATTGTACGCGGATTACTTGCTGAAACAAGCTGAACAAGGTAATACCATCTCTTTTGAAGAGGATGCCTTTTTAATTGCTGATTATGATGGTCCTGGAATGTCGACCACTCCACATGCTTCATTGAACCACGCACTTGGGGAAGCCTACTACTTACTTCAAGCTTATGAGATTTCAGGTAATGAAGCTTATCTTGAGTTAGCCTACTCCATGCGCAAAGGGATTGAAGCTATTGGACAGGATTGGATTCGTCAGGAAGGTCCTCATCGTGAGGATATGTGGTACCAGGTGAATGAGGATCATACGTTTAGTGGCAATGACTATCAGCTGTTAACGTTGATTGACCTTCACAAAAACCAGGATGCTTGGGCTGAGACGAAGTATGGTAAGAGTGATGTTTTTGCGAAGTTGATTGCTTCGAAGTCTTCTTATTTAGATCGTACCGGGCTTGATGTTGAGAAGGTTGTTGAAGAGAAAATGGATCAGTAAGAGGATGATCTTACATTAGAAAAGCTCCTGCGGTTGCAGGAGCTTTTTTTATTACCTCGGCATATATCCATTTAGGAAGAGATGAAATTCTTTTTTAGCTACAGCATAATCTTTTTTCGCTTGGTTCAGTTGCATGGTTTGGTTCATGATGTTAAGTCGAGATTGGGTGAGCTGTTGTTGACTGCTCATGCCGTTTTCGATGAGGGCTTTTGTGTTTTCGTACATATCTTTTGCTTTTCTAATGTTTGAGCGATAGCTTTCGATTTTTAGGTGAAGGGTTTTTAGCTCATCTAGTTTTTGATGTAGCAAAAGTTGTAGCGCGTCTTTTTGTTCCTGAAGTTGAACTTTCGCTACTTTTAACTCGTGCTTGTAGTACTCTTCTAGTTCATCTTCTGCGTCATCTCGGTCATCTTGTGCCTCACGTATTTTTCTTGGGTCTGTTACGATGACATCTAATGAATCGGTTTCGTCCACGATTTCTTCATAGACTTCCACACTTTTCTCTAGTGTGTCTAAGGCATCGTGCTCCGCTAAATCTTCCGACCACATTTCTGGATTGTAAAACGAGTTTGGCATTAAGCCGACATCTGGTGCTTTTTCTAGTTTCCACTCTGCGTTGATTTGCTTGTCTAGTTTTTGATTGACTTGGTACTTAGCCATTTTGTAGCGTTGCTTTGCTTCTTCTAAGGATACTTCTGCGTTTGTTAGATTCATCTCAGATTGAAGAACGTCCATTTCAGAAGCCGCTCCGTTTTCTTTTTCTAGACGAACCATAGCCAGTTCCTCTTGCGCTTTTTCTAGGTTAGCGTGGCTTACCTCTACGCTTTGTCCTGCGATCCAGTAATTGTACATTGTTTCGTAAGCTGTCATTTCGGACTGGAATATATTTTGAGCGTCTTGATAGTTATTTTGGGTTTCTTGGATGCGGTCGAGCTCATCTGAGAACTCACCTTGGTATGGCTGTGAATCCTCGGAGATTTCTGGTTTTGATGCGTTGATGATTTTATTAGGATCGTTCTTTTCGATTTGATTCACAGCATCTTTAAAATTTAACGATTCGAGCTGCGCCCCTGCAACCATTCCAATCGGGAGCGTCAGTACAGCAGCTGTTATAATCGCAATGCGTTTCCCCTTCACATTGATTCCTCCCCCAATATGTATGGGGCCTGTCTCTCCAGCAGACCCCTCTCTTCAATTATTCTGTCACGCTCTCTTCTTTCTTTTTCGATCTCTTCTGAAAGAATCCTACAACTTTTCCTGATAGGTCATCTAGGTATGTGTACACTACTGGGATTAGGAGTAGTGTGAAGAAGCTCGATACCGTCAGACCGAAGATGATCGTTACGGCCATTGGTTGTTGTGCTTCGGCTCCTTGGCCTAGTCCTAGAGCCAGTGGGATCATACCGAGTACGGTTGTGAGTGTTGTCATCAGGATTGGGCGCATACGGCTTGGTCCTGCTTCTAAAATGGCTTCGAAGCGATCGACGCCTCGTCTGCGGACGATGTTGATGTAGTCCACGAGTACGATTGCGTTGTTTACTACGATTCCGGCGAGCATGATGACTCCGATGACGGCTGGGATACTGAGCGGTAATCCTGTTATAAATAATCCACCGAGTACACCGACCACGGTTGCTGGCATAGAGAACATGATCACAAATGGATATAGGAAGTTCTCGAATTGGATCGCCATAACGGCATATACAAGGAATATAGAGAACACGAGTGCAAGAGCTAAATCACCGAAGGATTCAGCCATGTCTTCTGCCTGGCCTCCGATTTTGTAGGAGTAACCTTCAGGGAAGTTCATCGTACTTAGCTCTTCGCGAATGTCCGCTGTTATGCTTCCTAGGTCTCGATCGACAATGTCACTTGTTACGTTAACCTGACGTTGCTGGTTTTCACGTAAAAGTGTTACTGGTCCCTGCACTTGTTTTAGTTCGGCTACTGTCGCAAGTGGGATCATCGTGCCTTCCTGCGTTTGGATTTTTAGTGTTTCTAAGTCACTGATTGTTTGGCGCTCTTCTTCCGGTAGCATTAAGCGAACATCGATTTCGTCGCCACTTTCACGGAAACGTGTTGTGACCTGACCGCTAAAGCCCATTTGCACCTGAGTCATGACTTGCTGGTAGGTTAAGCCGTATTGAGCTGCTTTCTTTCGGTCAACCTCCACTTGGATTTCTGGTCGTCCTTCTGATGCGGATGATTCTGGATTGTGCACCCCTTCCACATTAGAGATAACCCAGGTCACTTGTTGTGCGAGTTCTTTTAAAACGTCGTAGTCATCACCATTAATCTGGATGGACACTGGTGATCCACCTCCAATACCGGCAGCCATCTCACTTACGGTAATCTCTGCTCCTACGATATTTTTCAAATCTGAATCGATCGCCTGCATCACTTCAGCTGTTGTACGTTCGCGATCATCAGGTGGGATGAGCTGAATCGTGTAGGTAGCCTCGTTGGACGTAGAAGAGAAACCTTCAAAACCCCCGCCACCAATGCTCAGATAATTTGATTCTATAATTTCTTCATATGGTTGTATCTTTTCATCGATTTGGTTCGTGATGTCTTCTGTGCCTTGTAGCGATGTACCGCTAGGCGCTTCGACTGTGATTTCGATTTGTCCTTGGTCAGATTGCGGGATAAATTCCGTTCCGAGTAGTGGCGTGATCGCTAAACTTGCTACAACAGCCAAAAGTGTTCCGAATACAGTTGTTTTACGATGGTTCAGCACCCATCGTAGCGTTGAGCGATATCCGCCATTCACGCGATCCATGAATCGATCAAACCAGTAACGACGGCCGTTGTCTTGCATGGCTTTTGTTAATAGTTTAGAAGATAGCATCGGGATGAGCGTGATGGACACGATCAGGGATGCGACTAAGGCAAACGATACAGTTAACGCGAGCGGCGTGAACAGTTCGGATGCGATTCCTTCTACGAAAACAATCGGTAAAAAGACGACGAGTGTTGTAGTCGTTGATGCGATAACGGCTGGCGCTAATTCGGATGCACCCTCTTTTGCCGCTTCTTTTAATGTGTATCCATGCTGTCTATATGAAACGATATTTTCTAAAATTACGATGGAGCTGTCCACCATCATACCGATTCCTAAAGCTAATCCACCCATGGTTAGTACGTTTAAGGTGTTGCCTGTAAAGTACATCAGCGTGAACGTTGAGATGATCGCAATTGGAATAGAGATCCCGATAACGATCGTTGCTCGGATACTTTTCAGGAATAGAAGTAATACAAGAACAGAGAAAATGCCTCCGAGAATGATATTTTGTACCACGGAATCAATGGATTGCTTGATGAACGTGGAGGTATCAAACACGATGTCGAGATTGACGTCATCAGGTAGATCCTCTTTCATATCCTCCATTGCCGCATACATATTATCTGCTACTTCTACTGTGTTTCCATCTGTCTTTTTCAACACAGACAGAACAACGGATGATTCTCCATTTACGGTTGTTATGGATGTTACGTCTTTGAAAGTGTCTTCGATATTTGCGACATCTTGGAGTTCGAGTTGTGCTCCCGTAGGTGTCGTGATGATTGTGTCACGTATGTCTTCAACGGATTCAAACTCACCTTCAATTCGAACTTGTAGATCCTGGTCGCCTTTTTCAATCACGCCGGCTGATGTCGATTGGTTGGCGGCGTTGATGGCCTGAACGAGTGTTTGGGATGTTAGACCGAACTTGGCGAGTTGGGATCGTTTCAGTTCTACTTGCACCTCGCGTGTTTGACCACCTTCAATGCTTACAGAGCCGACTCCACCTTGTCGTTCAAAGTATGGGACGAGGCGATCCTCTGCTAGTGTTTGAAGTTTTGCTTTATCCTTACCTGTGAGTCCTAACCACATAACTGGGATCTGCTGTGGGTCAAAACGAAGTACGCTCGGTTCATTCGCTCCTTCTGGCAGCATACCTTTTACCTGGTCGACTTTTTCACGGACGTCTAGGAGTGCGTTATCAAGATCAACACCGTTATTGAACATCATAATAACCATGGATGTTCCTGGCTGGGATTGCGATTGTACGGTATCCATTCCTTCAATCGAGCTAACCGCTGATTCGATCGGTCGGCTGACAAGTTTTTCTACTTCCTGTGGTGCTGCGTCTTCATAGCTTGTTGAAACGACCGCAATTGGGAGATCAATCTCTGGATAGAGGTCGATTGTAAGGTCTCGTAGGGATACGAAACCAAGTGCCAAAATCGCGACAACGATCATGAACACCCCAACTGGTCGTTTGACGGAGGTATCGACGAGTTTCACTTATTCGTCCTCCTTCATAATGCTGACTTTGTTACCATCTGCAAGGGTTAGCTGTCCTTTGATCACGACCTGGTCGCCTTCAGAAAGCTCTCCTTTCACGGCAGTAATATCGGATTGCGTACGTTTAATTGTGACAGGGGTTTTCTTCGCACGTTCTTCTTCAATGATATAGACAAAAGCTTCATCATTTTCTTCAACGACTGCTGATGTCGGGACTAGGATGCTGTTTTCCACTGTGATTTCTGGCAGTTGAAGCGTGACCATCATACCTGGTTTGATCTGGCTGTTTGAGTTCGCTATGATCGCTTCGATTGGATATAGACCACTATCGTTTGTAACAGGTGAAATGTATGATACGTTTGCTTGTTCGTCTAGTTCGATCGGGTTGATGTACGCTGGGATGTCTTTATCTTTTTCAAAAAGCGGAAGTTCTTCTGCTGCAACGGTTGCTTCCACCTTGATTGGATTCAGATTTACAACTGTTGCGATAGGCTGTTGATTAGAGACCATATCGCCCACTTCAGCGTTCACTTGTACGACTTCGCCAGTTGCTGTAGCTGTGATCGATGTGTCCGCTGCCTGATTACGTGCTTGGCGTAACTGAACTTGGGCTTGTTCAACTTGTAGCTGAGCTTGCTCCACGCTAATTTGTGCATTGTCTAATTGTTGCTGAGCTTGAGTTACACCAATTTTCGCTTGTTGCAAGGAAGATTGGCCTGATGAGTTGCCTGTTTGCAGACTTTTTCGGGCTTGTTCTAATTGATTTCCAGCTTGTTGAGCTTGCACTTGTGCTTGCTCGTATTTTTGTAAGGAAACGGCGCCTTCTTCGTATAGTTGTTTCATGCGCTGTTCATTACGTTGGGCGTCTTGGAACTGGATGAGAGCATTTTCTACACTTACGGATGAACTCGTATCATTGCTGTCGTTTTGGATTTCGGCTTGTTTGAGGCGCTCTTGTGCATCCTGAAGGCCTTGTTGTGCTTGATCTTTTTGATTTTGTGCAGATTTTAATTGAGAACGTGCCTGACGTAGAGCGATCTCTTGAAGCTCCACATTATCTTGGGCGTTACCTGCATCTACACGGCCGATGATTTGGCCTTTTTCTACTGTATCGCCACGCGCTACGTTAAGTTCAACCAGTTCGCCATTGGCTTTCGGCACAATGCCGATGTTGGTGTCTGGCATTGCGCGGCCGATGACTTCTTTTTCTACTTGAAGATCACCTTTAGAGACGAGTGCCGTTTCTACAGGTGTAATTCTCTCTTCTTTTTCTTCGCCTGATTGGGTTTCTTGTGAGCATGCGCTGATGATGAGCATCGCCAGTAGCATGAGACCCATGATGAGATTTTTCTTCACTTTCTGTACTCCCCTTCTATGCTTAAATGAGCTTTATGCCGAGTTTTTCAGCTATGTTCTCGCAATAACGCTGTAATTCTGGGGTGTTTTTAAAATGGGCAAGCATCCCCTGAAAAACAATCGGTTGTGGATTCTCTTTTTCTAACTCTTCATGTAATACGCCTAACACGTTTTCAAGTTCATTTTGTTTTTCTTTTGTTAGATCTAAGTTTTGTAATTGAGTTCGAATATGAATCAATTGATCCCTGACTTCTTGCTGAGTGTCTTTACGTTCGTCAGTCGGAAAATGTTCCAAAACTTTTTCAAGTGGAATTTGCGGTTCTTCGTTTTCGCTTAGAATTCCCTGAATAACATCATCCATTCGACGCACGAGAAAGTTGGATAGCGAAACATGATCCAAGTCTACCTCATCGATAATCATCCATTTGAAGTAGCTATGGAGCATACCTTCTAGGAGGATGGATGCGTCAACGATGTGAGGCTTGAGTTCATCCCCATAGATTTCGAGAAGGTTTTCACTCGTCCAGCGAAAGCTTTGTTTCCGCATATCTTGGATGAATTGCTTACTATCTGGCGTGAGATTGACGTTGTCGCGCATGTGCATGATGATGAAGTCTTTGTTTTTCATAAAATCTTCAAGGAGGACTTGTAGCTGTTGAGCGAGCGATTCTTTTGGCGTCAGGTCCTCTCGCTGTTTGACCGTCCACACTTTTTCCATCGTGCCTTTGTAATAGTAGTCATGGATGTTCAGCGTTAGATCCTCTTTTGATTGAAAGTGTAGATAAAACGCACCTTTAGATACGCCGCTTTTATCGGCGATTTCTTGAATCGAGGTAGCATGGAAGCCTTTTTGGGCGAAAAGCTTCATTCCTGTCTCGAGTAGCTTTTTCTTTTTTTCGTTCATATGTAGCTTCCTTTCTGGTGAAGGATTAGTTGTTTGGTTCATGATTTTTTTGGTGAGTGATTGTTTAGGTTGTGATAGGTAGTTGGACTTGATTCAAATGTTATGGTGTTGACCGTTCAGGTTATGTTATGACCAGTCAGTCACTACTATACTATTTCTTGTCAGGTTTGGCAATGTGTGTGGGTGGGGAGGGTTGTTAAGGTTTTGTGAATGTTGTGGTGCTGGTGGTTTGGCGGCGCGGTCGGATTCGGGCGATTTTAGGCTGGATGCAGGCGGTCTTCTTGGGGATTCAGGCGGATATGGAGTGGGTTCGGGCGGTCATCAATTGTTTTCAGGCTATTTTATGGAAATGCAGGCGCTTTTGCATTATATTCAGGCGATCTCATGACTAAGTATGGATTCGTAGCTGCTAGGCATGATTCAGGCAATTTGACGCTGGATGCAGGCGATCTTTTGGATTATTCAGGCGCATGGAAAGTGGGTTCGGGCGGTAATCAGTTCGATTCAGGCTATCTTACGGAAATGCAGGCGCTTTTGCACTATATTCAGGCGATCTCCTCCCTAACCAAGTAAAAACCCGTTGCCTCGGCAACGGGTTTCCATATTTACAAATTAATCAATTGTAAAGTCCATTTGAACAGCGTTCTTCAGAGAAAGACCGCTTTCGTCTTGGACGTCTTTTGCAATGAATAGTGTGTAGGTTTTGCCTGATTCGTAACTTTTCTCAGGTGTGATGGATACAGATGTGTTTTCTGCATCGTATTCAGCCGTAACAGGGATTACGTTCATATCCTGGTCGAATACAAGGAAGTTCATGGAGTCTACAGCTTCTTCGGAAAGTTCTTTGTTGAAGTTAACGCTCCAAACTTTATCTTGCTCTACTTGTTCGCGTTCTTCGAGCTCCTCTTTATCTTCCTCTTGGTCTACCTTTTCTTTCATTTCTTTTTGCCATTCTGCAAGACGCTCTTTAGACTCTTCTACCTCACTGCGTAGCTCGTCGATACGTTCTTGTACTTCAGCAACGGCATCAAGTTCTAGGTCTTTCCCAGCTTTTTGCTCAGCCCACTGATCTAGTTTGTCAAAGTAACGGTCCATTGCGTTCAGTTTATGTAACTGAGCATCGAGTTTACCTGAGAAACTATGAGCACGTTCGTCGTAGCCTTCTAGTTCTTCCTCTTCTTCTTTCTCTTCATCTTCGTCTACGACATCTTCTTCATCTTCGGAGTCAGATTCTTCTTCGTCTTCATCGGATTCTTCATCAGAATCAGATTCCTCTCCATCTTCTGTGGAGTCTTCTTCAGAGTCTGTTTCCTCTCCATCTTCTGTGGAGTCCTCTTCAGAGTCTGTTTCTTCTCTGTCTTCTGTGGAGTCTTCTTCAGAGTCTGTTTCTTCTCCATCTTCTGTGGAATCTTCTTCAGTATCTGCTTCCTCTCCGTCTTCTGTGGAGTCTTCTTCAGTATCTGTTTCCTCTCCATCTTCTGTGGAGTCTTCTTCAGTATCTGTTTCTTCTCCGTCTTCTGTGGAGTCTTCTTCAGTATCTGTTTCCTCTCCATCTTCTGTGGAGTCTTCTTCAGTATCTGTTTCTTCTCCATCTTCTGTGGAACCTTCATCAGTACCATCTTGAGTGTTTTCATCTGATTCTTCTTCGGAATCCTCTTCGTCATCTAATTCTTTTTCGAAGTATTCTTCCATTACGTCGTTTATTTTTTCAATATGTTCTTCGATTTTATCTAATCGTTTGTTTAATAGGTCAAAGCGTTTTTCGACAGCTTTTGCATGTTTTTCTTCAAGTTTTTCACGAATTTCTTTTTTCTTTTCTTCTAATTTTTCTCGTATTTCTTCTAATTTCTCTTGAGCTCGTTCCTTATCTTTTTCCCAGCGGTCGTCATTGCTCTTCATTTTATCAGCCCACTGCTTGAGCTCCTTTTCTTTTTGCTCCCACTTTTGCTTCCCATCATGATCCTTGAGGTCGTCAGAGTCTGCTAGAGTGACAGTTGGTGCGGATAATACAATTAAAGATGATGCCAATACGGAAAAAATTTTGTTCGAGTGCTTTTTCATTACCGTTCCTCCCTTAAATTATTGTGGCAATGGCAGCTGGCTAGCATAGGTTGTCCCCTTAGCCCCTATAGCTTTGTGACAGCAGATTTCTCTACATGTACCAATACCATTTTAACATTGAGGATTTGGTATGAGTAGTAATTATGTGCAAAATACACCAATTGTTCTAATAGTGTGACAATTTTTGGTATAATCCGATTTTAATCTGTCCGTCTTCCACAAATTTCGTTTTTATAAAATGTCGCAATGGCTAGGCCTGTTAACTGCATTTGTCGGCGGACTGAGAATCCTGAGGTTGGAATGTGAAGCTCTGAATCATCGCTGAAGTACACGGTGCTGCCTTTGGTTCCTTTTACTTCGTGAAATTGTTTTACATGAAAGAATGAAATCCATTCGCAGTAGACGCTTCGTGGGGATCTTGTTGGAAATAAAAATATGCCTTCGTTCGGCTTTACTGGAATTGGGAGCTTTGTTTTCGTATGTAACATCTTTTCCATAGCAAGTCGCCTGCCTCGGAGTGTTGAACCCCCTAATAAACATGATTGGTTCACGATTTCTTTTGGAGTTTGTCTACATAAAATAACCTGATTGTCCTCCAAAATTTTTGTTGGATACATTGGATCTGGATTAATCAAAATCGCTTTTGTTCTTTCATTCACCACATAACTTTTCTTCAATACCTCTACCACCCATATTCCTCCCAATTTACTAAAATTTTCTATGTAGTGATGCGATTTTACTAGATTTTATTTAAAAAATTTGTCGTAATTTGTCAGTGAGAAAAATTTTTTATTCTTAATCCGACCATCTTACCATTTGGAAATATATTGGAATTACATATGTAATCATTTTTTCAATTTTGGTATAATTAGGATATGGATTGAGGGGGAGGGATAATGTGAATATCCCAAGCAATCAGAAGGGGATTGGCCAGAATCAACTTGATCAGAATACGCATTTATCCTCAATAGATAAAGCTATTCGTAAAGAAAAAGTTAATGGAGATGGACTTATACATATGATTAATGACTCACCATCTAATGCAGTAAGAGAACAAGGACACCCTACTTTAGGGAATGTGGTTGATCGAAAGGCCTAAAAAAACAACGCCAGTACTGGCGTTGTTTTTTGTTTTATTATTTTTCTTCTTCTTCTGTCATAGTATCTTCATTTCCTTGTTTCTCTTCAGTTGTTCCGTCGCCTTCGCCGTTCATTTCATTTTCTTTGTTCTTATCTTCACCATTCATTTCACCGTCACCATTGTTCATATCGCCGTTTTCACCATTCTCGCCGTTACCCATGTCACCATTTTCGCCACCGTTTTGCTCTTCTTGTTGATCTTCTTCTGGTGGTGGGTTCTGCTCATCTGTACCACAAGCTGCGATTAGAGATAGTGCTAATGCTGATGTACCTAACTTTGCAATAAAAATTTTTTTCATAATGAAATCCTCCTTGTTGTCTGTACCTTTATGTTTCACTTTTCTATTTGGCATTAGGGGAGCATCTTATATGGAATTTTTTCCTCTAAGATGGCTGTGGAAGTGTTATTCCACATGGTCAAGCTTTTAAACAAGTTAACATGAATTCAGGACTTTAGATGTACAACCTCCCCCTTATTCTAGGAAGCCGTTTATAGTACGTGCCAATAGAAGAGCTTTTCTCTAGAATTTGCTTATGTAGAGGAATTATTCATGGTTTTGGGAAAGTTTTAAAACAAAAAAGGTAGTGGGATAATTAAGTGAGGCTATAATCTTGAAAAAGGCTAACTAAATTTCATTAGATCTAGGAGTGGTGCATACTGTCCTGCGTTGGTTTCTGGTCGGGCGCGGGATTCTCCTCCTTGAGCGTGCGATTCTCTTTCTCGGGCGTGCGATTCTCCTCCTTGAGCGTGCGATTCTCTTCTTCAGGCGTGAGATTCTCCTCTTCGAGCGTGGGATTCTCCTCCTTGAGCGTGCGATTCTCTCTCAAGAGCGTGGGATTCTCTCTCAAGAGCGTGGGATTCTCCTTTTCATATCAACTAGACAATCTCTTATAACAAAACAAAAAAAGCCTGTCCATCCACGACAGGCTTTCCAAATCAATTTATTCTTCTTCTTTTTCCCCTAGAGCGAACATGATTTCCGCTTCGCATACAAGTTCGCCATCTACTGTGGCTTTGGCTTTTCCTTTTCCGATGCTTGCTTTTGCTCGGATGATCTCCACTTCTAAAGTAAGAGTGTCACCTGGTACGACTTGGCGTTTGAAACGGCATTTGTCGATGCCTGTGAAGAACGCTAAGCGACCTCGGTTTTCTTCTTTCTTTAGCATGGCTACTGCTCCTACTTGAGCTAGTGCTTCTACTACAAGAACGCCTGGCATAACGGCGTAGCTTGGGAAGTGGCCTTGGAAAAATGGTTCGTTGATTGTTACGTTTTTCTTACCTACTGCGCGTTGGCCTTCTTCTAATTCAGTTACTTGATCCACTAAAAGAAACGGATATCGGTGTGGGATAATCTCTTGAATGTCTTGGATATCTAGCATGATGATCCTCCTATTCGGTTTTGGTTACGATATCAATGATATGTTGCCACGTGTCAATTTTCAAGGCGTCAGTTGGATTTCCGTCTCCAATAATACCATAACCAATCATTAAACCAGCCAATAAAGCAACAGCACAGATTACAAGAACAATTATGATGCGTAGCCAAATTGGTAAGATACGACGGCGATACTTCTTTGGATTCTCGTCGTTTTGCTTTTCTTTTTGTTGCTTGGCTTCTTCTTTTTGTTTTTTCTTTTGTTCTTTTTCTTGCTGGCGCTCTTTCTTTTGGTTTTCTTTATTTAGTTCGCGTCGTTCACTACGACTGATTGGCTCTTTATTATCAGGCATTGTACAGACTCCTTATCGTTCATTTCATCTATGTGGATTAACGTAATTGATTGATTAGGCCCATCATTTGGTCACCCATGGCGATCGAGCGACTGTTAAATTGATAAGCACGTTGTGTCGAAAGCATGTCTGTTACTTGTTTTCCCATATCCACATTGGACGATTCTAATGCACCTTGTTGCAAGCGTACATCATTGACTCCAACCGCTTCAATGATTTCTTGCTGATTGTATCCTAATTCCTCTAAATCCGGTAAACGGAAAAGGTTTTGACCTGCTGCTTCTAGTAATCGAGGACGTGAAGCGTTGACTATATTTAGTCTTGCCTCAACTGCCGTTTCTCCATTACGTTCTACAGCAATTTCTCCATTTTCTCGGATTGTAAAGGACTGAAAATTATTTTGTAAGGTTATCGGTCCATCTTCACCTAGGACTGGGTTACCATTTGATGTAACAAGCATCACTTCATTTTCGTTTATGGGTTGAAACGAGAAAGAGCCATCTCTAGTGTACATGGTAGTTGCTTGTCCATTTTCAGTGCGCTGAACCTGGAACATGTGATTTTCATTCATCATCGCAACATCAAGAGGGCGACCCGTTTGCTTGATAGATCCTTGTTTCATATCAAGATCGGTACTGGCTAAATAAGCACCAGATCCAATTCGGATACCATCTGGTGTGGTGCGATTAGCATTTTCTCCCTCTTCATCCAGGTTATCCATTTGTTGAATCAGGAGGGATGAAAAATCTGCTTGGCGGCTTTTATAGCCGGGTGTATTCATATTGGATAAATTGTTTCCGATTAAGTCCAGTTTATTTTGCAGCTGGCCCATCGTTACGGCCGCTTGCATAGAAGAACGTAACATTTAGGAACCCTCCCTATCGTACTCGACCAATTTCGTTTACAGCCTTGTCCATGCTTTGGTCATAGGCTTTTAATACTTTTTGATTCGTCTCAAATAAACGATACGAACTCATCATTTCAGTCATCGTGCGAGCAGGATCCACATTTGATCCCTCGAGGGCATTTTGTTTTACTCCGAATGTTACGCCTTCAGCTGTTCGAGCGTTAACAGGGGCTTGTCCTTCCCCTTCATCATTATATCGGAATAAATCATTTCCCTCTTTGACAAGCTGATAAACATCATTTGTATAAGAAATTCCAAGTTGTGTTCCGCCATACTCAGTTTGAAGAACGCCTTCAGGTGATACAGTAAATTCTTGTCCTCCCGTTTGAACGGGGTTGCCTTGTTGATCTAAGACATAAGCGCCGCTTTGTGAAACAAGAAAACCTTGTCCATCTACTGTGAAGTTTCCACTACGTGTGTAGCGAGGGTCTCCATCCTGACCTCTTACTGTGAAGAACACAGACCCATTTTCATCTGGGAAATTCCCGTTCATTAAGGCCATGTCCGTCGAAACACCTGTATTTCGAATATCACCTTGTGTGAAGTCGGGAGTTGTCTCTTGTAAGTACGTACCGGTACTCAAAGGGCCTACTTCGCTTCGCACAGGTAGATTGATATTTTTTGATGTTGGTAGTGATTTGCTTCCCATACGTTCGATCAGCATCTCTGGAAAAGAACGTACAGAACCCTGATCTGCTTTGTAACCAGGTGTGGTAACGTTCGATAGGTTATTGGATAGGGTTTCTTGACGCCTTTGCTGTGTGAGCATTCCTGATGCTGCTGTATAAAATCCTCTTAGCAACGTACTTCCCCCCTGTTATTAGACAATGCTATCTTTTGGTAGCTTATCAATGTTTTCGAGCATAATGCCTGTCCCTTTTGCAACACAGTTCATTGGTTCTTCTGCAACTAATACAGGAACCTTAAGCTCTTCTGATAACAGTTGATCCAGACCATGTAGCATTGCACCGCCGCCTGTTAAGATAACACCACGGTCGATGATGTCAGCTGATAATTCAGGTGGTGTACGTTCAAGCACCTGCTTAGAGTTTTGAACAATTAAAGAAACGGATTCTTGTAGAGCTTTTTCTATTTCTTCAGAGTAAACTGTGATCGTACGAGGTAAGCCAGATACCATGTCACGACCTCGAATATCAATTTGCTCATGGCGTGAACCTTTAAATACAGTCGCTACGTTTACCTTAATATCTTCAGCCGTACGCTCTCCGATCAGAAGTTTGTACTCTTTCTTGATGTACTGAAGAATTTCATTATCAAATTTATCTCCGGCCATCTTAATCGATGAGGCGGTGACAATATCGCCCATGGAAAGAACCGCAATATCCGTGGTACCACCGCCGATATCAATTACCATGTTACCGCTTGGTTGGAAAATATCCATACCTGCTCCAATAGCAGCTACTTTCGGTTCCTCTTCTAAGTAAACTTTCTTTCCGCCGCTTTTCTCAGCCGCTTCTTTGATCGCTTTTTGCTCAACTTTCGTAATGTTCGTTGGGCAGCAGATCAGCATACGGGGCTTGGATAAAAAGCCTCGTACATTTATTTTATTAATAAAGTGCTTAAGCATTGCTTCTGTTACATCAAAATCTGCAATAACGCCATCTTTTAGTGGACGAATCGCTTCAATATTCCCTGGTGTACGTCCAACCATACGACGGGCTTCATCACCGACCTCCAGAACTTTACCTGAATTACGATCCATAGCCACTACAGATGGCTCATTCAAGACAATACCTTTTCCTTTAACGTGTATTAATACATTCGCTGTACCTAGGTCAATCCCGATATCCCTTGCAAACATGTGACGTTGATCCTCCCTGCTTAAATACTATTCCTTCCGAAAACATGATTCTTCTAATTCTTTATTTTATCACACATTTCAGCAAAATTTGTCATTAGAAGAGAAAAAAGTTCCTGTTTCAAAAGAATTAGGTATTTGGGAGGATCGCAAGGTTATCCAGCAGTATTGGCGGGCTCTTCTGCAGGTGATTTATCTTTGTTGTATTTGTTCTTCGTTGCTTCCCCGCCTCGTAGATGTCGAATCGCTTTATGATAGTCTAAAATCTCCTTCACTTCATTGGCTAACTCGGGATTAATGTCCGGCAACCGCTCTGTTAAATCCTTATGAACCGTGCTCTTTGAGACTCCAAATTCCTTCGCAATCACTCGAACGGTTTTTCTCGTCTCCACGATATATTTCCCGATCTTGATTGTTCGCTCTTTGATGTAATCGTGCACACCACTCGCCTCCTGATAGTTGGATGTCAAAGGTGTGAAATGAGACAAGGTTGAATATAGATATATGTAATGCCTGCCAGTTCTAAGATGGATGTTTTTCTAGGTACCTTGAGGTAATCCTTTCCCCTCTCACCTCAAACCTTCCCTAATTGAAGGATTCCAAAGGTATGGTTTTGTCCTCCCTTTTGAACCCTCCATTACGGGGTTTGTATCAGATTATGTGAGGGTTGAGCGGTTTATGATTAAAAAGTCGTGTGGGACAAGGGATACAGGCATTTGTTTTCAGAATTAATACAAAAATATAAAAAAGAGACCCTTCCAGGCAAGTTTGAAAAGCCTGAAAAAGTCCTTTTTCAATTTCCTTTTATAATTACTTTATGCATAGATCTCCGTTATTGAATCCATAAAAGTGATTTTAGAATGTTTATCCCATGCCACCTATGTCAGGATCTTGTGTAGTGTAAATAGGGTTCATATAATCTGAATTCAAGTTCAGATAAGTACCAATTCCAGCAAATACGATCATAATAAAACATTTGATTATGATATGCATCACATTGCTCTCCCCCTTTGTTATCTTCCTTAAGCCTGACCTTAATAAATTAAGGTAAAGGTGGTTCTACTGGATCATAATATAATGGTAGTGGTGGTTCTACTGGGTCAGAATTTGAAACTTTTGGTAATTGTGGTTTTCCTGGATCAGCATTCGAAACTGCAGGCAGTGGTGGTTCTGCTGGATCATGGAACTGAGGACCTTCAGCTGCTTGTACACTTATCACATTAAAACCTCCTACGAATAACCCCAGTGCCATTAACAACGTCATTCCCATTAACATTAACCTCTTCATCTAATTCCTCCCATGTTCATATGATTCAATGCTTGTAACGGAAGTCTTGCATAAAAGTAATGACTCTCTTCACTTACAAAACTGTTATAGGATTGGACTAATAACTGCTTGTCCATTTTCGCTAAACCAAGATAGTACTTTTGAAAAGGAGTGAGTGATTCAAAAGTGCTTAAAATCTCGATTGCCTTCTCTCGGTCTCCTCTTGCTACTGCTAAATGCGCCTGTTCTGCTAAACTCTCTGTTTCAACACCTTCAGTCAGACCATGATAGGCTGACACAAACGGTAGATTGTGGTGTTTTACAAGCTTTTCTATAGCAGGTAATTCAAATTTTTTCGCTAACTTCAACGCCTCATTCAAGTGATACATACTTTGGTCATAGCCATCAAATAAATAGGATAAAGCCAATATAATGTGTACCCGACTCATACGTGCGGGTGATATTTGTTTATGATTGATAATGGTAAACCCATATTTTCTTGCAATAATGAGCTCATTTTTCCGCCAATGATATCGAAACAGAATCTCTTTACTTCTCAATTGATAAAACTCCAACAAAAGAGAAGGCTGCATTTGGCTTAAATCCTCTGAGAGTTTCTCATTTAAATAGGCCCATACACTATAGCGGCGCATCTCATAATTACTGTAAATTTTCAAAATCGTATGTAGACATCTTTGTTCTTCCGTTAAAATAGGTATTTTTTTTAATTCAACAAGTACATCTGAATGTGAAATCTTATGTTGCAAACTTTTATAGTGAAGCTCGTATAATTTGGCCCACACCCGATCTTCTTCAAAATGAGATTGCTTGTTGATATTCAAAAGGGTTTTGAATTCTTGATAGTATCCATTCATTAGCATGAGTTCTAGTCCATGGTGTCTGGCTTCTGGTGTAGTTGATTCCATACAGTAGTCTTTCAATAGAGTCATGGCAGTTTTCTCATCATACATCTTCACTAAGATCTTTTTAATAGCATACAGTGACATATTGCTTTTCCTAAAATCTTTTAAAACTGCACTCATCTCGCCCCACCCTGTCTTTTAAAAGAAGTCATGTTTTGTACAAAATCAGACATCCTTTTATCTTTGTTAGGATAAAATTACCAGAGTCTTATGAAAGAAAAAATACTTTAGACAAAAGAAGTGTGTAGTCGACAAAACCTTTCAAAACTTTCTGCAGTAATCGACGTGATCGGCTTTAAGCAAAAAAAATCCTACCTTAAGCAGGTAGGATTTTGGCGAAAGCCGAAGCTTACGTATTTGTCATTGAAATGGATGATTCGCTATCTTCGTTTGGTTCTTTTTTGTCTTCAGGTTGCTTATCTTCTTCAGGTTGATCTTCCTGGTCAGACTGCGCATCTTCTTCTACTGAGATGTTGCTTAGCGGTTGATTGAAGTACGTTT
Organism: Pontibacillus sp. HMF3514; assembly: GCF_009858175.1. Taxonomy (GTDB): domain Bacteria; phylum Bacillota; class Bacilli; order Bacillales; family BH030062; genus Pontibacillus. Next base: position 3,537,800 of record NZ_CP047393.1, read on the forward strand.
CAGGATTCACTTTTTCTCCATCTTTTACCACTTCAAAATGTACGTGTACACCGCTTGCTTGACCCATTAAACTTTGTCCAGCTGTTCCAATTGCATCGTCCTGATTAACTTCAGCACCTGTTTCAACAAGAACATCACCTAAGCTCATATAGCGAGTTGTTAGACCATCTTGGTGTGTGATTTCAACCACATTACCCAGTAGTGGATCTTCTTTGACTTCCGTTACTGTGCCTGTAGCAGATGCTAGAACATCGAAAGATTCGCCATCTTCACGTGCGATGTCTACACCTTCGCTTTGATAGTAATGGTTGTCGTAAAGAATAAGGGCTTTTTCACGGTCTTCTGCACTTGCGCTATAATCGAAAAACTTAGTCTTGATAACAGCTTGGTCACGGTTATGAAGTGGCATGTTTAAGTTTTCATTCAGCTCCATAACAGGTGTTGCAGGCTGGTTATCATAGTCAATGCCGTCTGTTTCATTTTGCAGGTTGTCTTGATCATCAGCAAGATCTTCAACATTGGTTAAAGAACTCTGATACCAAAGTACTCCTGTCAAAATCAAAGCTGCTGCTACTAAATAAACACTAGGGAAAAACCATTTCTTACGCAAAATACGTTTCCAATTGTTTTTTGAAACGTTTTTGTTTTCTTCCTCTCTCATTTCATCATCACCTCAGCAACCATTCTGATCAGAAAGAGGAAGAACTATACATATTTTTGAAAAAAATTTTTTATAATTAGTTTTCGACAAAAGACTCAGGTTATGCATGGTAATTTAAAGAAAAGCTCCAGCGCCCTGACTGAACGCTGGAGCTAGACATCTATAATCGTTATCTGGATGCAATCTGTGGCAGGAATGTATCGATCTCTGTTATTGCTACATCATTGTAATAATGACCAACAATATCCTTATACCCTTTACCTTCTCTAGCCATTCCGTTTGCCCCGTATTGACTCATACCAACTCCGTGGCCGTAGCCTTTGGTCTTGAAGATAATATATTGGTTTTTTTGTTGAACGGTAAAGTCTGATGATTTTAGATTTAAGTATTCACGAATTTCTCGTCCTGTAAAAGTTTTTCCGCCTACTTTTGCCGTATTGATTCGTTCACTATCGGTTTTTGTAATGCTTGTTATGATGGGTTGATCTTCTTCAAGTTGTACGCCTAGCTTTTGTTCAATCTCACTCATTGTAAATACTTTTTGATCTAAATACTTCGGTGAATCTGTGTCCCACGGGCTTTCTACGCTTCTCAGGTAAGGAAATTCATGCTCCCAATAATCTTCTGAGTTTTCCGTGTAGCCGTTTGATGTTGAAAAGAACGATGCTGTAATTGGAGAACCTTCGTATGTCAGGATTTCTCCTTTTGTTTCTGCAACTGCCTGCTTAATCTTGTTCATCTTCCAAATATAATCCGGGCCCCACGCTTTCATAAGCTCTTCGTTGTTCTTATATACCTGGTGCTGGATTGTATCGGTTACATGAGCATTTCCCGGAATGTCTTCTTCAGATTTAATAAGATGCTGAACAATGTATGTGCGTGCAGCTAGAGATTGCGCCTTAAGTGCCTCCAATTCAAAATCAGCCGGCATTTCAGATGCGACAACGTGAGACACATACAGTTCTAGGGGCACCTGTTCAACTTGTTCTGCCTTAGTCCTATAAACGTTCACACTGAAGGATGAAAGATCATCTAAATTAAAGTCCTTCAAGGTTTCGACAGGTTTTGTTGGCGTTGTTGAACCCTCCGTTGCTACTTGTTGAATTGGATCCGATGGTTGAATAAATGGCAGCACAATTAACGTTGGAACGACAAGAATGATGAGCACTAATGTGCCGATTAGAAGAAGTCCTGGCCCCTTCCATGCTTTCATATGGAAGCCCCCTTTTCTAGTTACTCTACTAATAAATCTATACAAGAGGTTGGAATAGTAGAACTAGAAATTTTGATTATGCTTCTGGGGGCTAGGCTAACAGGTTAGCGAATTACTTCAATGACAAGGTCACCTAGTTTTTCTCCGTTTTGATAAATGGCGATTTCCCATATGCCCCAGTATGGAAAGGCTAGTTGCGCTTGTATGGCTTTGGTAGCACCTAGTTCTTGTTTTAGCTTAGGGGCTCCATTTGGGAGGTCTTGAGCGTTTGGGAGCTGTAGTTGAATCTTATCACCAGAGAACCTCTCTTCGGCCTTTAGAGTTAGTTTTTTCGGTGTTAGAGGTTCTTCGTTCCATAAAAAGAAAGTTGCTTCATATGCTTTATTTTGCTTAAAAGGCTGTTCTTTAACCATCATAAGGTCATTCTTCTCGCCCTGAAGTTTAACAGACTGTTCATTAGTGACAGGACTAACTTGGAAACGTTGCTCATGTTGCAAATTATTGTAGACTTGATATCCTGCGTAGGCAGCTATTATCACCAGTACAGTGGTGATTATGGCATATCCCTTTGGTTGAAGGTCCACGCCCGTACCTGAGTTTGGTTTAAACCAGTATATGTACGAGATCAGAGCTATTAGGATAAGGATGCTGATTAGAAAAATAATCATGTGGAGATGCTCCTTTTTTGGGTTGTTAGTTTATTTTACGATTGGGAGTTGGGTTGGGTTTCGGGTGTTGGGGAGATTAGGACTTTGGTGGGAGTGGGGATTTTGTGAGTGGGGAAAGGTCGGATGTGAGCGGCGCACCTGGATTTGCGAGCGGGGGCGTAACTTTTGTGAGCTGCTAGATAGATTTGTGAGCGGGGTGAGGACATTTATGTGCGCCTGGCTAGATTTGTGAGCGGGTTGAGGACATATATGAGCGCCTGGCCAGATTTGTGAGCGAGAGTTAGGCTTTCAGGCGGTGTGGAGCTGGATTCAGGCGGTAATCTGAGTTTTCAGGCGGTCTGGAATTGGATTCAGGCGGTAATCTGGATTTGCAGGCGATCGAGAGCTGTATTCAGGCTAAAAACTCCATTTGCAGGCGATAACCCTCCTCAATACAGGCGATCCAAATAAAGCATAAAAAAACACGCCCACAGAGTAGGCGTGTTCTCTTTATTATGATGATAAGGATGATTTTACATCGTCTGTTGATTTGTTTTCTGGTGTTTCTTCGGCATTTTCATCTTTTACGCGTTCGATGTTAGCACCGATTCCTGCTAATTTTCCTGCGAAGTCGATATAGCCGCGGTCTAAGTGTTTTAATTCTGTAACACGTGTGTAGCCGTCTGCTACGAGTCCTGCACATACCAGAGCTGCTGCTGCACGAAGGTCTGTTGCTGAAACTTCTGCGCCTTGTAATTCGGATGGTCCTTCTACAATAACAGAGCGTCCTTCGATTTTAAGATGAGCATTCATGCGACGGAACTCTTCCACGTGCATAAAACGGTTTTCAAACACAGTTTCCGTAATAACACTTGTGCCTTCTGCTTGAAGCATTAAGGCCATCATTTGAGCCTGCATGTCAGTTGGGAAACCTGGGTGTGGCATGGTTTTTAGGTCAACAGCTTTTAGCTTTTCTGGGCCGATGATGCGTAGACCATCATCCTCTTCCTCGATGATGACACCCATCTCTTGCATTTTCGCTACTAAGGAACGTAGGTGTTCTTGCTCAGCACCTTTTACAAGTACGTTTCCTTTTGTAATTGCTGCTGCAACCATAAAGGTACCTGCTTCAATTCGGTCAGGAATGATGTTGTGCTCAGCACCATACATTTTTTCCACACCTGTGATACGGATTGTTTCAGTACCAGCACCAACGACTTTTGCTCCCATTTTGTTCAGGTAGTTAGCAAGGTCAACGATTTCTGGCTCTTTGGCACAGTTCTCGATGACGGTTTTGCCTTCAGCCATACATGCGGCCATCATAATGTTTTCTGTTGCACCTACACTCGGAACATCTAAATAGATGCGAGCACCACGTAAACGGTCCTCTCCAGTGTAAGCCTCGATAAAGCCATTACCTACGTTAACTTTCGCTCCCATTGCTTCGAACCCTTTAAGATGCTGATCGATTGGTCGTGAGCCGATAGCACATCCACCAGGAAGAGCTACCTTAGCATGACCATAACGAGCAAGCATAGGTCCTAATACAAGCACGGAAGCTCGCATTTTTCTAACGTATTCAAATGGTGCTTCTGTTGTCAGCTCTCTAGATGCATCGATTGTAACTGTATTTTCTTCAACTGCTACATCTGCATTCATATATTTCAATACTTCACTTATCGTGTCAACATCAGCGAGAGCGGGTACATCTTTCAGGATACTTTTTCCTTCACTAGCAATTATACTTGCGGCGATGACAGGCAGAACAGCATTCTTTGCACCTTCTACTTTCACAGTGCCAGATAATCGACTGCCACCGCGGACGATGATTTTTTCCAAGTTCATTCCCCTCCGCGTCCATTTTCTCTATATTAATATTCACTCGAGATGATTGGCGTTCCAAATGTCAAGGTTGTCTTTCCGCCCATATCTTGACGGAGGGCATATTGAACATTCATAACTCCCTTGTCCATATACGGAAGCGCCTGATTCCAATGACTTGTATAACCCGTGTTTGAGATAAATTCATTTTCATTTAGTGTTTGTAGTTTTTCGATTTGTAGTCTAGAACTAAATTTTTCGAGCAATAAAACACCATTAATCTTATCACTGCTTTCAGAGGTTAGACAAGTGAAAATTGTGGTATTTTCTGCAAATCGTTCTTGTTTAATGGTAAGTAATCTAGGTGAAAAGTCTCTCCTTATGTCAGGATTCCAGTCCTTACCAGAAGATTTGTACAGAACCTCGGCATAAGGTCTTACATCTTTTGACGCAATTACTATAAATTGTTCGGAAAATCCACTAGCTTTTTGGCGGTTCAAAATATATTTATTGGATTTATTTCCTTCTTTTTTTGTGAGATTAAAATTAGGATATTGCGCTTGAAGCTTCTGTACATAGACTGAAATCTCTTCATGATGGATTTGTTCTTTCATGATTACTTCCCAACTTTTAATTGGAACCTCATGTTGCTTAAGAAAATCGGAAATATCTTGGAGTGGTTGTAACGGTGTTGAGCTATCTGCCTCTGCTGAAGCAAACAGCTGCGCTTGAACCATGATCATCATCCATAAAATAATTGCTAGTTTTCTCATTTGTCCCGCTCCCCTTTAAAAAAAGTCCATCAACAGTATCGTCGGGTAACGAAACAATCATACAATTAAATTATCGTCATCATTTGACATGGATGTTGGCTCTAGCAATCGTTTCCTTTACCTAAAGTAAAAACTTCAGGTTTTGAGACCATTGCAAGTAATCTAAAAAGAAACGGCTTACCGTTGTTCCAATCGCTATCGTGAGAAACATCATGAGTAAACGTGCCTCAAAAACACGTCCTTTTTTTATGATTCCGTCTAAGTTTACGGCTTGTAGGATCCGCCAAGTAATGATTATAAACACAATATGTGAAAGCATATTGGTTAGTGACTGATATCCTATCTCCTCCATATACTTCAACACCTTTCGACTTATTGCCAGGGAAATATCGACAAAGTTCACTAGTAAAACTCTGACATGGTACCTGGTAATTGTCAATCTACTCAGTGTTTTCTTTAGCTCTAGTAAGTCAAATACCTTTTTTCCTATGTAGTTAAACCTTTATCACTGGAAAATCGTAATATTTGTAATCTCTAGTCCACTTTTTGGCTTTATTCCCTCTTAATAGTGGGGTTATATATAAGACGAATCCAGCCTCTTTAAGGTTACTTATTTTCATTAGGTATTTCTTTTATTCTTACTGCTGACTATCTTTAAAAAAAATAAAAAAACAGTGCACCTTTATACAAGAAGTGCACTGTTCTCGCTTATTTCCATAATGAGTCTGTTAACTGATTAAAATCAACATGCTGATGGTAAAAATCTAATATTGTCCCTGGTAATAAACCAAGAATAATCGTTCCTGCTGCACAGATCACGAGTGCTGCGGAAATGCTTGTGGGCATTCTAATTTTTGTTTGAAATTCAGCGTGTCTGAAAAACATTTGAATGAAAATCCCGAAGTAATAAACGTATGATATAACCGTTGCGACAAGCATGATCGCAACTAGCGCGAAGTTCCCTGGGTCTGTGAATAAGGCTCCTAAAAAGATATTTAACTTCCCTATAAATCCGGCTGTACCCGGTATGCCTGCAAGCGATAACAAGAAGATCGTCATTAATATGGCAAGGCCAGGTGATCGATGGAATAGGCCGGAAAATATGGATAGATCCTCTGATTCTGATTGTCTGATTAAGACTTGTAGCACGGCAAATGCTCCAAGTGTCATAAACATGTAAGCAATCATGTAGAACCACATGCTTTCAAATGCCATTGGGGATAAGGCTACAAAAGGAACAAGAAGGTAGCCTGCGTGCGCTATGCTTGAATATGCAAGAAGCCGCTTCATGTTTCGTTGTCTCAAAGCAATTGTATTTCCAATGATCATGGTTAAAGATGCAAGCACACCTATAAAGATAATCATGGACTCGAGGAAAGTCTCATTTAGTCTGATCCCCTCTATTCCTCCAAAAATGGACATGAACACTCTAAGAATGATAATAAACCCTGCTGCTTTTGAAACAACGCTTAGGAAGGCTGTAACAGGTGTAGGTGAGCCTTCGTACACATCAGGTGTCCACATGTAAAACGGAACAGTCGAGATTTTGAATGCTAATCCTACAAACGTTATGAGGAACGCCATAATGGCAAGACCTTCAGCATCGCTCTGGGTAACATCTGATAAGTTTTGAGCAATCACATTGAGCTGCGTGCTGCCTGTTAATCCGTAAATGTAACTGAAGCCAAAGAGTGTGATTGCCGTGGAAATACCTCCATTAATGATGTATTTCATTGCACTCTCATTGGAACGCGTAGAGCTCTTTTGAATACCAGCTAAAATATAAGATGGGATTGCGAGCATTTCTAAGCCAACAAACAGGGTAATCAGATCTGCACTCGATGCCATCATCATGCCACCAAGAAGAGCGATGAGAATAAAGTAGTAAAACTCTCCTCGATATCCTCCTTCCCCTGCTTCCTTATAGGAATGAGATAGAAGTATAACTAGAAACGTTCCAGCTAGCAGTACGAATTTGAAACTGATTGAGAAAGGATCAAAACGGTACGTATCAAATAAAATCATTGAGCTCTCATGGCCGAGTTGGGAGAGTAAGAAAACGAACGATAAGGCGATGCCTCCCATAGCCCACCATGCAAAGTGATTTCGGTTTACTTCTTTTCTTAAAAACAAGTCTAAAAGGGATAACACCGTTGCGACGATTAAAATTGTAAATTCAGGAGCCATCAAACTCCACTCGAATTGAAGTAATGTGTCGAGATCCATTTGTTACCCTCCCATCCCGATTAAAATGGTTTCTAGCGTGGTGCTTAGCGTGTCTGTTAGAACACTTGGATAAACGCCTATTAGAACGATCATTCCAAGTAAGATGAAAACAGGCAAACCTTCAGCGCTGGATAACGGTCTTAAGTTTTCTGGATATATTGGTCCCTCACCAAACGTAATATTCAAAACAGCTCTAAGCATATACACAGCTGTCAGGATTAAACCAAGCGTTCCTATCGCAGCTAATATCGGTAAGGTTTCAAACAGGCCTAAAAATGCCATAAATTCACTTACAAACCCGCTCATACCAGGTAACCCAAGTGAAGCAAGTGCAGCTGTAAGTAAAACTCCAGCTGTAACAGGCATCACTTTTGCTAAGCCTCCTAGCTTTTTCAGCTCCGTAGTGCCGGTGCGCTCAATTAACACACCAACAAGTAAGAAGAACAAAGCGGCAATCAGTCCATGCGATACGGTTTGAAAAATGGCCCCCTGCACCCCAGCTTCATTTATTGCGGCCACACCAAGCAGTACGATACCCATATGCGATACACTAGAGTAAGCCAGAATTCGCCTTAACTCCTGTTGAACTAATGCAATAAAAGCGCCATACAGCAGATTCACTATACCCAAAATGGCAATAAGAGATGCCATTTTTTCAAATTCAACTGGGAAAAACCCTAATCCAAAACGGATCAATCCATAAGCTCCAATTTTTAAAAGTACGCCAGCATGAATCATGACTAGTGCGGTCGGTGCGTAGACGTGCACACGAACCATCCATGTGTGCAAAGGGATAATCGGTAGCTTCACACCAAACGCCAGGAGTAAGCCTAGGAACGCTCCCATACGAAACCCGTCATCTAGCTGTGGCACCATGCTCATTAACTCGGTCATATTGCTTGTGCCTGTTTTGGCAATGAGTGCTACGAAAACAATCAGGAGAGCAGCCGAGCCAAGTCCGTTATAAATTAAATAACTATAGGCCGTTTTCTCGCGCTCTAACCCCCCCATTTTCCGATCAACAAGAACATTGGGAGTAATGTTAATTCAAAAAAGATAAAGAACAAAATGAGATTTTCTGCAGCAAAAACCCCTAGAATTCCGAGTTCTAATAAAAGACATAGGATGTAATAGGCTCTCCATGATGTTTTGATTTGGGTTGTTGCTATTACCATCGATAGCAATGAGATCAAGGTTGTTAGGAGCAGTAAAATGAGCGAAAACCCATTTACCTCAAGCTCATAGTTAACCGTGAATTGAAAGGCATCTTGTCCGAGTGTCATCCAAGCCAGTTTTTCGGATAATTCAACGCCAGATTGGAAGGATTTATACACGATTAAGGATAATAAAAACGGAATGAATGCTCCGATTACGCCAACCAGTTTTGCCATGCTCGCGTTATGTTTCGGCGTTATCGTGAGCAAAAGAATCCCTATAAGCGGAGAGAACACCAATAGTGACAGCCAACTCATTGAAACATCCCTCCTTGCATGACAGCTACGGCTAAGATAATAACAAGGCCAACAAATACTACGGCTCCGTATGTTTGAACTTGCCCATTTTGTAATTTGGATCCTTGTTTTCCGATTTCATGCACAATATTGCTACACAAACTCGCGATCACATTTACAATGTATTTTTCAATAAACACTCCTAGATATCCTAACGCGCGTGCTCCGTATCCTACAGTCATCTGATAAAATTCATCGACAAAATACCGGTTGTACATGACGGTGTAGGTGATGGGAAATGCGGAGGATAAGAAATCTCTCTCTAGCGTCTTTTTGTGATAGATCACATAAGCTAAGTAAATGCCTCCGAGTGATAATAAAATAGTGACTAACATAATCCAGATCGGTCCTTCAGCATGGTGCGCATTGACAAACTCATTCCCAGCAGTCAGCCAATCCCCTAGAAATGTGCCGAACCAAGGTGTGTTGATATAACCTGCTACAACTGCTAATGCGCCAAGTACGATCATCGGGAATGTCATAGATTTTGGAGATTCTTTTACTGCGTTGTTTGTTTTTGCTGGTGAGGTGAACACCATGAAAAATAGGCGGAACATATAGAAAGCGGTAAGAAAAGCCGCAATCAGTGCTAGAGTGAATAAAACATAATGTCCTTCTCCCCATGCTGCGAGTAATATCTCTTCTTTACTAAAAAAGCCTGATAATAGCGGGAATCCACTAATGGCTAGGGCACCGATTAAAAACAGGGGACCCGTCCACTTCATTTTTCTCCAAAGACCACCCATTTTCTCGATGTTTTGCGTGTGAACAGCATGAATGACACTACCTGCTGCCAAAAACAACAGGGCTTTGAAAAAGGCATGCGTCATAAGGTGAAAAACACCAGCTACATAACCTGCCGACCCAAGTGCGAGCATCATATATCCGAGTTGGGATACGGTAGAATAAGCTAAAACGCGCTTTAAATCCTTTTGTACCAAAGCAATCGTTGCCGCAAATATAGCGGTGAATGCTCCAATTGTAGCGACGACGATCATAGCGGTTTCACTTGCTTCGTATAACGGAAATAGTGTTGCCACTAAATACACACCTGCTGCTACCATCGTAGCTGCGTGGATCAGTGCTGATACCGGAGTTGGACCTTCCATCGCATCAGGAAGCCATGAATGCAGTGGGAACTGACCTGATTTTCCGATCGCTCCAACGAAAATGAGTATGGCGATCAGAGTAATCATCCCTTCTTCCATAGCTCCCGCTTCCACCGCTTCGAAGATCGAGGTTAACTCTAAGCTTCCGGTCTGCCAAAATAGCAGAATAAGTCCAATCAGTAGTCCAATATCTCCGATTCGCGTCATGATGAAAGCTTTTTTCGCAGCTTGCCTTGCTTCTTTTTTGTAAAAATAAAAACCAATTAATAAAAATGATCCAAGTCCAACGAGCTCCCAGAACATATAGATTTGAAGCAGATTTGGCGACAGAACCAGCGCAAGCATAGCAAAGGTAAATAAACCAAGGTAAGCGTAAAACACGTTCAGGCGCGAATCTTCTTTCATATAACCCATGGAGTAAATATGTACAAGAAAACTCACCAACGATACGAGCACAAGCATCATGGCGTTTAGTGGGTTCACGATGTATCCAACCGTTAACTCAATATCCCCAATTGATAACCAACCAACAGATTTCGAAAAATTCCCTTGCGAAAGTTGTTCCATAAGTACAACCCCAGAAAGAATAAGGGAAACACCTGATAACCCAATGCCGATATAGCTACTTTTGTCCTTTACGGTCTGGCGTAGTATGATCAATAGAACAAAAGATAGCAATGGGAAAACAGGCATGATCCATGCATATTCCAACATCCTTAACAGCCCCCTTCTGTATAAGGTTTTTTAATGCTTCATCGTATTCATTTCATCAACCTGGACTGTCCGACGATTTCTATAAAGCGCGATTAGAATGGCTAATCCTACAGCCGCTTCAGCTGCAGCAATCGTAATCGTAAATAAGGAAAAAATCTGCCCTGTAATCGACGGGTTGATTCCGTATTTACTAAAGGCTACTAAATTGATATTTACTGCGTTCAACATAAGTTCAATGGATATGAGCACAATGACGGTATTCCGCTTCGTCAAAGCTCCGAATAATCCGATACAAAACAGCATGAGGGCAAGCATGAGATACACTGATACAGGAACTGCACTCATTCTTCACTCGCCTCCTCCCCATCATCTCGTTTTGCTAAAATAATGGCGCCAACTAGAGCAACAAGTAATATAACCGACACCATTTCAAATGGAATGATGTAATGCGAATATAAAGCAATCCCGATTTGTTCTGTGTTATTTACATGTAGATTTTCAGCTTGTCCGCCAAAATTCACATCTCCAATGAAACTGTACATTACTAGAAAGAAAACAACTGCTCCGATCCCAACTAGTACGTTTCGAGGTGAACTTTTGGTAGCTTGTTGTTTATCGTTATGTTTGGTGAGCATGATGCCGAAAATCATAATGATTGTGATCGCTCCAGAATAGATCAAAACTTGAACGGCCGCTACAAATTCCGCTGATAGTAAAACAAAGATGCCGGCAATCGATAAGAACGTCATGACAAGAGCCAATAGCATGTGAATGACTTTTGTCAGGTTCAACATGAGAATGCCACCTAATACGGAGAGCGTCGCCAGGATTAAAAAAGCTAAAACTCCCCCACTCATGGCTTATTCTCCTTTCGCTTGTTTTCATCATGTTCATCGAGGTATTGTAGGTCCTTAAACAGATCATCTCTTGAGTATTCAGCAAGCTCAAAGTTATTCGTCATAATGATCGCTTCTGTCGGACATACCTCCGTACATAAATCACATAGGATACAAATTTCAAAATTGATATCATACGTATCAATGATTTTGCCTTTTTTGTTCGGATCGGGGTGCTTCTTCCCCGTAAGTTGAATGCAATCGGTTGGACAAATGTTCACGCACTGATTACAGACGATACACTTCTCCGGATAAAACTTTTGAATACCACGAAACCGATCTGGCATGGGCACAGGTTCTTCCGGATAGGAATAGGTCATTTTTTCTTTGGTTAGATTTTTCAAGGTGTATTTAAATCCTTTGGCTAAACCGAGCATGTTGTCTCACCACCCCTTTTTAAAACCAAATTGAGTAAAGTTCTTTTACAATTGCAGATAAAAAGATGTTTGCTAACGCAACTGGGAGCAGGACCTTCCACCCGAACTCCATCAGCTGATCCGCACGAATTCGCGGTAAGGTAATGCGAATCCAGATAAATAAAAAGACAACGATCATAAATTTGATACTGAACCAGAACGGGTCTGGAATAAATCCAAGCCCAGGAATCGGGTTCCATCCTCCTAAAAACAGGACGGTAATAAGCGATGCCATTGCAAACAAATACACATATTCGGAAAGCATGAAAAAGGCCCACCTGAACCCTGAGAATTCAACGTGATAACCCGCCACAAGCTCTGATTCAGCTTCTGGCAAATCAAAAGGTGTACGATTGAGCTCTGCGTTTGCGGCAATAAAGAAAATGATAAAGCCAACTGGCTGAAGGAAAATGTACGCCACATGTTTTTGCGCTTCAACAATTTCTGTTAAGTTCAACGTTCCAGCAAAAAGAATGACGCCAATAACAGACATAACAAGTGGGACTTCATAGGAAATCATCTGCGCAGCCGAGCGCATTCCGCCCATTAACGCATACTTGTTATTCGAAGCCCAGCCTGCTGTAACGATCCCAATCGTGGAAATACCAGAAATCGCAATGTAGTAAAGCAACCCCACGCCTATATCAGAAAACTTAAATGCATCTGTAAATGGAATAACACTAAGAATGATGAAAGCTGGCGTGAATGCAATGACAGGTGCCAGAACAAATAGCGGTTTATCTGCAAGCTTGGGACGAATATCTTCTTTCGTTAGTAGTTTCAAAATATCGGCTACCGTCTGGAGCAATCCAAATCGTCCACCGACACGGTTAGGTCCATGACGCAGCTGCATATAGCCCATCACTTTACGCTCAGCTAGGATTGCGAATGTAACGAAGCCTAGCACGAGACTCAACATCCCAGCTCCTAACGTAAGCAAGTAAGTCATATTTTCAAATGTGGGCTGAGACTGGAGAAAACTCTCTATCCACGTCATCAACCATCCACCTCCCCGAGGACAATATCCACGCCACCTAAGATCGTAATTAAGTTCGCCATGTTTTCACCCTTCAGCAATTTAGGAAGGATCTGAAGGTTATAAAAAGATGGCCTTCTGAATTTCACGCGATAGGGTTCTTTTTTGCCCTGACTGTTGATGTAACACCCGATTTCACCGCGTGGCGACTCGATTCGAACGTAAGCTTCTCCTTTAGGGGCTTTGATAACCTTTGGCACCTTAGCCATAATTGGGCCCTCATCAGGTATTTGCTGGACAGCCTGTTCTACAATTTTAAGAGATTCTTCGATTTCAGCCATTCTACACTCATAGCGACTCCAGGCATCTCCCTTTGTTCTTGTAATGACATCAAAATCAAATCGATCATAGATGGAATATGGCTCATCTCTTCGAAGATCCCAGTCAACTCCTGTACAGCGCAGGTTCGCACCACTTAGGGCATACTCCAAGGCGTCCTCTTTTGTATAAGTCCCTACATCTTTAACGCGGTTAAGGAAGATCTCATTACCCGAAACCAGATCGTGATATCCTTTTAACTGCTCCCGCATGTACGGAACAAATTCTCTTACTCTATCAATCCAGCCTTCTGGAGCATCCCATTTCACGCCTCCTACACGCATGTAGTTAAACGTAAGTCGTGCCCCTGACAATTCATTTAGGAGATTAATAATGACTTCTCGCTCACGGAATGCGTAAAGGAATGGACTCACGGCTCCAATATCCAATAGATATGTACCAAACCAGACAAGATGACTGGCAATGCGTCCAAGTTCCATCGAAAGGATACGAAGATATTCCGCTCGTTCTGGAATCTCAAGGTCCATCATGGTTTCAACTGCATGCACAATGACGTAATTATTTGTCATGGCTGAAAGGTAATCCATGCGGTCTGTGTACGGGATGATTTGAGTGTATTGAAGATTTTCAGCAAGCTTTTCTGTCCCTCGGTGTAAGTATCCAATCACAGGTGTCGCTTCTTTAATCATTTCTCCATCAATTTTGACAACAAGTCGGAATACCCCGTGCGTACTTGGGTGTTGGGGGCCGACATTCAAAAGCATTTCTTCGGTTCGAAGCAAGGGCTACACCTCCACATCATACGGTTCATAATCTTTTCTAAGCGGATAACCTACCCACTCTTCTCCAAGAAAAATTCGCTTGAGTTCAGGATGGTTTTTAAATTTGATACCGAGTAGATCATATGCTTCACACTCTGGCCAGTTCGCTCCTTGCCAAAGTGGTGTCAGCGAATCAATTTCAGGTTGATCCCGGTCGATTTTTACTTTTAGGGCTACAGGTTGTTTATTTTTGAATGAAAAAAGGTGAGTGTATAGTTCCATGTGGGTTTCAAAGTCGGTTCCATGTAGTTCTGATACATATTCGAACCCTAGCTGTTCATTAAATTTCAAAAACTCGGCAACTTGAAAATACGTTTCAGGCTTTGTAACCAAAGTTGGTACGTGCTTGGACAATCGATTAATATAAGAATCCTCTAAAACGTGTTCTCCTAAGTGCTCATGGATGACTTTTGTGTATTTATCCAGGAGAGGTTGGTTGTGTGAAGGCTGTTCCTCAGATTCTTCGGATGGTTGTTGAGTTGATTGGGACTGTGCTGCTTTAGCTTTTGCTTTGGCTGCAGCGGCAGCTTTGGCCTTTGCCTTGGCAGCGGCTGCGGCTTTGGCTTTATCGTCTGGTTGAGAGTCTTGTTTTGATTTAGCAGCTGCTTTTGCCTTGGCGGCTGCTGCAGCTTTTGCTTTGGCTGCGGCTTTTTGTTTTTCTGTGTCTGAGGTGTTGTCTTGAGTTTGTTCTTTTGCTTTTTGCTTGGCTATAGCGGCAGCTTTCGCTTTCGCAGCGGCTGCTGCCTTAGCTTTAGCGTCTGCTTTTTCCTTTTCTGATGAACCTGGTGATTTTTCTTCGGACTGCTCTTTGGCTTTTTGCTTTGCGAGTGCAGCGGCTTTGGCCTTGGCTGCGGCGGCTGCTTTTTGTTTTGCAAGGTCCTTATCTTCTTCCTTGGAATCAGATTTATTTATTTCAGCTGCTTTTTTCTTCGCTTCTTCTGCAGCTTTTCTTTTTTGTTCCTCGATGGAATCATCATTTTGTGAAGCTGCTTCTTTTTCTTTCATCTTTTTCAAAGCCTCTGCTTTTGCTTTTGCGGCAGCCGCGGCTTTCTTTTTTTCTAAATCTTTTTCATCGCTCATTCGCTCATCACCCTCTTCCCAGTTTTAGCTTCGTAGCGAATTTTTTCTTGTAATTTATTAATTCCGTAAATTAGAGCTGCTGGGTTTGGTGGGCATCCTGGGATGTACACATCAACGGGAACGATTTGATCCACCCCTTTTACAACGGAATAGGAATAGATGTACGGTCCTCCAGCTGTGGCGCATGAGCCCATGGCGATCACCCATTTTGGTTCTGGCATTTGATCATAAAGTCGGCGCAGCACTGGAGCCATCTTTTTCGTGACCGTTCCTGAAACAATCATCACATCTGATTGACGTGGTGATGTTCTGAAAAAGGATCCAAAACGATCGGCGTCATAATGCGAGGAGCCTACTCCCATCATTTCGATTGCGCAACAGGCTAGTCCAAATGTCATTGGCCATAATGAGTTACTTCTCGCCCACCCTTTTACTTGTTCCAGGGTAGCCATGAATACATTTCTTTCTAACTCGGCACGTTCGTCCGGTGTGATTCCATCAAGATTTAACTCCATCGTAGCACCTTCTTTTTCCAAGCGTAGATTAATCCGATCAAAAGCATTGTGACGAAAATCAACATCTCTATTAATGCAAAAATACCTAGCTTGTCATACGCCACTGCCCATGGGTAAAGAAAGACGGTTTCCACGTCGAAAATGACAAACATAAGGGCAAAAATATAGTAGCGAACATTAAATTGTACTCTAGCATCTTGGAATGGTTCGATCCCACTTTCATAGGTGGTAGACTTCTGTGAGGATGGTTGATTTGGGCGTAGAATCCGACCAGCGGTTAACGCGACAATCGGTAAAATAATACCTAAAATAAGAAACACAACAATAGCGAGGTGGCTGTTCCAATACGTATGTAATGATTCCATTGCACTCCCCCTTGAGTGTAATTTTCAGAATTATCTGTAATCGTTTTCATTATAGCAGACCTCTGAAAGGGTGTCGATATTAGCATGATCCTTCTATGCATGTCTATGGTGAGAGGTTTGGAATTATGACTTTGTTGGGGTTTTTCTGGGAATTTTAATAGATTTTAAGGGGGCTTTTCTTTGGTTTTCTTTCGGGGGTGGGTGTTGGTTTCTCTGGGGTTGGGGCTGTGTTCCATCGGTACGCTCTGCTTTCGCTCGGGTACGCTCTGCTTTCGCTCGGGTACGCTCTGTTTTCGCTCGGGTACGCTCTGTTTTCGCTCGGGTACGCTCTGTTTTCGCTCGGGTACGCTCTGCTTTCGCTCGGGTACGCTCTGTTTTCGCTCGGGTACGCTCTGCTTTCGCTCGGGTGCTCACTGTTTTCGCTCGGGTACGCTCTGCTTTCGCTCGGGTACGCTCTGCTTTCGCTCGGGTACGCTCTGCTTTCGCTCGGGTACGCTCTGCTTTCGCTCGGGTACGCTCTGCTTTCGCTCGGGTACGCTCTGCTTTCGCTCGGGTACGCTCTGCTTTCGCTCGGGTACGCTCTGCTTTCGCTCGGGTACGCTCTGCTTTCGCTCGGGTACGCTCTGCTTTCGCTCGGGTACTCACTGTTTTCGCTCGGGTCCCAGCTACTTTCCATCGGGTCGCCCCTGTCTCATCTCCAGCGCACCTAATAGAAAAAAAGCCTAAGCTAACAAAATGTCAGCTTAAGCTTTTTCTTTTACATCTATGCGGTTGATTGCACGTTGTAGTGCTAGTTCAGCTCGCATTAGATCAATGTCGGATGCGCCTGAGTTTACGCGACGTTCTGCACGTTCTTTTGCTTTTTGCGCTCTTTCGATATCGATATCGGATGGGAGCTCAGCAGATTGTGCTAGAATCGTTACTTTCTCTGGACGGACTTCAACGAAGCCACCGTTTACAGCGATGATGTCGGCTGAGTTATTGCTCTTCAGGCGAACACCGCTAATTGTTAATGGTGCTACTAGAGGGATGTGACCTGGTAGAATACCAAGTTCACCTGTTTCCGTCTTACAGCTTACCATATCGTAGTTATTTTCTATAACTGGGCCATCAGGAGTGACAACACTCACAGTTAGTGTTTTCAAGTTTAACCCCCCTTGGGCTAGAATGAAGCGGCATCTGTTAAGACAAACGCCGCTTTATATTCTACTCGTTACTACATGGATTTTGATTTTTCTACTACTTCTTCAATACGTCCTACTAGACGGAATGCGTCCTCTGGAAGGTCGTCATATTTACCATCTAAGATCTCTTTGAATCCTTTTACTGTTTCAGCTACTGGAACGTAAGAACCTTTTTGTCCAGTGAACTGTTCAGCAACGTGGAAGTTCTGAGATAGGAAGAACTGAATACGGCGTGCACGAGATACTGTAAGTTTGTCCTCATCAGAAAGCTCGTCCATACCTAGGATCGCAATGATATCCTGAAGTTCTTTGTAGCGCTGTAGTGTACTTTGTACGTTACGTGCTACTTCGTAGTGCTCTTCACCAACGACTGCTGGGTCAAGCGCACGAGATGTTGATGCAAGTGGATCCACGGCTGGGTAGATACCTTGCTCAGATAGTTTACGTTCAAGGTTTGTCGTCGCATCTAAGTGAGCGAATGTTGTAGCCGGTGCCGGGTCTGTGTAGTCATCGGCAGGTACGTAAATCGCCTGGATAGATGTGATGGAACCTTTGTCAGTAGATGTGATACGTTCCTGTAATTGTCCCATCTCCGTTGCAAGTGTTGGTTGGTAACCAACGGCAGAAGGCATACGACCTAGTAGGGCGGAAACCTCTAGACCACCTTGCGTAAAGCGGAAGATGTTGTCGATGAATAGAAGTACGTCTTGTCCTTCTTCATCACGGAAGTATTCAGCCATTGTAAGACCAGAAAGTGCTACACGCATACGAGCTCCTGGTGGCTCGTTCATCTGACCGAACACCATCGCTGTTTTCTTGATAACGCCTGAATCTGTCATTTCATAGTACAGGTCGTTACCTTCACGTGTACGCTCACCAACACCTGCGAATACGGAAATACCACCGTGCTCTTGTGCGATGTTGTTGATTAATTCCTGAATTAGTACGGTTTTACCTACTCCGGCACCACCAAATAGACCGATCTTACCACCTTTGATGTATGGAGCAAGCAAGTCAACAACTTTGATTCCTGTTTCAAGAATCTCAGTTTCTGTTGAAAGGTTTTCGAATACTGGTGCTTGACGGTGAATTGGATCACGACGCTGGTCACTTGAAAGTGGTTCGTCAAGATCAATGTTTTCACCTAGTACGTTAAATACTCGGCCTAGTGTAGCTTCACCTACTGGTACGGAAATTGGTGCACCAGAGTCAACTACATCTAGTCCGCGAACAAGTCCTTCTGTTGAAGACATGGCTACAGTACGTACGGCGTCGTCACCTAAGTGTAGCGCTACTTCCAAAGTAACATCCATGCTTACTTCGGATTCGTTCTTCGCTTCATAACGGACAGTTAATGCGTTATTGATTTCTGGGAGATGACCGCTCTCAAACTGAACGTCAACAACGGGTCCCATTACTTGTGTAACGCGTCCTTTGCTCATGGATTTCCCTCCTAACTTACTTTCACGTTTACCCTGTTACTCGAGGGCAGCGGCTCCGCTGACAATCTCGGTAATCTCTTGGGTAATGGATGCCTGACGTGCACGGTTATATTTAAGCGTTAAGTCGCCAACTAACTCGTCAGCATTATCAGTTGCAGCTTTCATGGCTGTCATACGGGCAGCGTGCTCACTTGCTTTACCGTCTAACAATGCGCCATAAATTAAGCTTTCAGCGTATTGAGGTAAAAGAACTTCAAGAATCTCTTCCTCATTTGGCTCATATTCATAAGAAGTCATTGATTGTCCTTCAGATGAAATGTTGGTTAACGGTAATAGTTGCGTAGCCGTAACCTCTTGTGTGATTGCACTTACGTAATGATTGTAGTAAATGTGAAGTTCATCAATTTTCTCATCCGTGTATAGCTGAACAGTTTGCTTCGCGATATCTGCAATATCAGCAAAGTTTGGCTGGTCAGCCACTCCAGTGATTTCGTGCTCTACTGGCATGTCACGTTTTTTGAAAAAGTCACGACCGATACGTCCAACAGGAATGGTGGTGTACTCATCCTTGGAATTGTGACGCTCTTGAATCGTTTGATAAACGTTTCTCAAAATATTACTGTTATAAGCTCCTGCAAGACCACGGTCTGATGTGATAACAAGGTAAGCTGTTTTCTTCACCTCACGCTCTTCAAGCATTGGGTGACTTGCATCAGTACCATTTGCAATGCTGGCTACAACTTCTTGGATTTTTTTCATGTACGGAACGAAATTCTTCGCATTTTGTTCCGCTTTGTTCATCTTAGAAGCTGATACCATTTCCATTGCTTTTGTAATCTGCATGGTCTTCTTCGTTGAAGTAATACGAGACTTAATATCTCTAAGGGATGCCACGTCGTTTCACCACCCTTTCTTCAAAGGTTGCTATCAGATTAATTTCTTACGATACAACGAATGTTTTCTTGAACTCTTCGATTGCAGCGTTGAAATCATCTTTTTCTGGTAGCTTACCAGTGTTTCGAATGTGTTCGTAAAGTTCAGGTTTGTTTTTACCAATCCAGCTCTGTAGCTCAGACTCAAAGCGTGTGATGTCTGAAGTTGGGATATCATCAAGGTAACCATTAACTAGAGAGTAAATGATTGCTACCTGTTGTTCTACTGGAAGTGGCTCATGTAAGCCCTGCTTCAAGATTTCTACTGTACGCTCACCACGGTTCAGTTTCGCTTGAGTTGCTGCATCTAGGTCTGATCCGAACTGTGCGAATGCTTCTAGCTCACGGAAGGATGCCAGGTCCAGACGAAGTGTACCGGCTACTTTCTTCATGGCTTTAATTTGTGCGGAACCACCAACACGGGATACGGACTGACCAGCGTTGATCGCCGGACGTACACCTGAGAAGAACAAGTCAGATTGTAAGAAAATCTGTCCGTCTGTGATGGAAATTACGTTTGTTGGGATATAAGCTGAGATGTCCCCTGCTTGTGTTTCGATAAATGGAAGTGCTGTTAAAGAACCTCCGCCTTTATCGTCACTTAACTTCGCTGCACGCTCTAGTAAGCGGGAGTGAAGGTAGAATACGTCACCAGGGTAAGCTTCACGACCTGGAGGACGACGTAGCAATAGGGAAAGCTCACGGTATGCTGACGCCTGCTTCGTAAGGTCATCGTAGACAACTAGTACATGTTTACCGTTGTACATGAACTCTTCACCCATGGATACGCCTGTGTAAGGAGCTAGGTAAAGAAGTGGTGCTGGTTGAGATGCACCTGCTGTTACGACGATTGTATTTTCAAGAGCACCGTGTTGACGTAGCGTTTCTACTGTTCCACGAACTGTAGATTCTTTCTGACCAATCGCTACGTAAATACAGATCATGTCTTGGTCTTTTTGGTTAATGATTGTATCGACTGCTACTGTTGTTTTACCTGTCTGACGGTCACCGATGATTAACTCACGCTGACCACGGCCGATTGGAACAAGAGCGTCAATCGCTTTGATACCTGTTTGAAGTGGCTCATCTACGGATTTACGATCCATAACGCCTGGTGCAGGAGATTCAATTGGACGAGTTTTGCTCGTTTCAACTGGCCCTTTACCATCAACAGGCTGTCCAAGTGGGTTTACTACGCGGCCTAAAAGCTCATCTCCTACTGGAACCTGCATGATACGACCAGTACGACGAACTTCGTCACCTTCACGGATATCTGTAAATTCACCTAGGATTACAATACCTACGTTGTTTTCCTCAAGGTTTTGCGCCATTCCCATGACACCGTTTGAAAATTCAACAAGCTCACCTGACATTACGTTGTCAAGGCCATGCGCACGAGCAATACCGTCACCAACCTGGATAACAGTACCAACATCGTTGACTTCAATTTCAGAATCATAGTTTTCGATTTGCTGTTTAATCAGCGCACTAATTTCTTCAGCATTGATGCTCATGCAATTTCACCCCTATCATCATTTGTTTCCAGATGTCAATTTACGTTCGATACGTTGAAGCTTACTGCTAACACTGCCATCATAAATACGGTTTCCGATTTTAAGTTTTAGACCACCTAAAATAGAAGGATCTACGATATTGTGAATGCGGATTGCTTTCTTGTTAAGCTTTTCAGTGAATACGGATTGAATCGACTTCTGCTCCTCTTCACTAAGCTCACGAACGGAATAAACATCTGCGTCTGCAATTCCACGTGCTTCATTCGTTCTTTTTACAAATTCGTTAACCATTGTCGGGATAACGCCTTCACGGTGACGATCTAAAAGGATATCCAGCGTGTGCATAACCTCTTTGGAAACACCTTTGAAAGCTTCATGAATCATGTTTTTCTTTTGATTCAATTCAATGGCAGGATGTTGTAAGAACGTGTGAAGTTTTTCATTTGAGCGAAATACTTCGCGGATTGTTGTTAGTTCATCTTCGAATTGTTCAAGCTTAGACTGTTCTTGTCCGATTTGAAAAAGAGCCGTTGCATAGCGCTTTGCTACTACTTCATTACTCATCGCTCTTCTCCTAACTCTTGAATGTATTCGTTGATTAGTTTTTCTTGGTCTTGCTCAGAAAGTTCTTTCTCAATCACCTTGCTTGCAATTTGTACGGACAAGGAAGCCACTTTGTCTTGAAGGGCTTGGATAGCTTTTTCTTTCTCATTCTCGATATCTTGTCGAGCGGACTCTTTGATGCGCTCAGATTCAGCACGAGCTTGTTCAACAATTTCTTGTTGTTGCTCTTTACCTGCCTTTTTCGCATCTTCGATAATCGTTTGAGCATCTTGACGAGCATTTTTCAGCTCTTCTTGTGCTTCTTTCGTCATGCGCTCTGCATCTTGACGATTCTTTTCTGCTGTATCGATCTCATTTGCAATGTGATCTTCACGTTCTTTCATCATGTTCATTAGAGGTCCCCATGCAAACTTACGAAGTAATGCTAAAAGGATAATGAACATAACCAAAGAAAATATCATATCTCCAACTAGAAAACCGGCACCAGCGTTTAGGGCCAGGTTTGTTGTAAATAAATGCACACCATTCACTCCTTTCACACTTATCGGTAACAAGCTTTACATTAGAAAAACTCGGCTTTTAGCTACCCTTGATAGCCAAAGTCGGGTTTTTGAATAGATCTTTATGGAAGTTGTGAAACCATTTGAGTAAAGGAAAGGCGATGATTCTAGTAAGACGAATCTCGCCCTTGCCTTTTAAATTATAAAGCTATTATTGACCCATTACGATAAATGCGATTACAACTGCGATGATTGGAATCGCCTCTACTAGTGCAACACCAATGAACATTGTTGTTTGAAGGGCACTACGTAGTTCTGGTTGACGAGCGATCCCCTCTACTGTACGACTTACGATTAATCCGTTACCAATACCTGCACCAAGTGCTGCTAAACCTACTGCGATAGCTGCTGCTACTGCTCCAGTCATGATAAAATTCCTCCTCTTATTTTATATCTTAAAAGATATTTAGTTTATAAAATTAATGGTCTTCGCTCACTTTGTGAGACATATACACCATCGTTAACATAGTGAAAATAAATGCTTGAATTGCACCAATGAAGGTACTAAATCCTTGCCAAGCTAGCATTGGAATAGCTGCACCTAATGTACCTGCAATTCCAGTTGTGGCTAATCCAGCAAGTAAGCCAAGTAAAATCTCCCCGGCATAGATGTTTCCGAACAAACGCAAACCTAATGTTAACGTGTTCGCAAACTCCTCAATAATTTTTAAAGGGAATAAGAAAGGCATTGGACGGAAAAATTCTTTTCCATACTCTTTCACACCCTTCAGTTTTATACCATAATAGTGCGATAAAGCGACTACTAGGGTAGCTAGTGTCAATGTTACCCCTGGATCAGAAGTTGGTGACTTCCACCATAGATAATGATCACCTGTGACGACCATAAACATAACACCTAGCATGTTCGCTACAAAAATATAGGTTAGTAGCGTTAATCCTAATGGCAAAAACTGCTTTCCTGTCTTCCAATCCATGGTACTTCCTACAATGCCTTTTACGAAATCGACTACCCATTCCATAAAGTTTTGTAGACCTGTTGGTTTTCGTTGAAGGCTCTTAGCACTTGCAACACCTAAGATAAACACAATGACAGAAGCAATGAATGTCATGAGTACTGTAGACAAGTTAAAATCCAACCAACCGATTCCCCATAGATCTTCGAGTAAAGGTGCCTTATGATCCAAAATGTTCACCTCTCTTCCTATGACTAATCTTTAAATCTAGAAACTAAAAATTCTATCATAATAACAACATAGGTTGTCATTAAACCCAATACAACTGCAATTAGATGGAAATGTTGTTGAAAGCGTAGTGCTATAAGAATGGCTAAACCTGCTGCAGCCATGCGAGAAAAGGTTCCGAACGCCCTTGATGTTCGGTTTTCTTCTGCAGCTTGTCCCATTTGGTTGATCTTTCGCTGCATAAGCCAGAGGTTGAAAAAGCTTAGTACAGCTCCAAGGATTAAGCCGAGGAAAATCTCTTGATACGGTAGAAAGCCCCATCCAAGCACAAACAAGGCTAGAAGGTAGATCATCCATTTTCTTTGACGTGTAATCATGGTTTTGTATTGTGGGTCCGTCATGTTTGATCTTCTCCTGTGTATTTGCGCACGAGTAGAATGGTGCCATATGTACCTGCGGCCAGCCCTAAGAAAAGACCTAGGATTAAAAAGAGTGGTGTTGTGGTAAACTGGTTATCAAGCCAACGCCCAAGGAAGATTCCTACTAACGTACAACCCGCCAGTTGTGAAAGAATTCCACTCGTCAATGCCATTGCTTTAAAAGGGTTGTTCTGATTTGAGGACACGGAAACCGCTCCTTAAGTTTTCATAAATTTTGTGACTCGAAATTTGTCGATTTATGAAAGCCTTATCATTCCACACTTAGTAAGAATACATTAGGGGTTTTCTAATGTCAATCCGTTTGTGAGGAAAAGTAATCGGTGGAAAAAATTATTACATTTGTGACACATTTTTGTCACAAATTGACGCCCAATTGAATGGTTCTATGAGCGCAAAAAAAGTGATTGTGCATATTTCACAATCCCATAAAAATTGTACTACATTTTTAAAATGAATACAAAGGTTTTTACTATGTCCATGTTAAAAAGCTCACCTAGTAAGGTGAGCTTTTTATATCTTAGAAAAGTTTTCATTATGGATATTCTGTTCCAATGACAATCTTCGTCTCAAATGTTTGCTTCATGTTGCCTTTTTGAATGGTTAATACCGCTAAGTATATCCCATCTTCCCCTACTTCATCTTTTGTTAAGGTTCCTTTCACGACTCCGCGTTTCACATCTTGTTTAGAAAGAATCGTGCGTTCAAATCGTAGTGTATCTGGATTGTATAGATCAATCTGAAACTCATCTGCTTCTAGAGGGAGGTAAACTTGATACTGGTACGTTTCTTTTGTGAATGGCTTTAATGTAAATTCTAGCCCCATAACTCTTGGGAAGTCTGTTTTCTTTGTTAGGAATAAGTAAGGTAGATGATAGGTGTTATGTTCATCGTGTAATGTAATCCATCCTTGGTGGAATGGTTTTGAAAGA
This sequence comes from Pontibacillus sp. HMF3514, assembly GCF_009858175.1. Lineage (GTDB taxonomy): Bacteria > Bacillota > Bacilli > Bacillales > BH030062 > Pontibacillus. The sequence continues at coordinate 3,562,590 of NZ_CP047393.1, forward strand.
TCAATTTGTCTCTGATCTATTTTCACTTTAATTTGAACTGCTTTTTGTTCACCAGCACCTAATGAAAAACTCATGGGCACTTGCCATTGCAGCCCCCTCATTTGGTTCGGCGACTTAAAATAGTATTCCTGTCGTTCATCCGTACGGTTTTTGATTGTAACTGTGGCTTCTCTTGTTTCTACATCTTTTAGTACTCTGCCGAATGTTAGGCGGCTGTTGTAAATGAAAGTGGGAGGATCAATTGCTTTTTGTGGTTGAATACGCCCCATACCTTGAGCAATCGGTTCTAAAAATTCACCTGTCTCTTTTTTGATTGGTGATGCGGTTGTTAAAAGTGCTGCTTTTAACTGATGAGGCCCCCAATCTGGATGAGCTTCTTTTATGAGAGCTAGTGCTCCTGCCACGTGCGGTGCGGCCATGCTTGTTCCCTGCAGTTCTTTATAGCCTCCAGGCACTGTGCTTTTAATCGCTACACCTGGCGCTAAAATATCAGGCTTGATGTCCCAGTTCCATGTAACAGGTCCTTTTGAGCTAAAATCGGCCAGTGTATCCTGAATGGTTTTGTATTTTGTTTCTAGCCACTTTTTATCAGGGAGTATGTTTTCTATGATCCATTCACCTGACTCTTTTGAGATCGAGGCAACTGGAATGGAGACCTCCTCTTCTAAACCACCTTGAAAACGTCCTTCTTCATTATTATATATAACTGCTGCTACAGCCCCTGCTCTTTCCGCTGCTTGTGCTTTTTGAGTGAATGTGATTTCCCCTCTTTTAATCAGTGCGATTTTGCCGCGTAAGTCTGGCATCTTTCCTTTTGCTAAGTCTATGTTTTGAAGGGGATAGTCTTTTTGCAGATCCCAAGCTGTTGATCCTACAAGGGGTGTGATGGGAATGTTTTTTCTTTCAAAATATGCATATAAATAAGGAAGTTTTATTGGAGGGGTTGAAGCTCCTACGCCAATCGCATCAACCGCTGTTGCTGGTGATCCCACCGTCCACACCCCTGGTCCCGAGTTCCCATTTGAAATGACCATCGACACGCCCATCTCAACCGCTTTATTAACAGCTATACTTGTTGGCCAATCGGGTCCATTGATTGTGTTGCCTAGCGATAAGTTGATGATATCCATATCATCCTCTACAGCTTGCTCAATTGCAGCAATGACCTGTACTGACGTTCCCATACCTCCTGGACCAAGCGCCCGGTATCCGTAGAGCTCAGCATCTGGTGCCATGCCTTTGAATTCCCCATTAGCTGCTATGATTCCAGCCACATGAGTGCCGTGTAATGTAGGCGCTCCCTGATGTTGCTTGGTCTCCATGGGATCTCCATCCAAATCGACGACATCGTACCCACCTTTATAGTTTTTTCGTAAGTCGGGATGCTCATAATCAATGCCCGTATCGATGACTCCGACTTTCACCCCTTTTCCTGTGTAGGGAAGTTGCTCTCTTGGGGTGTACTTATCAAAAAGGTACGACATACTATCGTTTGCGTGCACCTGATACTTTTGAACAGGGAAGATTTGTTTAACGAATTCTGCTTGCTCGAGCTGTTGCAAATGAGATTGCGACCCTTTTACAGCAAGTGCTTGAAGAAGGGTGTCGTACACTTGAACAACTTCTATTCGTGGATAGTATTTTTCTACATGGGTTTTCCATTTGTTTGCGTCCCCTTCAACCTCAATGATCATTGACTTTTGCTCACCAAGTCCTGTTGATTGGATAGGTGAAGCGAGTATAACGATTGCTAGGAGAAGAGTCATTATGAGCAGCTTTTTCATTTGGTGGGCACCTCTTTTTTGAATGGATCCGTACTTCTTCTTATTTTGTTAATTTGTCCAATGGAGGTGGTTTTTATGAGTTATATCAGGGTGAGGAGTTTGGGGTTGATTTAGAGCTCTTTTTTGGGATAGGTGCTTGCTGATTCTGGATTGGTGGTTCTTTCTTTTGGATAGAGGCTTTGTAATTACGGATAGAGAGCTTTTTCTTCTGGATAGAATCGTTTTCCTTCTGGATTGACGCTCTGTAATTCTGGATAGAATCCTTTTTCTTCTGGATAGGCGCTCTGTAATTGCGGATAGAATGCTTTTTCTTCTGGATAGAGCGCTCTTTAATTCCGGATCAAGGTTCATTCAATAAAAAATCAAGGAGAGTCTCCCCTCCTTGATCTTCAGCTTAGTCTTCTGTTGTAAATGCTTTTGGTCTTTCTTCTGTATGGTTGAAGAAATAGCGTATCGCTTCGGCAATACGGGCTGAGGCTTGTCCATCTCCGTATGGGTTGGATGCACGGGACATGGACTTGTGTACCTCTGGATCGGATAGCAATTCGTTTGCCATATTAAAGATGTTCTCTTCATCCGTACCCGCAAGCTTCAGCGTACCTGCATCAATTCCCTCAGGACGTTCTGTTGTATCGCGTAACACTAAAACTGGTACACCAAGAGATGGTGCTTCTTCCTGAACGCCACCGCTGTCCGTTAAGATCAGGTGTGCTCGGGATGCGAAGTTATGAAAATCGATAACATCTAATGGCTCGATCAAGTGAATGCGATCATCGTCGCCAAGAATTTCTTTTGCTGTATCTTGTACAACTGGATTTAGGTGAACCGGATAAACAACTTCTACATCATCATGTGTATCCACTAAGCGTTTAATTGCACGGAACATTTGCTGCATTTTGTCACCAAGGTTTTCACGACGGTGTGCTGTAACAAGCACCATACGCTTATCCTCAGCTTTCTTTAAAATGCTGTGTGTGTAGTCATCTTTCACGGTTGTTTTTAATGCATCGATCGCTGTATTCCCTGTTACATAGATCGAATCTTCAGGTTTGTTTTCATCCAAGAGGTTTTGCTGGGATTTATTGGTTGGTGTGAAATGTAAATCCGCCATCACACCTGTCAGCTGACGATTCATCTCTTCAGGAAACGGTGACAGCTTGTTCCATGTACGAAGACCTGCTTCTACGTGACCAACTGGAATTTGGTTATACATTGCAGCTAGACTTCCCGCAAATGTTGTCGTGGTGTCGCCGTGAACCAAAACAACGTCAGGCTTCGTTTCTTTCATCACACCGTCTAGCCCTTCAAGTGCTCGTGTTGTAATTTCAGCAAGGGTCTGTCTGGATTTCATAATATTTAAATCAAAATCGGGCTCAATACCGAAAATATCTAACACTTGATCAAGCATCTCACGGTGTTGTGCAGTAACCGTTACGATCGGTTCAAATTGGGTGTTACGCTTTTTCAGTTCAAGAACGAGGGGCGCCATCTTGATCGCTTCTGGTCTTGTTCCGAATATGGTCATAACTTTTATGGGCTGACTCATGTCGTTCCCTCCAAACTCAGCGTTATTTAGTTCCGAATAGGCGGTCCCCAGCGTCTCCTAGTCCTGGAACAATGTAACCTTTTTCGTTAAGTTTTTCATCAAGCGCAGCTAGATAAATGTCTACATCAGGGTGTGCTTTCTGTACTTCCTCCACCCCTTCTGGAGCGCCAACTAAACACATTAGGCGAACCTGCTTAACACCACGTTTTTTCAAGGATTCAATCGCTTCGTTAGCGGATCCTCCTGTTGCAAGCATTGGGTCAATCACGATAAATTCACGTTCTTCAACATCGCTTGGAAGTTTTACATAGTATTCAACTGGTTTTAGCGTTTCAGGATCACGATATAAACCAACATGTCCAACTTTTGCAGCTGGAATTAAGCTAAGCATACCATCTACCATACCTAGTCCAGCACGTAGAATTGGCACAATACCTAGTTTTTTACCTGCAATTACTTGAGATTTAGATTCGGAAACAGGTGTCTGAATCGTTACATCTTCTAGAGGGAGATCTCGTGTGATTTCGAATGCCATAAGTGTTGCCACTTCGTCGACAAGTTCACGAAATTCTTTTGTACCTGTTTCGTTCTTTCGTATGTACGTTAGTTTGTGTTGAATTAGAGGATGATCAAATACGTATACCTTACCCATGAGCCGATCTCTCCTTTATGAATAGTTTGCATCCTTAAAATTGTACTGAATAATTTCGGATGTTTCAAGAATTTATATCAATCTTAGTCTATCCAATTCTTGTGGTTTCCATTTCTTTATATCTTTCGATTGAACAAAAGGGTTTATGTCTTGTCCACGTAAAAGAAAAATCCCCCAAAGATTTGGAGGATTTCGGTTATGCTTCTGTTTTGGTTAATAATTGTTCCGCTAGCAAAGATAAATTGTCGGTTGTTCCATGAATGTCTTGAATGGCATCTACTATTGTATCGAGGTCGGCTTTATTTTCAGCAAACATATCGAGATATTGATTCATCTCCATACGTACCGTATCTAACCCTTGGTTTACTTGCTTCATATCGGATTGAGAGCGCATGGTCGATTCATTCATGTTTTGCATAGATCCTAAAAGCTCATGGATATTGTCATTACTTTCCTTTGTAATTCCGTTTATCTGATTACTCATTTTCTTAGAATTCTCTGCTAGTTTACGCACTTCTTCAGCTACAACGGCAAAACCTTTTCCACTTTCACCAGCACGAGCCGCTTCAATAGAAGCATTAAGAGCTAGTAAATTCGTTTGATCCGATATATCCTCAATCTGATTTGTGATCGAGGTGATTTGCTTCGATAGCTCTTCTAACCGCTCCATGGTTTTCATGCTTTTATTGAATTGTTCAATTACCTCCTGATAAGAGCTCATCATTTCACTTACTTTTGCATCATTATGGTCGGTTAAACTTATCAGGTTTTGACTACTCTTTTGCGTGTTGTGGGTAGCCTTACGAATGCGTTCAGCTTTTACAGACGTTTCGTTCATGGAAGCTCCTGTTTGTTGAACGGAAGCTGCGACCTCCTGGCTTAGAGAAATCATTTCTTGTCGTAACTGTTCATTTTGAGAATTGGCCTCTTCGATCTGGTTCATGCGAACTTCTACATAATAATCAACAACAAGCTGTGCATCCAAATTTAGAATGTTTGTGACGGCTACTAGAGCATTCGATAGTTCTGCCGGTCTATCCTGAAAATATTCGACTACTTTAGGAATCAGGAGTGAGCTAAGTGCTGAATACGTTGCCAAAAACCAAGCAATAGGTAGTTGAACACCGTTATGTGTGCTCCCAATACGTTTGCGAAGCTGGAGATACGCATCATCAATATTGCCGGAAAAAATGCTATCAAAATACATCGTGAATACTCGTTTTAATGCTTCATTGGAACTGTGAGCGTTTGCAATTGCACTCAACTCGGGATGATGATGCAAGTGATCAAGTACGCGATCCAAAAGCTCATCGGTTAGTTCCATTACAATTGGCTTCATTTCCTTTAAGCTATTTAAATGCTCATTGGTTAAGTGCATGTAACGAATGCGTCCATTTAAATCTTCATCTGATGTATGTACATGTTGCACAGGCTGTTTATACTGAATATCTGCTTGAAAACGGGGTTCCGGACGTTTTTTTGTAAATAAATTCATGAATAAACCTCACTTTTGTATATGTTTTGAACAATATTTGTATATCTATTATGCACCCTTTTTCCTAGATATTCAAGCAAATAGACCTATAAGTTTTAGAAGTTTTCCTATCCACATAAAAAACCCCCATTCCAAGGAATGAGGGTTTTCCATTATTGATAAAGTGGGAACTGACCAGTTAGTTTTAGGACGCGTTCTTTTGCTTCTTTTAATTTTTCTTCGTCTTCGTGGTTGTTTAAGGTAAACGCCATGATCGAAGCTAGTTCATCCATTTCCTTCTCACCAAAGCCACGAGTGGTTACGGCTGCAGTACCAATGCGTAGACCGCTTGTAACGAACGGACTTTCTGGGTCGAAAGGAATCGTGTTTTTATTCGTCGTGATTCCAATATCGTCTAACGCTTGTTCAGCAACTTTACCCGTTAGGTTCATAGGGCGTAAATCTAGTAATAGCAAGTGATTATCTGTTCCACCTGACACTAGACGAATACCTTCTTTTTGTAGCGCTTCACCTAAGCGTTTTGCATTTGAGATGATATTCTCAGAGTATTCCTTGAAGCTTGGGTCTAGCGCTTCTTTAAAGCTTACGGCTTTTGATGCGATGACGTGCATCAACGGGCCACCTTGCATGCCGGGGAATACGGATTTATTAATTTTCTTCTTGTATTCTTCTTTACAAAGAATCATACCGCCACGTGGACCGCGCAGTGTTTTGTGTGTTGTCGTTGTAACAAAATCAGCATGTTCAACTGGATTTTGATGAAGACCTGTTGCCACTAGCCCAGCAATGTGCGCCATATCTACCATTAAATATGCTCCAACTTCATCAGCAATCTCGCGGAACTTTGCAAAATCGATTTGACGCGGATAAGCGCTTGCCCCTGCTACAATCATCTTTGGCATAACTTCTTTCGCTTTCTCACGTACCGCTTCATAATCGATTTGTTCTGTAGATTCGTCTACACCATAATCCACGAAGTTGTACAGGGTACCACTGAAGTTCACTGGGCTACCATGTGTTAAGTGTCCACCATGGTTCAAGTTCATGCCTAGCACGGTATCGCCTGGCTCTAGGACTGTAAAATATACAGCCATGTTCGCCTGCGCGCCAGAGTGAGGTTGAACGTTAGCATGATCTGCACCGAATAGTTTCTTCGCACGTTCAATGGCTATATTTTCAGCGATATCCACGTATTCGCAACCGCCATAATAACGGCGACCAGGATATCCTTCAGCATATTTGTTCGTCAAAACAGAGCCCATCGCTTCCATAACGGCTTCAGACACAAAGTTTTCAGATGCAATAAGCTCTACTTTATCTTGTTGGCGTCCACGCTCTAGATCAATGGCTTCCATAATTTCTGGATCTACGTTTTGTATATGTTTCATTTCATACTCCCCCTTAAATCTTATCTTTAAAAGTGATGAAGGTATAAGTTTTCCTTAAAGATGTCTAGCTCCAGCGCCCAGCAACGTGCGCTTGCGCTTTTCTTTAATCACAATGCTCAGCATCTGCTCGCTCATAGACAGCTCGAGCACCACCAATAAGTTTCGGTCGCGTTCTTGCTGAAGTGACGTGGGCATAGCCGATTGATTTCTGTTTCAATCGAACAGGAACTGCCACTCTTTTGAGGTGCATGCCGATCAATGTGTCTCCAATATCAATGCCTGCGTCTGCAGTGATTTCTTCCACCATAACTGGGTCTTTGAAATGTTTATAAGCGTATGAAGCCATAGAGCCTCCAGCTTTTCTTACTGGAACTACTGCGACTTCATCTAACCCTTTTGCGTTTAAAACTTCTCTTTCTATAACGAGCGCTCGATTGATGTGTTCGCAACCTTGAAATGCAAGATGAACCCCTGTTTCTTGCTTGAAGGATTCCATCTCTTCAAATAAAACTTGCGCGATTTGTTCACTACCTGAAGTACCGATATGCTCACCGGCCACTTCACTTGTCGAGCACCCTACAACAAAAATATCATTATGCATTAAATACTCGAGACTTTTCCACTCTTCTAAAGCGTTTCGTACATCTTGTTGAACTTGTTCAACTGAGAGCATACTCACCCTCCTATTAAAAAAGGAGAAGACACACTTGTATCATGCACACTTCTCCTTTTTATGAAAGATTTATCCTTCGTATTCTTTAATTTTTTTGACACGGTTCGCATGACGTCCACCTTCAAAATCAGCTTCTAACCATGTCTTCGCAATTTCACGTGCAAGGCCCGGGCCAATTACACGCTCTCCCATTGTCAGTACATTGGAATCATTGTGTTCTCTTGTTACTCTCGCAGTAAATACGTCGTGTACAAGGGCACAACGGATTCCTTTTACCTTGTTAGCTGAAATGGACATACCAATTCCTGTTCCACAAATTAAAATACCACGATCGAACTCACCATTTGCCACACGTTCAGCAGCAGGAATTCCATAATCCGGATAATCGACAGAGTCTTCGCAGTCACATCCAATATCAAGATATTCAATGTTCATTTCTTCTAGTAGACTTGCTACTTCTTTACGGATGTTCACGCCACCGTGGTCAGATGCTAAAATTACTTTCATTCTTATTCATCCTTTCTTGATGATAATGGATTTCTATGATGACTACCTCAAGTAATTAGAGGCTAGCTTTTTCTTTATTAATGATTCAATTTAAATCGCTGTATTTGTTGTTGTAAGCTTTGTGCATTCTCAGATAAAGCATGCGATATTTGATCAATATTTTCAATTAAATTGGTTTGCTCTTGGACAGATGCATTCACTTGTTGGGCACTTGCTGATGTTTCTTCAGCAATGGCAGAAACCTCTTGAGATTGTTGAGATGTTTCCTGTAATGACGTCAGCTGTTGATCAACTAGAGAAGTAATCTCACTTACTGCTGTGGCAACTTCATTTACAGAAGAAGACATATTCGCAATCGCATTGTTTGTTTCTTCGCCTTTGTTTGCTTCAGTACGAGCAAATTCCACTTGTTCTGAGATTTGTTTTACGACTTGAGTTACGTCTTGTTGCATATTGGTTATTAGATCGGATATACCTTGTACGGCATTTGCACTTTCATCCGCTAGCTTCCTTACTTCTTCAGCTACAACAGCAAATCCTTTTCCATGCTCTCCTGCACGAGCTGCTTCAATGGATGCGTTTAATGCAAGAAGGTTCGTCTGTTCTGCGATATCTCCGACAAGCGAGATAATGTCATCAACTTTTTGCGCATTGGTTTCTAGACGGTTTACCGCTTCAAGCGAAAGTTCTTGTTCTTTCGCTATACTTTGGATTCCCGATACAAGCGAGTGAATAACATCCTTACTATTTCCTAAGGTAACCAACATATGCTTGGACATTTCCTCAGAGCTCTGCGCTTTTTCCTGAACTTGTGTCGCAAGCTGTGTTGTTTGATCCACAGCCTCAGCTGTTTGCTGAATAGCCATGGATGAATTTTCGGCTCCTTGCGATATATCCCCAATTGTGTCGCCGATAATCTGTGCCTGCTGAGTAGCTTGTTCAGCAGCTTTTTTGATTTCTTGAACCGAGTGGTTGGTGTCTTCGAAATTTTGCTCAATATTATGTACCATGTCTCTTAGGTTTGAGAGCATTGTTTCAAAAGCAACACCTAATGAGCGAACTTCATCATCCGATTTGGATACGACAAGCTCATTCGTAATTTCCCCACTAGCAGCTAGAGTAGCCGCTTGTTCTAAGTTATGAAGTGGTTTTGTGATAAAACCTGCAGCAAAATAAGCTAAAATCCCTGACCATATGATCCCCAACAATAAAGTCAGAATGGTGAACATCATTTCTGACATTCCCAATAAGTTTTGAACTTTGTCATAAAGTCCATAGATAAAAAAAGCACTTGTTGAATACGTAATCACCGCTAAAACTGATATAAGCATAACCAGTTTCAAGCGTAAACTCGCACGATAACGCTTTTTCATGTAGCACATCCCCCTAATATTAATCTAAGCAAAAGGTCCTTGAACCTTTTCTCATCCCCTACTCATTGTCTAATTTTTTCAGCAAAAGTTCAATATGTTTTTCTATTTCTGAAAGCGTTCTTTCATAGGTGTCGAGACTTCCACCGAAGGGGTCTGAGATATCAATATTCGGAAGGGTTGATTCGATCTCTTTAATGAGTTCAATTTCCTCTTTAAGATGTGACCATAAGGCTTTTTCTAGTTCTGTATTATTTTCATATTTGTGTCTGTTTTTTTGTAGAAAAACGGTCTTCTTATCTTCTAAGGTAGAGTAAACTTGTTTCAATCGTTCCCAGTCGCCCTCATGACCTTCAAGCACATATTCTTTGAGGGTGAAAATAATCTCTTCAAATTTAGGAAACTCTAGTATTAAATTTTGTTTATGCTGTTTTGTCATCGTCAGCACAATATCCGCCCATTGTAAAAGCTCTTTCGTTACAGGCTGGGAGCGATGATCCAACTCAACATCCTGACCTTTTAAGGCTTCTACTGTCCCTTGTGATGCAGGTGATCCATTATGTGCAAAAATACCTGCAGATCTTACTTCAATATTGGAATCTTTTTTCTTCAACAATGCCTCTGCCATAGGGCTCCGACACGTATTCCCTGTACAAACAAATAGTATATGTTTCATCTCTTGAACCCTCCAAACGTTCCTCATCTTATTATAACAAGAAAAAATATTGCCGTCTTTATAAAGAAAATGCCAAGCGTTCTAGAGCTAGGTTTTAGTTATGTTTCTGTTAAATGTTGTTCCATTAAAGCCCCCTATTGTTGAAGACTTGGATTCGAGATAATGCGGGACAGTGCAGGGGAGGCTGCCTTGATGGAATACAGTGGCTATCCGACGGAATGCAGTGCCTACCTGACGGAATACAGCTTCTACCCGACGGAACACAGCTTCTACCCGACGGAATATAGCTTCTACCCGACGGAATGCATCTTCTACCCGACGGAACACAGCTTCTACCCGACGGAATGCATCTTCTACCCGACGGAATATAGCTTCTACCCGACGGAATACAGCTTCTACCCGACGGAACACAGCTTCTACCCGACGGAATACAGCTTCTACCCGACGGAATACAGCTTCTACCCGACGGAATATAGCTTCTACCCGACGGAATATAGCTTCTACCCGACGGAATACAGCTTCTACCCGACGGAATACAACACCACACCGCTGGAGAGCAGTTCCTAACCGAGAAAAACGACGGACAGTGGTTCTCAAATTGGCAACGGGCCCACCTACTCAACAAAACAGCTTATTCAAGATTACTTCCAGATAACAGAAAAAAATATATCAACGACAATGTTAATAAACCTCAATTTTAAAAAGGTACCGTGAAACACGGTACCTTAAAAATTCATTATTTTATACAGCACAACGGTTCGGGCCGACTTCCATTTCGCGGCGTTCGTCCTGATCTGGTTCTTGTTTGCCCATGTTCGTTTTGCGGATTTGTTCGTGACTATTTGGCTGAGGAGGTAGATTGTCCGTAACAATGTGACGGAATTCTTCTGCATCCTTCACCTGCAAGCGATCATTGTTACTATAAAGCTCGTCTAACTTCGCTTGTACGGTTCCATCATCGTTGATCTCTTCCATCTTACCAAAGTGAGACGGAAGTACGATAAGCTCCTGGGACAATTCTTTATAGCGATCATATAACGTCTTTCTTAGGTCATCTACCCAAGCATCAGCTTTACCAGCCAAGTCTGGACGACCGATGGATTCTACGAATAGAATATCTCCTGTCATTAAGAACTGTTGGTCTACAATAAGGCTTGTACTGCCAATGGTGTGACCAGGAGAATAGAAGGCAGAAATCGTAACGGTTTGATTACCTAGCTGAACATCCGTACCATCTTTAAGAGGGCTATAGTCAAACGTTAATCCTTCATCATCTTTTGGTGGGAACCAGTAATTTGCGTCCGTTTCATCAGCTAGTGTCTTTCCACCTGAAATGTGGTCTGCATGAAGATGGGTATCGAAAACATGCTTAATCGTTAAGCCTTTTTCTTCAGCAAACGATTTATATTCTCCAATCATACGGTTTGCATCAATAACAGCCGCTTCACCATCTGCAGCTACTACATACGATAAGCAACCTTTTCCGATTCGGAGGAATTGATACAGCTCTCCTCCACCTTTGAGGTTCGCAACTTTAACAGGTTCAAGATGCTCGCTCCATGCAGTCATGCCACCTTTTAAGTAGGTAACATCCTGTACACCAGCTTCTTCTAAAAGCTCTACTGCATTTTGTGAAGAAATTCCTTTAGCACAAACTACATAGATTGGTTGATCGTTTGGCAACTTCGGCTTTACATCTTCAACACCATTTTTAAGCTGTGTAAATGGGATATTAAGACTTTGGACTGTCTCACCCTCAATTGCCCATCCTTCGTAATCATCTTCTTTACGGATGTCTAGTAAGAATACGTCTTCCTTATTCAATATTTTCTGAGCTAATTCTTTTACTGTTAGAGGTTCCATAGCCATATATACTCCTCCTTTTTATTTTTTAAAATAAAATACCCCACCATACTTTGATTGCTGTGCCGATTATTAAAATAGCTAAAATTACTTGCAATATTTTTGTGTTAGCTTTCTTACCTGTCTTTGCTCCTAATGGAGAGGCAATCGCGCTTGCCACAGCCACTACGATAGCAGGGAATAAAGGAACATCACCTGAAAACAGTTTGCCTGTTACGGCTCCAATCGATGAAATCACTGTAATGGCAAGTGATGAAGCAATCGTTACTCTTGTCGGGATGCGAAGTAGAGTTAACATAATGGGAACAAGAAGGAATGCACCTCCTGCTCCTACAATCCCCGCTCCGATTCCTACTAAAAATGCTGATATGACAGCAATCCATTTGTTAAATGAATGAGGATCTTCCTGTTTTGACACATCTTTTACAGGAATTAACATCATAGCTACTGCAATTAAAGCTAATATGCCGTAAACGATGTTGATGGATTGTTCCGATAAGAACTTTGCTCCAAATCCACCTATCAAACTTCCGATTAAAACACTAATTCCCATGTACGTTATTAGAGGCTTATGCAAGTGGTTCCCTTTTCGATACCCCCATGCCCCTCCAAACGAAGCGACTAACACTTGTACAGCTACAACACCGGCAGCTGTATGGGCACTAAACCCATCAAAACCAAAGAGAGGCGGAATGTACAACAACATTGGATAATTGACAATGGCTCCACCGATCCCAACTAAACCTGATACGTAGGAACCGATTAAACCAAGAATAAAAATGGTCAATAAAAATAAAATATCCACAGACTTTGCACCTCTTTTGGCATTGCAACGAACTTCATTCACTTCAAAATCTTTCATAGCATAACTCAACGCAAAGCAACCTATACAAGATTGCTTCGCCAGTATACCCGTACCACTACTTGTATATATATAAACATAAAAAATACCGTGTAGGGATTACACGGCACCTAAAGGGGTTTTAACTTAAGATCAATTGAAGACCAAATGAACAAAGAATGCTCCCACCAAACATTTCACTATATTTTCCGAGAACACCTCTTACTTTTTTACCAAGCAATAATCCTCCCCAAGTCAGTAACATGCTAAATGCACCAAAGAGAATTAATGTGAGCGCTGTTCGAACATTGGACATTCCAAGACTTAACCCCACTGAAAAGCTATCGAGACTCACACTTAATGCAAAGACTATCAAGCCCATACCGATCGGCTTAATCATTGGTCCAGAATCATCTTTAAACGATGAAAAGAACATTTGCACTCCTAAGATTAAAAGAAGTGTACCACCAGCATATGTAGCGATTGAACCTAAATGGCTTGATAAAAAATAACCTAAAATAATCCCAGCAAAAGGCATTATTACATGAAAGAGCCCGACAACCACCCCAATAGAAAAAATGCGTCGAAGTCGTAGTGGGATCATCCCCATTCCTAATCCAACTGAAAATGCATCCATTCCCAATGCAATTGCCATTAGAGACAATGTTATAAATTCACCAATATATGCTACTGACAACATAAGTGATCCCCCTAGGACATGCTAGTTCAGCATATGCGTACCTAGAGGGATTTAGAAGTTTGAACTATGTTTGGCTAATCTTTTGTGTAGCTGCCTTCTTTAATCGGTTCATCACAGCTTGCCCTACCCCATCTTCAGGAAAGCTTTCACACAAAATCACATCAACATCTTCTTGATCAAAAGAGCGTAATGCATGATAAAGTTGGACGGCTACTTCCCGCAGATTTTCTTTGGATCCACATGTGTGTATGACAGCATCCTCCAACTCAGAAGCATGTTCATTGCTCACAATAGCGCCAACTCTCTTGCCACTCTGTTTTAATTGTTCAATCTGATTCTGAAAAAAACTCAGATCTCCTTCAATTAACCACATTGGAGCATCTGGTGCGTAATGGGTGTACTTCATTCCAGGAGACTTAGGTTTGCTTCCCTGATTGGAAAGCGCCGGATCTACTTCTACTTCACCGATCACTTCTTCTAAATCTTGCTTGGTTACACCACCTGGACGCAAAATCACCGGCTTTTCACCACTGCAGTCTAAGACAGTAGATTCCACTCCCACTCCTGTAGGACCGCCATCAATGATCCCTGCAATCCGACCGTTTAAATCGTTATAAACGTGTTCGGCACGTGTTGGACTCGGCTTTCCAGACAGGTTAGCACTTGGCGCAGCCAATGGTAATCCACACTCATCTAAAATAGAGATCGCCACAGGATGATCTGGAATTCTCACAGCAACTGTGGATAACCCTGCCGTTACATTTTGCGCACAACGGCCATTGCTTTTTAGAATAAGCGTTAATGGACCTGGTAAAAAACGATCCATTAATTTGTGTGCTATTTCTGGTATATGTTGAACAATTTCATGAATTTGCTCTTTTTTCGCCATGTGAACAATCAACGGATTATCCGCCGGACGTCCTTTAGCTTCAAAAATTTTTTGTACAGCTTTTTCACTTGTCGCATCTGCTCCTAATCCATACACGGTTTCTGTAGGAAATGCCACGACTTCTTCCTGTTGTAAAAGTTCTGCTGCTTGTTGAAGTGACGCATGATCTACATGATCACGCATATTCCAATATTTCGTCTCAAACGTACTCAAATTGGAGCACCCTTTCCTTTCAATCTACTGTTCATTATGAGGCTTTACGGATATGAATAGCAAGTGGCTAACCTATTCAGAAGCGTAAATCTGTGTGAAACGGGTAACCATATACTGTGTGCATTTTATCATTTTAATGGAGGGATTTACATGAAACCATTATACACAGCGCAAGCAACAGCAGAAGGTGGACGAGACGGAAAAGTGTCCACATCAGATAACACGCTTCAAGAAAATCTAACTGTACCAAAAGAAATGGGCGGTTCTGGCGGAGAAGGCACAAACCCTGAACAACTTTTTGCAAGTGGGTACGCAGCTTGCTTTGATGGTGCACTAAACCTAATCGCTGATAAAGCAGGAGAAAAAATTGAATCCAAGACTACAGTTGATGTTCATATTGGAAAAGAAGGTGACGGATTTGGTTTAGCAGCAACGATTAACGTTGAAATGAATGGCGTTGATCAAGCTAAAGCAGATGAACTTGTTCAAAAAGCTAACGATTTCTGCCCTTATTCTAAAGCAACAAAAGGGAATATTGAGGTTTCTGTGAACGCAAAAGCAGTGTAAACACAGAAAAGCGCAAGCGCCCATTTAGCAACGAAGGGACTGGACTGAGCCTGTAGTGAGATTAACTAAACTTGCTGATTGGCAAGCCGGTAGGAGATAGACAGAAGCGTAGTTGCCGTGGTACTTTAACCTAGAAATTTTAACTACACCGAAATACTCCTTCGCTAAAATTTCATGTCATCAAATGTGTAAAGGAAACACAGAAACAATTTGATGTTGACTTATCGAACGGAGGCGAGGGAAGTCCCTTCGTTGCTGGGCGCTGGAGCTAGACATCTGATTAATAAAAAAGAAGCATCCAGAGGGTTTATCCACTGGATGCTTCTTTTATTGTGTATAAATCGATGGTTATCCATAAGAAAAACACAGGATATCAACAGAACTTATCCACAACTGTTAATAACTTTTATGATTTCTCCACACGATAACACCACCATTTCCCATCTTCTCCTGGTTGATCCTCTAGAGAATCTGGGATATTACCTTCTGTAACCGGGGCATATTGCTGGGATTGTAGCAGTGTATCTAACCCTGCTTGGTGACTATATACATAGATGTTGTGAATATCATGTTCTTTTGCATAAGCTTCAACCAGTTCAAAAAGAGAAAGAACCACCCCTGGGTCCACCCCAGGTTGTAAGTATAAAGATTTCAACCACACGCTCTCCTCTTCTACTGGCTCAAGCGCAAAGAATCCTTTTCGATCTCGATTGATCTCCACATAGTATCCATGGTCATACAAATTTTTCTCATCATCCAACTGTTCCAATCGTACTCCAAAAAACTCTTTCATCGTCTCCAGGTCATAATCACGAACTCTTTGTATCGCTAGCATATTTCACTCTCCCTATTGTTCTTTACTAGTAAATCTATGTAGGGGTAATGGAAATATGCTAGATTCTACAGAAAAGTTATTAACTAAACAGAGAACCCAACCATTCAAATAAGAAAAACTTTACTTCTACACCTTTCTCACCTTCTGCAGAGGCAACTTTCTCTTCTTTATCCACAGGGTCTTCTTCAGCGGCTGCTACAGATGTTCCGTTTGAAAAATCTAAGAAACATAAAGGTGGAAATAACACACACCACCAATTGGCGCCTTGTCCTTCACCAAGTGTAATTAAAATCGCTTCATATGTTCCTGCTGGATAAATGTATGATCCGTATAATTTCGTTGGAAACTTCACATTCTCATCAAAATCTACTGAATAAGATTGACTTACATTGTTCTCTTCTAACACGTTTTCCACAATAACCTCTAATTCATCTAGACGAGATTCAATCATGTCTCTAGCTTTTTCAATAGAAGTTAATTCTTTAACCCAATCTGTAATCTCAGCATTTACTGCATCACGAACTTCTCTCTTAATTTCTTGGTCCTTTTTACCATCACTATCTGCTAGAATACGAAGACGAATCGCTTCGTCTGGAATCACCTGATATTGGTCCAGGTTATTTGTATTTTGTTGACCTTGAAGCGTCATCGGAAACACCGTCACCAAAAGTGCTAAAACTACAATTCCCCAAATCATTTTTTTCTTTCTCATATTGCCCCGCCCCTTCCGTAACTTGTTCTTAGTCCCAAGTATGGTCGGGGAATCTAGTATTTATACTTTGAATCTAGCAAAAATTTAAATGTTAGAGATTGTGGTGGATATAGGTGGCAAAAGAAACTGTTACTAGTTCCATTAAAGCCCCCTTATCTTGAAGACTTGGAATCGAGATAAGTTGAGAGCAGTCCGTTGCTTTTATGAGAGGTAGGGGTTCAGAGAAACGGCAATACTCCTGCGGAAGACCAGCTGAGCCTCCTCATACGCTACGCTCCTTGCGGGGTCTCATCTGCCCTTTCTACCGCGGGAGTTTGCCGTTTCCCTCACCCCTTTACGTTTATGTAGGTTAACGGACCCATGGCTTGAGTTATTTAATTTTTTACATAAGGAAATTCGAATTTAGATACTAAAATCCTTAACATATAAGGAAGGATTTAGATCACTTTGATACATATATGATTTAACCACTTATTCTAAATCAGAAAACCTTACGATAGCTGCGGTTCCGTTATTCACCATTCGGCTAAGGTGGGCTGTGGAACGGGTTGACTCCTCCGGTAGAAAGGGCGAGCGAGATCCCGCAGGAACGAAGTGACGAGGAAGCTCGATCGGTCTTCCGGGGAAAGCAACCCGTTCCACAGCCCGCCGCACTGCATAAATGTAACGGAACCATCCCGCACCAGCTTATTCAAGATAACTGCCATACTACTGAATATCATTGTTTCTGGTGAGTACATCAACCTAAACAAAAAACCTGAGATGAACCTCTTGGTGAAGAGGTCATTCAGGCTGAGTTTTTATATCCAGACAAAAACCATTCGATCTTTTCCGTTAATATCTTTTTCGACCCGAGGTTCAGACTGTGGATAAGTTTCCTTGATGATATTAGATACTGCTTCGCCTTGATCATGCCCAATTTCAAATGCCAGCAATGCTCCTTCATTCGCAACTTGCGGCACTTGCTTCATAATCTTTTTGTATGCTGCTAAGCCATCGTCATCTGCAAAAAGAGCCATATCTGGGTCATACTTTTCCACAACATCCTCTAAGGATTCACGTTCTCTTTCAGGAATGTAGGGCGGGTTTGATACGATCAGGTCCATTTTTTCATTTTGTCTCAAGAGTGATTCAAGGAAATCTCCTTGGGAAAAGTGGACATCTGCATCTAATTGTCTTGCATTCTCTTTGGCAACGTTTAATGCATCAGTGGAAAGATCTGTTGCATATGTGGATAATCCTTCAATTTCCAGCGCAAGTGTTATTGCAATAATGCCGCTACCTGTTCCGATATCCACACCTTTTAAAGGACGTTCTTTTTGTTTAAGTCGATTGATCACACCTAATACAAGCTCCTCTGTTTCAGGGCGAGGTATGAGAACATGATTGTTTACGTTGAATGTTCGACCGAAAAACTCTTCGGCACCAATTAAATGCTGAACTGGTACTCCTGTTTCAGCATGTTTTTCTACGTCTTTTTGGAATTGGAACCACGTCTCTTCTTGAAGCTCTAAGCGAGATTCCGCTAACAATTGCGAGCGAGACATGCCCATGTGATGTTGTAGTAAGAGCACGCCGACATTTGTTTCTCGATTGTTCTCTTCTAAAAAAAGAGAAGCCCAACGTCGGGCTTCAAAAATTGTTTTTGCCATCATTATTCACCCAATTGTTCGAGTGCTTTTGTTTGTTCTTCAATAAGAAGAGCTTCCATGATCTCTTCTAGATTACCCTCTAGAATTTGATCAAGCTTTTGAATTGTAAGACCGATACGGTGATCTGTCACACGGTTTTGCGGGAAGTTGTACGTACGGATACGCTCAGAACGGTCACCAGAACCTACCGCAGATTTACGATGCTCATCGTACTTCGCTTGTTCTTCTTGTTGAACTTTTTCGTAAATACGTGCACGTAGTACTTTCATGGCTTTTTCTTTGTTCTTGATCTGGGATTTTTCGTCCTGACAGGATACAACGGTTCCAGTAGGCTCGTGTGTTAAACGTACAGCAGACATTGTGGTGTTAACACTCTGTCCTCCTGGTCCACTTGAAGCGAATGTGTCGACACGAATATCTTTTTCGTTGATATCCACTTCAACTTCTTCAGCTTCAGGAAGAACAGCAACAGTCGCAGTAGACGTGTGAATACGACCGCCTGATTCTGTTTGAGGAACACGTTGAACACGATGTGCCCCATTTTCGAATTTCAGCTTGGAGTATGCTCCTGATCCGTTCACCATAAAGATAATCTCTTTATAGCCACCCACTTCACTTTCGTGTGCTTCAATAACTTCCGTTTTCCAGCCATGAGACTCAGCAAAACGGGAGTACATGCGATACAGGTCACCTGCGAATAGCGCAGCTTCGTCTCCACCTGCTGCTCCGCGAACTTCCATAATAACGTTCTTTTCGTCATTTGGATCTTTTGGAATAAGAAGAATCTTAAGACGCTCTTCCAAGTTGGATTTCTGCGTGGAAAGATCACTTACTTCTTCCTTCACCATTTCTTTCATCTCATCGTCATCTAGACCATCATCTAGCATAGCTTTAGCGTCATCTAGTTGTTGAGAGATGTCCTTATATTCACGGTACGCTTGTACGGTTTCCTCAAGACCCGCTTGTTCTTTAGAATACTCACGTAATTTGTTGGAGTCATTCACGATTTCCGGGTCACTTAGCAATTCATTAAGCTTATCATAACGATCTTCTAAGGTTTGAAGTTTCTCTAACACTTGCAACCACCTCTTTATTTGTCCATAACAGTATAATTATAGTATAGGCGTTATAGAGAGTCAAAAGAAGCTAAATTGGGAAGTTTTTTTATGGATCCGGTCATTGGAAACTTACCCACCAATATAGGACATTTCAATTTTGGGTTTGTTTTGGGTTTGCTCTGTTCTGATTTCAGAATAGCGATCGCTTCGTCTATTCCAGCGATTTCGTAACACTTCTGAGATCTGCTCATCTGGCATATTAGAACGTAAGTGACCCTTTAAGTCGTACCCTACTGATGCGAATAAACATGTATAAAGCTTACCATCTGCAGATATTCTTGCTCTTGTACAAGAACCGCAAAATGTTTCGGAAACTGAAGAAATAAAACCAATCTCTGATTTGCTTCCTTTAAAGCGATACCTTTTCGCCACTTCACCAAAATAGCTTGGATCCATGGCTACTAACGAATATTCTTTCCGAATCATGTCATACAGCTCTCTTTTCGTCACAACTTCATTTAAACTCCATCCATTAGAAGATCCCACATCCATAAACTCAATAAAACGCAAAGTAATGCCCTCTTCTTTAAAGAAGCGGACCATCGGAAGAACTTGATCGTCATTTAATCCCTTTTTGACTACCATGTTCACTTTAACTTCTAACCCCACATCTCTTGCTGATAAAATCCCCTTAAGTACTGGATTAACACCAGTTCCCATATTATTAATCCGTTTAAATAACTCATCATCTAACGAATCTAAGCTGACATTCACACGACAAATCCCTGCTTCTTTTAATTGCTTAGCATATTTAGCTAGAAATACACCATTAGTGGTCAAGGTAATGTATTTTATTCCATTCACTTTATGTAATTGTTCAACAAGTTTAGGTAGATCTTTTCTTAATAAGGGTTCCCCTCCGGTCAGCCTAATCTTTTCAACACCTAACTCAGCAAAGATCTTAGCCAATCGAACAATTTCCTCAAAAGACAAAAGTTCATTTTTATTCATAAAAGGATAGTCAACACCGAATATTTCTTTAGGCATACAGTAACTACATCTAAAATTGCATCTATCTGTAACAGATATCCTTAAATCCCGTAAAGGTCTATTATGCGTATCTACTACTTGCACTTTACCGCACTCCTCCTCATTTCCATTTAACAGCTAAACAATATCACAGAATCTATGCCGGAATGGTGATGTTTATCACACGTCACCAAATCGCCTTAATTTGTTCATAAAACATTACGTTTTATAGTAAGAAACTCCATTGTTTGTAGTATCAAGGAGTGTTACTCTAAAGGAAAGATTTGGTACGTTACAGATTTAATAATTAATTGGAGGTGCAGAGTTTGTTAGAAAACACTAGCAGAAAAAGTGATTTAGAATGTATTTCAGATGACTTAACCTCTCTTCTTAAATCCATCAGCACAACGAAAACAATCGACGCAAGAAGCTTTTTATTCCAAGAGGGAGAAGAAGCACATGAATTATATGTCATTCAAAGTGGTTATATCCAAATAAGCAAATTAACTCCACAAGGAAATGAGTTGAATTTACGTACATGTCAAGAAGGCGATATTGTTGGAGAGTTAACCCTGTTTACGGATGAAGCCAAATATATGTTAAACGCCTATGCCTTGAAACGATGTGAAATCTTAATTATCCAAAAGGATCAACTTGAGAAGGAATTGCTTTCAAATGCCAGACTTACTTTTGAATTTATGAAGTGGATGACGAACCTTCTTCGTATTAATCAATCGAAAATAAAAGACCTTGTGATGAACGGAAAAAAAGGCGCCCTCTATTCAACCCTCATTCGCTTTTCAAATAGTTATGGTATTCAGCAAAAAGAAGGAAGACTAATTGATATGCACTTAACCAATCAGGAAATTGCTAAATTCTGTGCAGCTACCCGTGAGAGTATTAATCGAATGTTGAATGACCTTAAGAAAAAAGACATTATTCAAATGAATAAAGAAGGCAAAATCCTCATTAAAGATATACAATATTTACGAACAGAAATTGGATGCGATCACTGTCCAGTAGATATATGTGTCATTGATTAATGCACGATAAGCTAGCAAACCTTTTTTTGGCTTGCTAGCTTTTTTGAAGCAAACAAATAAACTAACTCATGTGAAGATTATCACAGATTTATTCTGATTTAGTCTTTATCATTGTTGTATAAAGGTCAGTGAGGAGAGGGTATCGTGCTAAAATCTGAGTACGTATTTAACTTAAAAAATATAACCATCTTTAAGGATATCGATCATGAGGTATTTAAACGTGTTTTTAAGGCATCCAAATTAATCGAATTTCAACCCTCAGATAACGTAGGCTCTCTATTAACGGAAGATGACCTACTCATTATTTTAAAGGGTGAACTGACTCTTTCTTTTATGACAAAAACTGTTACTCATCAGGTTTGCACTATGGAACCTGGCGATACCGTATCGAAAGTATCCTTACTTTTTACCAATACACATGAACCTGTACTCAGCGCGGCATCTAATACAGTGTGCTTACAAATTCCTCTTCATCTTATTAAAGAGTTAACAATAAGCCACCCCTTGTTAAAAAGAAATCTATTACGCTCTTTACAAAATAAATTAATCCATTCATTTGAAACATTAACAAAGCAAATTGAACAATCCCATGAATAAAATCTTGTTCAAAAAGTGTCCACATTCCATGTGATATACTTCACACCCAAATACTCCCCCCTTTTGGTACTATTCAAGTATCAAAGGTACGAAAGGGGTTAATTTAGATGAAAAATTCAAATGTTTCTCACAATCACACTTTAGAATCAACTCGTAAATCTTCCAGAATAAATCATTGGGATCCAGAGAATGAAACCTTTTGGGTAACAGAAGGTAAAAAGCACGCTAACCGAAATTTAACCATATCTGTTATCGCTTTATTCTTAGCTTTTGCAGTTTGGCAAATTTGGTCTGTCGTTGCGGTTAACTTAAACAGTGTTGGCTTTAATTTTACAAATAGTGAGTTATTCACACTCGCTGCTTTACCAGGTTTAGTAGGGGCTACGTTCCGAATCTTCTTTACATTTATGCCAGGCATGGTTGGAGGGAAGAACTGGACTGTGATCAGCACAGGGGCTTTATTAATTCCCTCCATTGGAATAGGGTTTGCAGTACAAAATCCAGAAACACCTTTTGTAACCATGGCGATTCTTGCTGCCCTTTGTGGTATTGGGGGAGGTAACTTCTCTTCTTCTATGGCAAATATTAGCCCATTTTTCCCTAAGAAGCTAAAAGGAACTGCAAATGGGCTTAATGCTGGACTAGGAAATCTAGGTGTTAGTGCTGTTCAATTCATCACTCCTATTGCACTTGGGTTAGGGTTTATTGGAGCAATGACAGGTGGTTCCCAAACGTTAGATGAAGGTAAAACCGTTTGGATTCAGAATGCGGCTTTTATTTGGGTTATCCCTATTATTATTATTACGCTTGTCGCCTTGTGGGGAATGGATAACCTTCCGGGTACGAAGCAGTCCTTTAAAGAACAGTCCATTATTTTCAAAAATAAACATACTTGGATTATGACATGGCTCTACACAATGTGTTTCGGATCTTTCATTGGTTACTCTGCTGCTTTCCCATTACTAATTAATTCTGAATTCTCGAATGTGGATGGAGCTGTGGGCTTAGCATTTTTAGGTCCTTTACTTGGTGCTGGTATTCGTCCAGTGGGTGGTTGGTTATCAGACAAAGTGAAAAGTGGTTCTCTTGTTACATTTTGGGACATTGTCGTCATGATTGGCGCTACGTTTGGAGTCGTTTACTTCTTAAATGCCGAAAACTTTACTGGATTCTTAATTATGTTCCTGATCTTATTCTTAACAACTGGAATTGCGAATGGTTCAACGTTTCGTATGGTTCCGTTCATCTTCCCTGAAAAGCAATCACCACCAGTATTAGGTTTTATTGCTGCTATTGCTGCATATGGCGCTTTTCTAATTCCTAAAGTATTTGGATGGTCTATTGACTCAACTGGTACTGCTAATTTAGCTTTATACATCTTTATCATTTACTATGTAATCAGCTTGTTCATTACATGGTTTTGGTACTCCAGAAAAAATGCTGAAATAAAATGCTAACCATACGAGATTAAAAGAAGAGGAGGATGAACTATGAGGTTAAAAAGTTTCTTGAAAAGCGGACACACCCCCACGCTCGCTTCCTCATTTTTATATTTTGATATAAGTTTCATGATTTGGGTTATTTTAGGTGCTACAGGTAATTTTATTGTAGAAGATCTAAACTTGACACCAGCTCAAAAAGGGATGATGGTAGGTATCCCTGTTTTAGGAGGTGCATTACTCCGAATTCCAATGGGTCTCTTAGCTGATAAGTTTGGTGGCAAAAAGATGGGGTTAATTGGAATGACATTAACCATGATCCCTCTCGGTTGGGGATGGTTGTTTGCCGATTCTTTAAGTGAAGTGTATGCACTGGGTTTCTTACTAGGTGTAGCCGGTGCTAGTTTTGCTGTCGCTTTACCACTAGCGAGTAGATGGTATCCGCCTGAGCATCAGGGCTTAGCAATGGGAATTGCGGGTGCCGGTAATAGTGGAACTGTTATTGCAACTTTCTTCGGGCCAAGGTTAGCTGAAATCTATAGTTGGAACTTCGTATTTGGAGTTGCACTAATCCCTTTAATCATAGCTTTCACTGTATTCGCTATTTTTGCCAAGGATTGTCCAACTGCGAAGCGACCTCAGAATGCTAAAGAGTACTTTAGCGTCATTAAACGAAAAGAACCATGGCTGTTTGCTTTCTTTTATAGTTTATCTTTCGGCGGATTTGTAGGTTTGACAAGTTATTTAACGATATTTTTCTTTGATCAGTATGGTGTAAGTAAAGTACAAGCTGGTGACTTTGTAACACTCGTTGTATTTGCAGGAAGTTTTGTACGTCCAATCGGAGGTTTTTTGGCAGACAAATGGGGCGGAATGATTATGCTTGTATTCCTCTTCTCAGGGGCTACGATATGCTTGGGAGTTGTCGGGATGTTGCCACCTGTTTACATTGCACTAGCCATGTTATTCCTTACCTTAGTCTTTTTAGGGACAGCGAATGGTGCTTTGTTCCAGGTCATTCCCGTTAAATTCCCTAAAGAAGTTGGGCTTTTAACCGGATTTGTAGGTGCAGCAGGTGGTTTAGGAGGCTTTTTCTTACCCAATATCCTAGGAACTTTCAAACAGGTCACTGACTCTTATTCATATGGATTTTGGTGGGTTGCTATAACCACTTTAATCGCCATGCTCATGTTATACACGATGTATCGCAAAGATGAACAAGAACGTTTAACACCCCAACAATCTCCTACAAATAGAGTGGATAGTAGAGCTTAATCCAGACACGTAGACTATTATATTAAAGAAAAAGAGCTTCTTACCTCATAAGAAGCTTTTTTTATGGATTGAATGCAGAAATCTTCTTATAAGAACGGTTACATCATCCCCTCTCTTGTTGTTAATTACGCTAACCTATGAATATTCATGGTGTAACAAACATCACAGACGGTAACGTTTACGATTTCATATAATAAGAATAAGATTATGATATGTGCTTAGAAAATAGCACAAGGAGGCTTACACAAATGCTATCAGTTGAACTCCAAACATCAGACCTAAATGATATAGAGAAAATACTGAAGTCAAAGGGGTTTCAGGAGAATAACGGAGACATGGTGTACAAACCGAACAAACAAGAACAAATTACCGTTAGTCTTAATGAGGCCAATCAGAAGCTTACACTAATGTTCTCACCTCAACTCAACCTTGAACAATTTTCTACCATCCACCAAAAGATCATGGAGCTCATACAGTTTTTTGGAACTCATTATGATGACTCGAACAGCTTGTTAGGATATTTAAAAGACGGTGAGGGCGCTTATATTATAACCAACTGGTCGAAATGGTATAAATTCCTGCAGGATGCTAGATTGAAAACCCTTGAAGGGCAGAAGGTTCGAATACTCGATCAAAAGGAAAACGAGCTAGGTTCAGGAATGTTTGTAGACTACAAAAGGGACACTGAACACCTAACTATAATTGAATGTTCAATCATTACATTATTTGGTGAGAAGTCCTATTCAGGTACCGATTTAAAAATAGAACCGACGAATGAATGGTAACGAACAAGTAATTTTTTTAATGAAACAGAAAGTTCTTTGTTTGAAAAAATTAATACGTAAACTTCGCTCTCTATATGTATCACTAATTTTAAGAATACCGGGGTTGATAAGGTTTTAGGCTAAACTATATTGAAAGAGTTTGTGAAAGAATGTACTTACACTAACTGGTAGTAATGTGGAATAAGTTGGTGCGGAGAGGTTCCGTTGCTTTTGTGGGGATCGGCGGGCTGTGGAACGGGCTGCTTTCCCCGGAAGACCGATCGAGCCTCCTCATCCGCTGCGCTCCTTTCGGGGTCTCGCTCGCCCGTTTTTCCGGAGGGGTCAGCCCGTTTCCCAGCCTACCTTAGCCGAATGGAGATGAACGGAACCGCAGCTATCGTATGGTTTTCTGCTTTAGAATAAGTGGTCAAATTTTATATGCATAAAAGTGATCTAAAGGCTTATATGTAGAGGGTTTTAGCATCTATAATAACTTTTCCTTATGCATGAGATTAAATGATCTCCCCCTAGGGTCCGTTAACCTCCATAATCGCAAGGGGTGAAGGAAACGGCGAACTCCAGTGGTAGAAAGGGCAGATCAGACCCCACAGAGAACGGAGTGAACAGGCTCAAAGTAAACAAGGAAGATCGACTAAGACCGCCACATCGTGTGGCAACGTCGACCTACCCCACGTCGTGTGGGGCAGCAGGAGTATCGCCGTTTCAATGAACCCCTACCTCTCATAAAAGCAACGGACCTCCACCACACTTTATCTCGAAACCAAGTCTTCCACATAAGGGGGCTTTAGTTGAAGAACAAGTCAATATATTATAGATACCTATTGATTCTTGATATTGTACTTAAAAGAGTTCACTCCGGATAGATAACCTTTATCCGGAGTGAATTCTTTTTCCTTGTTCTATCATTTATATTCTTGCTTTCTCCAGCGCCAAAACGTTACGACACATATTAAAGAAGAAATGATACTAATAATCGAATATGTGAGGACATGTTTGTATTCTTCTCCGAAAAACGATTCAATCGTCCATTGTAACGCAACTACATTCACAGCTAGTGTAATGAAAATAATAATCCAATAGATTTTTTTACCCATGTCGGATCTGCCTTCCTACTGCGTACACAACTCCATTTTCAACTTGAATATCAATTAAAGGTAACTCTCTTTGGGGCGGACCTGCTAAAGGGTGACCGTTATCAACGCTGAAAAATCCTCGGTGACATGGACAAAGTAGCACAGATTCCTCTTTTTCATAGAAAACAGGGCATTGTAAGTGTGTACATTTATTATTATATGCTTTTAATTCTCCATCCTTTGTATGAACTAAAATCGCTGGCTCATTCTCACTAGGATACTGGAAGTTTATCGCACTGTCTTTTGGAATATCAGCTAGTTTCGCAATTTCTTTTCTATTGTCATCCTTTTCCTTATCCTTAAGTGCTAGAACAGAAAAAGGTAAAGTAGCTACACCTAATGTAACAGTTGCTCCAACTGCAGATTTCAGAAAAGATCTTCGGTTAAATTTTAAATCGTCATCACGTTCCAAGTTGTTG
Source organism: Pontibacillus sp. HMF3514 (assembly GCF_009858175.1). Taxonomy (GTDB): domain Bacteria; phylum Bacillota; class Bacilli; order Bacillales; family BH030062; genus Pontibacillus. The sequence goes on from NZ_CP047393.1 coordinate 3,589,731, forward strand.
ATGAGCCCGACCATATCATCTCTTGATTCTTTTTGATTTCGTTTTCCTTTTTGCTCTTTTGACAAGATATCCAGCCTCCTTATTAATCCGTATAAACTCCAAAGAACTCAGGAACATACTCCCACTTGTTTCCTTCTTGAGGCTTCTTCCCCTCTACCAGATTCATTTGGGAACGTCTTCTGCGTAACTGTTGCATCTCATCAAAATCAATGAAGCGAATAGCTTCACTTGGACAAACAGATGCACACATTGGAGCAATATCATGTTTGGATCGGTCATAACACATATCGCATTTATACATTTTATTCTCTTCAAAATCGAACTTTGGAATCCCAAATGGGCAACCAAATGTACAGTTGCGGCAACCAATACATTTCTCTTCCATTGCTGATAAAACGACACCTTCATCCGTAATTTGAATTGCGTTAGCGGGACAAACGCGTGCACAAGCAGGATCTTTACACTGCATACAAAGCATTGGGTACGTTTGGCGACTCTCTGTAAAATCTACATACTCTACATAATTTCGTTCCTTAGCATCATGGTCCCCACACTCACGACAAGCCGCTTGACAAGCACGGCACCCGATACATCGTTCAAACTCTAAGTACATAATTTTATTCACGAGTTAGAACCCCTTTCTTTGTAGGTAATTTTTCGATCTGCAGCGAACACACTTTAAATTCAGGCATTCTAGATACAGGATCTAGACAGTCACTTGTGAGTTGATTAACCGCTAACTCTTTCCCCCAGTGATAAGGGACAAATACTGTGTCTTTCCGTATAGCCTTCGTAATTTTCGTTTTAACTGTCATATGGGAACGCGGTGTTTTCAGTTTTACCATGTCTCCATCTTCCAGTTGATATCGACTTGCTAACGCCGGATGCATTTCAGCAAAAGGCTCAGGACATTGTTCCATTAAGAAGTCCACACGTCTTGTTTGATTACCTGATAAATAGTGGAATACGACACGCCCTGTAGTTAGAAACAGTGGATAATCTTGAGTTGGTACTTCTCCGGCCTCTTTCCAACCCACTATCCCAAGGTTTGCTTTCCCATTCTCTGTATAAAAGGATTCTTCAAACATCGTTGGTGTTCCTGGATGGTCCTCTGAAGGGCACGGCCAGAACACTCCATTTTCTTTATCGATACGATCCCAAGTAATTCCGTAATAATCAGCTTTTCCACCTTTAGTAGCTAAGCGAAATTCTTCAAATATTTCACCGGCTTTTTTATATGAAAAGTGCTTTCCTTTCCCCATTCTTTCAGCAATTAAGCTTAAAATCTCCCAATCTGGTTTGGACTCCCCTATAGGCTCTGTTACTTTTCGAATTCGAATAACTCTACCTTCAATATTGGTAGTCGTTCCTTCATCTTCTGCCCATGTAGTCGCTGGTAAAACAACATCTGCAAAGGAAGCTGTTTCAGATAAGAAGAAGTCACTTACGACAAGAAAATCTAGCTTCTTAAAGCCATTCCAAATATGCTCAAGATTCGGTGCTGAAACGGCTGGGTTTGAACAAATGACATGCATGCCACGAATATTTCCTTTTTCAATCTCCCCAAACATTTCATAGGCTGAGACCCCCGGCTTCGGCATTTCACTCGGATCGATCCCCCAAATACTTGAAATGTATTCCACAGCGGCTGGATCTGTAAGCTTACGGTATCCTGGTAATAAATCGGATTTCTGACCATGTTCTCTTCCGCCTTGGCCATTCCCCTGTCCCGTAAATGTAGCTACACCAGATGCGAATTTTCCGACTTGTCCCCTAAGGAGTGCCATCGAACTATATAAACGAACATTGTCTACCCCTTTAGATTGTTGTTCTACGCCTCGGGCAAACATGACTACAGAACGTGGAGACATCCCATAAATATGTGCTGCTTTAATAAGTTTCTCCACTGCCACTCCTGTAATCTCAGAGGTATATTCAGGAGTGAATTTCTCTACATTTTGTTTTAACTCTTCGAAGTTATTGCATCGTTTTGAAACGTACTCCTCATCCACATACCCCTCTTTAATAATTAAATGAAGCATACCATTCGCAAGTGCAGAGTCAGTACCAGGTTTTAAATCTAAGTGAACGTCTGCCACTCGAGCTGTCGGTGTCTCACGAGGGTCCGCTACGATGAGTTTAGCTCCTTTATCCTTTGCTTTCCAAAACCATTGGATGCTTGTTGGGTGACATTCTGCGGTATTTGAACCTGCAATAAAGAAGCAATCACTGTGTTCAAGCTCAGTCCAAGGTAGCGTCGATCCACGGTCTACACCAAATGTTTGAATAAACCCTCCGGCTGCTGAACTCATGCAGAAACGTCCATTATAATCAATGTAACGAGTCCCTAGTCCGACACGAGCATATTTACCAACCAAATAACACTTTTCATTTGTCATTGATACCCCACCAAAAACTGACAGAGCATCTTTTCCACTTTCTTCTTGAAGTCTTTTAAAGTTCTTTTCAATTAAATCGAGAGCTTCTTTCCAAGTGGATTCTACAAATTTGCCGTTCTTTTTAATCAAAGGCTTTTTAATACGGTCCTGGTGATCAATCGTTTGATAAGCAGTTACACCTTTCGGACACATTTTACCGTTCGTAACCGGCCAGTCGTATCTTGGTTCCACTCCCACAACGTTTCCTGTGCTTTTATTCACTCGAATATGCATGCCACATTGCATACCACAATAGCAACAATGTGTGGTAATTAATTTTTCACCTGGTTTATGAAGATTCTGAACTCCTTCTTTTGCTATAAAATCACTCATCACTCGTTTCCTCCCTCTTCTTTATACTGTTTCAGCTCTTTTTGAACGTGCTCTGGAAAATTATAATAATCATCTGTTCGTCTGCCACCAAAACCGGACATTTCAGAACCATTGCGCGTTAAAATCGGGTTATGTCCCTGTTGGAGGTGTGGCTGATTATTTAATTGCTTCATAACACGAATCCTTCTTCTACAAGCCGGACAGTAATCAGATAGATACGAACCATCCTCTAGTTGTAGATCAAACTGTTGCACGCTCAAGATTTCCTTTACGTCACTTACCTGTGGATCTGAACTGTACACCGTACCACATCGCAAGCATGGTCGGGTGTCAACTTTCCATTCCTCTTGATAGTTCATCGGAACAGCGGTTGTGAGTGGTCGGATCGGTAAATGGAATAGCTTCCCAAATGGGAAATAAATCAGTAAAACCACAACGGTTACCTGGTGTACAAGCGTCATATAATGATGCATCCAACCATCTAATAAGACGTAAGAAACGGTTAACAGTAACCCTGTAACTGTCACGGCTAAAAGTAGGAATAATGGAAATAAATCAAATTCTGCTCGCTGCGTTACCTTGACATCCTCATTAACAATTCTCCTAGTCAATGCCATGCATACACCGATTAGAACCATTGAAGCTGTAATATTTAATCCGTTATAAACCATTTCAGCAAAAAAACCATGAGCTGCCATTGAAATGGTTTCAACCCCCATGACGACAATCGTGTAGGTTTCTGGATCCACCAGTTCAAAGTGCATCCAACCAAAGGTAAGGCCAAACGTGATAGCAAATGACCCTATACACCCCCATGCGATTAGAAAGTGCTGTACGCCTCTATATATTCCTCTTTTAAAAATAAATTTCTGTAAAAAGATATTTTCAAAAGCTGTTTTCAAGATTGCCTTCATATTTCTCCGCTTATACTTACGTTGCCTTAAATTCTGTAAGCTACGCTGGATCACTTGCCTTGTAGCTGGTCGTAGTAACCAAGAACTCATACGAATCGTTAAACCAATAGCAAAGATAAGGGAAGAAATAAGATATCCCATTAAAGCCATATCAAAATGCAAAAAATTCTCTGTCCCTATCCATATGGAGAAAAACAGCAGTAAGACAACAATGAACGAATATTTACTACTCTTGGAATAAAACGACCTCTCTAAAGATTTCATTATTTATAAGCCCCCCTGTGACTTTTTTAACATCTAATTCATACATCATTTGTTACATTATCTATAGACACTACGTCCTTATTGCTATGATCAACTATCCTCAGTGTACAAAAATGTAAGTTTAACGACTGTGAAATACATCACAGGGAAAGATTTTTTTATAAAATTATGAACGAGGTGTGAACAATGTTATCAGGAGAAGTTATTGCAGTAACAAGTGGGAAAGGTGGGGTAGGAAAATCCACCGTCTCCGTCAACTTAGCCATTGCCTTAGCTCGTAAAGGATTTGATGTGGCGTTAATAGACCTTGATATTTACGGATTCAGCGTGCCTAAGATGATGAACCTTACCAATCGACCGAAAACCTTCAATGGACGAATCATTCCAATTGAGTCACATGGCGTGAAGGTTATGTCCATGGGATTTCTCGTTAAAGATAATGATCCCGTCGTTTGGAGAGGACCGATGCTCGGAAAAATGGTAGAACATTTTAAAAATGATGTAACGTGGGGGAAATTAGACTATTGCATCATTGATATGCCACCAGGCACAGGAGATGTTGCCTTAGATTTACATCACCATATCCCGCAAAGTAAAGAGATTATCGTTACAACTCCTCATCAGACCGCATCACTTGTAGCTGAGCGAGCAGGAAAAATGACGATTAAAGCAAATCACGATATTTTAGGAATTGTAGAGAACATGTCTTATTTCCAACCCAAGGATAAGAGTGAGAAATACTATATTTTTGGAAAAGATGGCGGGGATCTTTTAGCTGATACATTAGATACAGACGTGTTAGCTCGTTTACCGATTGAAGAACCAAATGAGATGACTCAAACTCCATCCATTTACGAAGGAAATTCAAACCTTTCTCACCATTATGATCAGTTAGCTGCAAGAGTGGATAATATGATTGCCCAGAAAGCTCATTAATACAAGAAACCCATGCCTCCTACATAGAAGAGACATGGGTTTTTTATATTGATGCATTAAAATCAAACACGTAACCTACAACAATATGATTAAAACAACGAGGAAATATAATGAATTTATAATCTCGATAATACCAATTTGCATAATCGTAAGCTTCTTACCATATAGAACAAAAGCTCGAATTACACTTGGGATAAAGGGAATCCCCCACATGAAAGAACCTGTAATCAAAACAACTCCTATGATTAATAGGACGTGATATATCCAGGAGTACCATTTAAATTTTGCATTCTTCTTTTCCCGAATCATGGTTTTAATATAAAATGTACTTCCTAAAAAAAATAAAAACGATAGAGAAACAACACTCCATCCCTTCATATCTAATGTTCCTGCCCCAAGATAATAGCTTGCCGCTCCACCAATACAAAACACAATAATAGCTGTTACATCATTAGCAAATGCACGGTCTTTTTTCTTCTTAGCATAGTAAATATTAATGAGAAATAAAGGCAACATGAACAACCCAAAGATCATCATTCTCCATTCATTAAGAAGTACGACAACCAGAAATATAATAGCAATCCCCATATAAATCCCCGTCCATTTCAAATGAAGGTCCCTTTTCTTCCCTTTAAAAACCATAAGCATAGGATAAGTAGATAAATAGAGTCCCAACCAGCCCAACAATAATGGCAAGTGAACCCAAGAGAATTCACTAGACGTAATACCTAAAATAAAAGGAACAAGCAGCATGGCCCATGCTCCATGTTGTTTCGGTAGTAATAACTTCATCTCTTCACCTTCTTTTATAAGTATAGGTTTATTATAGACCCAGAATCAGATGAAGGATGTGATGTATTTCACTTACTTCGACCCTATCTTTTTATACGATTGACTTATAGATAAATTGGAGGGGTATATATGAGGAACAGAGACTTTAATGAAAATCCTTTTATTGTCATCTGGGAACTAACGAGAGCATGTGAATTACATTGTCTTCACTGTCGAGCAGAAGCACAATACAAACGTCACCCATTAGAACTTGATTTTGAGGAAGGCAAAAGATTAATTGATTCGATTTATGAAATGGATAACCCTATGTTGGTCTTCACTGGTGGAGACCCATTAATGAGACCAGATGTGTATGATATTGCCTCATACGCGATTCAGAAGGGGGTTCGTGTATCTATGACACCTAGTGCAACCCCAAATGTGACCAAAGAAGCTATCAAAAAAGCGAAGGATATTGGTCTTTCACGGTGGGCCTTTAGTTTAGATGGACCGACTGCAGAGATCCATGATCACTTCCGGGGAACATCAGGGTCATTTGACTTAACAATGAACGCAATTGACTATATACATGAACTAAAACTTCCACTACAAATAAACACGGTTATTTCCCGATACAATATTGATGTCTTAGAAGAAATGGCATCATTAATTGAACAGTTAGATTGTGTGCTTTGGAGTGTCTTTTTCCTTGTTCCTACTGGAAGAGGGCAAAGCAAAGATATGATCTCACCAGTCGAGCACGAAAAAGTTTTTCGCTGGCTTAATGATTTAAGCAACCGAGTATCATTTGATATCAAAACCACTGCTGCCCAGCACTATAGACGTGTGGTGATCTCAGATAAAATGCGTAAAAACAAAGACAAGAATAAAGAAATTATGTACTCCAATGCTTTGCATGAGGGTAAAACAGGACAATTTGATGGTCTTGGACGGGCACCACATGGTGTGAATGACGGGAATGGCTTTGTGTTTATCTCTCATATTGGGGATGTCTATCCAAGTGGCCTTCTACCCATTAAGGCAGGAAATGTCCGAGAAACACCTTTACCAGATATATATCGAAATTCCTCCATTTTTAGAGAATTACGAAACCCTGACTTATATAAAGGGAAATGTGGTCAATGTGAATTCCGCTTTGTATGCGGAGGGTCTCGATCTCGGGCATACGCTTTAACAGGGGATTATTTAGAGAGTGAACCTGCATGTATTTACATTCCACAAAGTATGAGAGAAAAGAAAGCCACATCTAAATCAAATCTATAGAGAGGTGTACACAGAATGAATCGTAATGAGATCAAGGATCATTTCCGAACTGTGCCCTTATTTAAAGAACTATCAGAATCAGAACTAGACCCTTTTATTGAAATCTCCTCATGCAGAATTTACAACCCTAGATCCATTGTGTTTATGCAAGGGGATAAACTGGATCGAGTATTTTTCATACATTCCGGTACTGTGAAGATTTACAAGATGGATCAATCTGGAAAGGAACAAATTGTGTCTGTTCTACAGTCCGGTGAAATGTTTCCTCACGCAGGATTCTTTAGGGGAGGTGACTTTCCAGCCAATGCTGAGATCGTGGAAAAAGCTCAGTTAATTGTGACACCCATCAAAGAATTTGAAAATATTCTCATTCTATATCCGGAGCTTTGTATCAAGTTATTTCGAGTACTTGGAGAAAAGATTATTGATTTACACGATCGCCTGGAAGAAAAAATCCTGAATAATACGTACGAGCAAGTCATAAAGCTATTAATTCGCCTCTCTAAAACCAATGGACGTCAATCAGGGGATCATTTTATCCTCACGACCCATTTCACGAACCGAGAACTTGCCAAAATGATTGGTACAACAAGAGAAACCGTTAGTCGAACATTAAATCAATTAAAGAAACAAAACCTATTAAAAATAGATGAAAAAGGGTATTACATCATCCACCCCGCTACATTAGAAAGGGATCTTATCGTCTAATTCTCATGATGTTCACAGAATGTTAGAAAATCCTACCACGAATTGTGACTCATATCACAAGAACGTAAACGTTTCATTGGTATGCTTTTTCTAGAAACACATTCACAAACCATTATGGAGGGATTATCATGCAACAAACCTTTAGCGAAACGTCCATCATCCGAGATATTGTCACTCAATTCCCACGAGCAAGTGATTTATTTAAGTCTTATCGAATTGATTTCTGTTGTGGAGGTAACCGCCCGCTTGTTGAAGCCATTCAGGAAAGAGGCTTATCTTCTGAAGAAGTAGTGGAACAATTAAACACACTCTATCAAGATACGAAGGCATTACAAGAAAAAAACATTGATTGGAATTCATCCTCTTCACAAGAGTTAATTAATCACATCGTTAACAAACATCATAAATATTTGAATGAAGAACTACCACAGCTAAGTCCCTATGTCACTAAAGTCTTCCGTGTGCACGGACAATCCCAGCCACACTTAGGCACTATCCATAAACTATTTAATGAACTCAAGATAGAGCTTGAGCAACACCTTATAAAAGAAGAATTTGAAGACTTCCCTTTACTTCTGGAGTACGAACAAATTCCAAGCATTGAAAATCAAGAGAAATTAATGAAAGTGGTGGAAAGCTTAGAGGAAGAACATCAGCATGCTGGAAACCTTCTAAAGGAAATGCGTCAAGTTACGAATGACTTTACACCTCCCCATGATGCATGTGGCACGTATCGTCTCGTCTATCAAAGACTAGAAGCACTAGAACAAGATCTATTCGAGCACATTCACTTAGAAAATAATATTTTATTTCCAAGAGCCATTTCCTAAACGAAATTGATTAACAAAATAAAGAAACTCTAGCGACAAGCCTTGTTGCTAGAGTTTTCTATTCCTTTCATAAGAGAGTGAAAAGATATAAATTCTTGTTTCAAAGTCATCCACACTACACCTCATTCGTATTTAGAGGGATCCGTAAAGGTCGTGTATAACAAATAAATTGCAAGACATACACCCATAGCTGCAGATCCCCAGCCAAGTGTGATTTGATCGATGAGCAAGTAGTTGTTGCACAATTGTTGAGTGGCATTCAGATATAGCCACCCCAAGCCTAAAAACAATATTGTGAACAAGATGAAGACAGATTTTTTTAATGTAACTTTAAGTCTCTTCCAACTGTCATAGAGAGGCACTCCCGCTAATAAAAATAAGCTCATAAACTTAAATACTTCTACACTTGGATACGTTAAAGCATCATCCATAGTCCGCGGAATACTCCAATAGACTGCGATTATGACAAATAACGTAATTCCAGGTACTCCATTACCATTCCATTTTTCCCAAAAGTGAGGGAACTGAATTTGAAAGTAACGACCAAATAAGGCCCCAGCAATGACCAACAACGGCATTTGCATGTGCATATGAACGATCATAATTGATTCTAATAATGTCACCACAGGAGGAAGTGATAAAATGATGAAAAGTAAGAGGCCGATTAATGATTGTTTCATTTCTTTCCTCCCCCTTGTTCAAGCAGTGCAACAATTGTATCCGCTGCTTCTTCAACTTTCGTATAATCCATGACTTCCGTAAGAGCCCCTTTTCGATTCACTAAATAAAAGGCAGAATTATGCGCGAAATTCCCATTATTATCAGGAATCACAATAACACCAAACACATCTAATAACGATTCCAATTCAACTGAATCCGGAACCCTTACCATCCTCCACGTATCTCCATCCACCTTGAAATATTTTTGATAGGAATGTAACGTAGCGGGATCATCCCGACTTGTGTCAAAACTAACACTTAAAAATACAATATCTTCTCCTAAGTATGTCTTCGGGATACGATCATAGACACGTTCCATATTTCTTTCTAGCTGAGGACAAACTGTTGAACAAGCTGTGTAAAAAAACGTCATCAACACATATTTCCCTTTAAATTTAGAGGAGAGGTATGATTGCCCTTCACTATCCTCTAATGTTATTTCCGGAAGCTGTGGTTTTTCCTCCATTAATTGATTCACTCTAGCTTCTTCTGCAGTAAATACGCGAAACCCATCTGTTCCTAGATAGAACAATATACCTCCAAATAGTAATACAAGTAGCAGAGCCACTCCTTGATGTCTATTATTCACCACCACGACCACCACCTTCTAATGTTAAAAAAATAGAGAGATAGTCTATGAAAAGACTACCTCTTTATGTTTCATCACCACGTTTTAATAGGTGGTGATCCTGGGGGAGCGTTGATTGTGAAGTCCACAATTGGAATCACATATCCCATGGCAATCAGTAATAGCATAATCACAATCCAATTTCCCCAACGTTCTGTCCAATATGGAGTATAGGTATCATGTTCTTCCCTTTCAGCGATCGGAAATTCTGTTTCCCCTTTCGGAGCACGGAACATGAGATGGAAAACAGCATACACTTGAAGCAGTACACCTACAATTAATAGAACCCCACCGATTGCAATCAAGATCATGAATGGGTCCCACCCCAATGCAGTAGCACTTTCTCCATAAGTGGTATAAGACGTTCTGCGCGGTGCACCAAGTAACCCAACATAGTGCATAGCCCCTGCCATAAACAGCATTCCAGCTGTCCAAATGATAGTCTGAATGACTCCTAATCGATTGATCTTAGGAGTTAATGTACGATTAGAAATATAAGGAATTAACCAATAACTAATCCCGAAGAATGTTAAGATAACCGAAGTTCCTACCGTTATGTGAAAATGGCCTACAATCCACATCGTGTTATGCACGACTTGGTTCAATTGGTTCGTTGATTGAACAATCCCACCAGCGCCGCCAACTATGAAGGCAATCATGGCTATCATAGGGGCCAAGAACCGAACATCACCCCAAGGTAGTTTTTTGTACCAACCTAATAAACCTTTTCCCCCTTTCTTCCTACCTGTCCGCTCAAATACAGAGAACATTGCAAATGCCGTCATTAATGATGGGAATGCAATTGAAAGACTCATAAAGACATGTAAGAATTTCACTTCTTGTGAGATGCCGGGATCAACGATTTGATGATGAAAACCACCCGGTATATTCATAACAACAAGCAGAATAACCACAATACGAGTTAATGTATCACTAAAACGGCGACCTCCTATAACTTTCGGAACAATTACATACCATGCAGAGACTGCTGTCAGATACCAGATGTTAACCAATGTATGTCCAAATGCCCAAAACAGGGTCCGACTTAACATCACATTAATCGTTTCTACCCATCCGAAAGCCCAAGGAATAATCATGAAAACCTCTATGGCTACAGGAATACTCCCAAAAAACAAGAGAACAAACACACCTGTTGCAAAGAATGAAAAAATCGGTAAACTTTGTCCGCGATTGTACTTTCTCCAATGAGCAACATTGATAAATGCCCCAAACGCACACATCCACACCCCTACAATAATAAGCACTAATCCAATGTAGAAATAAGGTGATGCAGCCATTGGAGGATAGAACGTATATAAAACAGACGCTTGATTCATCAGAATTGGAATAACGGCAAACACAAAACCAACAATCTTCAAACTAAACCCAATCCACGCCATCTTTCTTACTTTTGGAAGAAGACCTCCTAATGTGTGAGACAGACCGGCATAAAAATAACCGATCGTAAAAAAGGCCGTTAACACAAGAACTAGTAACACTCCGTGTGCCGTTAAAATCTGATAATAATTTAACCATGAAGGGAGTTCTAACATCCCTGCACGATTAAGTCCTTGTAATAACCCTAATACCCCCCCAAGCAGTAATGCTACAAACGCTACAAATAGATATGATTTCGATATTCTAGCATCCTCACGCTGAAGTCCCATGTACCGATTTACTTTTTGTATATAGGATTCATTAAGAGCTGTTTCCATTGTTACCCCCCCTTTATTTCACATAAATCCTTGTACTCATCAATTGGTGACCTGCCCCACAATACTCATTACATAAAACCAAATATTCACCAGGACGATCAAATTTCTGAGTGATTTTTTGAATATGACCAGGCATAACCATAGCATTAATATTTGTACCAGCTACCTGAAAACCATGCGTTACGTCTTTTGAAGTTAAAATAAAATGAACTGTTGCACCTGCAGGAATTTCTATATCACTTGGGTTAAAACTAAATATTTGCATAGTCATAACAACTTCATATTCATTTTCTCCAATTTTTTTAATCCCTGGTTGATCGAATGGTGCTGTTTCATCTACCCTCTGTGGATCGATTGTCTCACCGTGACTAGGTGGACCCATTTCCAAAGCAAAGGTTTGATATCCTGTAGCAAGCATGAAAGCCATTAACATACCAAAACTTAGTGCAAGCCATATAATTTCAGATCTACTCATGTTCTATCCCCCCCTTTAAAGTCGAATCATATAAAGTCCGTATAAAATGAAATACGTAATTAAAATTACTGCGGCCAAAACGCCAAGCGAAAAGTACGTTCCTTTCGATGATGTATTAGATTCTTGGTCCAATTCTTTACTGTGATCCAACCCTGAATCTGCCATTGTGATCATCCCCTTTATATAAGTTTGTCTTCAGCTTAATTGATAACGTTTTTCAATGATGTGAAGTAAATCACAGGGGAAAAATACAAAGTCCTTCAAACATGCGCTCTCTTTAGAGGGGAAGAGTGTTTTGACAATTTAGTGAACATAAAAAATAGAGCTGCGCAATCAGCTCCCCCCAGAGGGCTTTCACCTTCAAAGAAAAATCCGCATGTTCTAAAGAACATGCGGATGGTCTAGGTTATTGACTTACATAAACTCGGATTTTATAGCGTGGTAGTGCGCCTTCGATTTTTCTTCTTAATTTGTTCGTTAAAGCAATACGTTCGTCACTTCCGCTTATAGCGGTTGCTTTCACGCGTACGTGCGCTGTGCTTCCGTTAAAGTTAACACGGCGAACTTCAACATTTGGAACTTCTTCGACTGCTTCAAAGATTTTTCGCTTGTCTTGCTTAAGCCCCCACGTTTCGCCTACTTGGTTCATTTGCATTGGACTTTCGTTTTGCAGATTATAGCCATTTTTCGTTGGGTTGTGATCTTTCAACGTGTCCGTATTTTTGTTATTCAAGGATTGAACGTCACGAACTTCTTGTGTTCCTTGAGGATTTGTTGCACAAGCTCCTAGTATAAGTGCCATCATTATGGTCATGCTTACCATTATAAATCGCATTGTGGGTCCTCCTTTTACCTGATTTGGTATTAGCTTGCCCACATGCATCTGTACTACCAGTGGCACTTTTTGGATAAGAAAAAACCTCGCTGCGAGAGCGAGGTTTACTGAGATTGTTTTGCTTTTAAGATGTGCCTGGGTCTGTTTGGTACTTCATGATGATGACGGCATCTTGGCTCGTATGATTCTGATGCTCCCACTAGGATTACAGGGTCATCATAGGAAGCTGGTTTGCCATCAATCAAACGTTGTGTGCGACTTGCTGGGGATCCGCAAACTGGACAAATCGCGCTTAACTTTGTAACAGATTCCGCTAATGCCATTAAGTGTGGTACACAAGCGAAGGGTTTCCCGCGGAAGTCCAAATCAAGTCCAGCCACAATAACACGATGTCCACGTTCAGCTAAGGTTTGTGCTACCTCAACAACATTTTCATCAAAAAATTGTACTTCATCAATTCCGATGATATCGACATTTTCATCAATGTAGTCAAACATATCCTCAGAGTGTTCGATCGGACGAGCTAAAATCGACGTTCCATTGTGAGAGACAATGGATTCTTCAGAATAACGATTATCGATGATTGGCTTAAATACGCGTACGGAAAGGTTTCCGTATGTAGCACGTCGTACTCTGCGAATCAGTTCTTCTGATTTTCCTGAGAACATGCTACCACAGATCACTTCGAGCCAACCGCTTTGTTTCATTACATGCACAAGCGGGTCTCTCCCTTCTACTTTCGTGACTTTTCTCAAAGGTTGTACATTTATCATTTACTAAAACATTATAAACATTAATATTGCATAAAACTGGTTAATGTCACCAGCCTTTTATTCATCATATGAGAGAACGGGTCGTTTGACAAGCCTCTACATCATGAATTTAGACTCCTTAACGTATAAAAAAACAGGCAAAAGGATAGACAATTTGCCTGTTTTTTAATTTCAAGTAAGAAAAACTTACTTAATGTTGTATTTTTTCTTAAAGCGATCTACACGGCCACCAGCTTTGTCAGCTTTCTGCTTACCTGTGTAGAATGGATGTGAAGCTGAACTAATTTCAACACGGATTAATGGGTACGTGTTACCGTCTTCCCACTCGATAGTCTCCTCAGAGCTAAGTGTAGAACCCGTTAGAAATTTGAAATCAGAACTAGTGTCTAGGAATACTACCTTACGATAATTCGGGTGAAGTCCTTCCTTCATGCTTTTCCACTCCTTATTGCCCTGAACCCTTGGGGAACAGAGTTATTTTAAGAGTCGGTATATGGCTGACTTCTATCAGCCTCTATCGAAACTCACATAGAAAGATTATAACAAGGTCACTTTAAAGTTGCAACCTATCATTTTATTTTAAAATGGCTACGAGCGGCGAGAATGCGACTTCCCTTTCATTTCTTCATCCATAATTTGAAAAAATTCATCATTATTTTTAGAAGATTTTAAGCGACGCAGGAATCGATCAACAAAGTCATGCTGGTCTCCCATTGTTTTGCGGATCGCCCAAATCTTCTCGACGTGATCTTTTGGAAGGAGTAGTTCTTCTTTTCGTGTACCGGAACGCATAATATCGATAGCTGGGAAAATACGTCGTTCAGCAAGATTACGATCAAGATGTAATTCCATGTTCCCTGTACCTTTGAACTCTTCATAAATCACATCATCCATACGAGAGCCTGTATCGACTAGCGCTGTAGCAAGAATCGTTAGGCTTCCACCTTCTTCAATGTTACGTGCCGCACCGAAGAAACGTTTTGGACGGTGGAATGCAGCTGGATCAATACCACCAGAAAGCGTACGGCCACTTGGTGGAATAACTAAGTTATACGCACGAGCAAGACGCGTGATACTATCCATTAAGATAATAACGTCTTTTTTGTGCTCTACTAGACGCATTGCACGTTCTAAAACAAGTTCAGATACTTTAATATGGTTTTCTGGTACCTCATCAAATGTTGAGCTTACAACATCAACACCATCTTGCACAGATCGCTCGATATCTGTTACTTCCTCTGGACGCTCATCCACAAGTAAGATAATCAACTTCGAGTCTGGATGGTTTTTAGAAATGCTGTTTGCAATTTGCTTAAGTAACATGGTTTTACCAGCTTTTGGCGGTGCTACAACTAAACCACGTTGTCCAAAACCAACTGGCGTCATAAGATCAATGATACGCGTTGATAGCTTTTTACTTTCTGTTTCAAGCCCCATTTGAACATCTGGGTATAATGGCGTTAGAGCTGGGAAGTGTACACGTTCTTTAGCCGTTTCAGGGTTTTCACCATTAACTGCATCAACATGTAAAAGACCATAGTAACGTTCATTTTCTTTTGGAGGACGTACCTTACCGGATACTTTATCTCCGTTTCTTAAATCAAAACGGCGAATTTGAGAAGCAGAAATGTAGATATCTTCAGCACTTGGCGAATAGTTGATTGGACGTAAGAATCCGAATCCTTCAGAAGGGATAATTTCCAGAATACCATCCATGAAAAGAAATCCATCTTTTTCAGCTTGTGCTTTTAAAATAGCAAAAATAAGTTCACGTTTTGTCAGCTTCGCATAATAAGAAACTCTATATTCTTTGGCGAGCGAGTATAGCTCTTTTAAATTTAATGTCTCTAAATGCGAAATAGATAATGAAGCAGACACAATATCACCACACCTGTATTTTATTTTATTCATTACTGGAAAACGAAGATCCTTAATTGCGATTGAACATAGCTCGTTTCAATCGTCTGATCAGTGGGTCTTCAATATTCGTTTGAAAGAAAAAGAAAAATTGAAATAGCTTCTGTTTTCAGGGACAAAAAATACTCATTTGAAGGAAAATTTTTAGAAGCTAGAATGGAAGTTTGCCAACGGGGCTTAAAAACTATTAATACATTTAATTAACATCTATCATTTTAACCTTTTTCTATACCTTTATTCAACTAATTTTTATTTTTGGAACTTCTATTTAGAAAGGTGCCCACCCGCTAAGGGTAGAGGCACCTCCTTGAGTAGTTACTTTATAACAAGATTCGGTTTCTTTTTAAGAGAGTGGTTTCCGTCAATGAAGCGAACAGTTCCTGATTTCGCACGCATAACCACGGTTTGAGTTGTGGCTTTCATGCCTTTAAACTGAACACCTTTTAGTAGTTCACCATCCGTTACACCTGTAGCTGTAAAGATGGCATCGTCTCCCCCACAGAAATCATCCATGTATAGAACACGATCGATGTCATCAATCCCCATCTTTTCACAACGAGCTCTCTGTTCATCATTTTCAGGTAGCAGTTTACCTTGAATTTCACCGCCTAAACATTTCAATGCTGTTGCAGCTAAAACGCCTTCAGGCGCTCCACCACTACCAAATAAAATGTCTACACCTGTATGATCGAAAGCTGTATTGATGGCAGCAGCTACATCACCGTCAGAAATGAGCTTAATACGAGCACCAGCCTCACGAATTTCATCAATAATACCTTGATGACGTTTACGGTTTAAAACAATAGCTACAACATCTTCAACATCTTTATTCTTAGCAGCTGCAACCGCCTTCAAATTTTCTGTTACAGATGCATTAATATCAACTTTTCCAACAGCTTCAGGACCAACTGCAATTTTATCCATATACATATCAGGTGCATGAAGTAACTTACTGTGATCTGCCACAGCTAAAACGGATAAAGCATTCCAAGTACCTTGAGCTACGATGTTCGTTCCTTCTAAAGGATCCACTGCAACGTCCACGCGTGGACCATAACCGTTACCTAGTGTTTCTCCAATATAAAGCATAGGAGCCTCGTCCATTTCACCTTCTCCGATTACAACTCGCCCTTTCATAGGGATTGTATCAAAAACGTCACGCATGGCACTTGTTGCTGCGTCATCCGCTTCGTCCTTCTTCCCTCTTCCCATCCAGCGAGCTGATGCTAATGCGGCTGCTTCTGTTACACGAACTAACTCCATTGTTAAACTTCTTTCCATCGCTTGCTTCCTCCCCTTGTGCTTCTCTGTTTTGTGTCTTACTTCCCCTTTCAATAAACGAAACATTCTCTATATGTAGCAGAGTTCGGCTAGTCTCCAGAAGAAACTTACCAGCCGAACTCTTTTATTATTGTCCAGCTTCAGCGCCCAGCAACGAATGGACTTCCCTCGCCTCCGTACTATAAGTCAACATGGAATCGCTACGCTCTTCGTGTTTCCTTTATCGTACTACGGGCTCAGTCCAGTCCCTTCGTTGCTAAACGGGCGCTTACGCTTTTCTTATGAGTTTTGAAATTGCTCAACTTCTTCTTCAGTCATCTGTTCACGCCATACGTTTGCTCCCAGATTATTGAGCTTTTCTGTTAGGTTTTCATAACCACGATCGATGTGATCAAGGCCTGTAATTTCAGTAACTCCGTTAGCCATTAAGCCAGCTACAATAAGAGCTGCTCCTGCACGTAAATCACTTGCTTTTACTTTTGCTCCTTCTAACGAAACAGGGCCATTCACAATGGCTGAGCTTCCCTCTACTTTTATATCCGCATTCATACGGCGGAGCTCATCAATGTGTTTGAAACGTGCTTGATAGATCGTATCTGTCACAACTCCAGTACCAGAGGCTTGGGTTAACAACGATGTAAACGGTTGTTGTAAGTCTGTCGGAAAACCTGGATACACAAGCGTTTTAATATCCACACTTGAGATTGGTTTATCCCGTTTTACAATCATTTGATCATCGCTAGTCTGAACTGATACGCCCATTTCCCTTAACTTAGCAATTAGAGATTCTAAATGTTGAGGAATTACGTTATCGATCAAAACCTCTTCACCCATTGCAGCAGCCATAATCGTGTAGGTTCCAGCTTCAATCCGATCAGGAATAATGGTGTGCTTACAACCATTTAATTTATCGACTCCTTCAATACGGATGACATCTGTTCCAGCACCTTTAATTTTAGCTCCCATACTTGCAAGAAGCGTTGCTACATCAATGATTTCAGGTTCTTTTGCCGCATTTTCAATAACGGTTGTTCCTTTAGCTTTTACAGCAGCAAGCATAATGTTAATTGTCGCTCCTACACTGACTACATCCAAATAAATGCGTGCACCGCGAAGCTCCTCTGCACGTAAATAAATCGCGCCTTGTTCATTCGTTACCTCTGCTCCTAAAGCTTCAAATCCCTTAATATGCTGGTCAATTGGACGAGGTCCTAAATGACATCCACCTGGAAGGCCAATGACAGCCTTTTTGAAACGACCTAGCATCGCCCCCATGAAGTAATAGGAAGCACGTAGTTTCTTCACTTTCCCATTTGGTAATGGCATTGAGATCATACGAGATGGATCAATATAGATGTCTTCACCTTGTTTCGATACTTGGCCACCTATTTCTTCTAGCAAATGACTTAGAGTGCCTACATCAGATATGTTGGGTAACCCTTCAATCGTCACTGGGGATTCAGCTAAAATTGCCGCTGGAAGCAATGCCACTGCACTATTTTTCGCTCCACTAACGCGTACCTCTCCCCTTAAAGAGTTGCCACCTTCAACAAGCAGTTTTTCCATGATGAACTCCCTTCTTCCCTAGGCAAACTTTCAGAAAAGAACGATGTTCACTTTTGTGAATGCAACGTCTTTTCATGTAAGGTAATCCTATAATTCAAATCTGGAAGGTTGAAAAATTTGATAACCTTATTTTACACAATTTTTCCATGTTCATACTAACTTTGTTTTTTCCAATCTGCAAGGAATTTTTCAATCCCCGCATCTGTTAGTGGATGCTTCACTAACTGTTTTAACACTTTTAATGGAATCGTAGCAATATGCGCACCGTTTAGTGCAGCTTCTGTTACGTGAATAGGGTGGCGAACAGAAGCTGCAATGATTTCTGTTTCCAGTCCATGAATATCGAAAATGTCAGAGATTTGTTTAATTAATTCCATTCCATCTTGGCCGATATCATCAAGACGACCCAAGAATGGAGATACATACGTAGCTCCTGCTCGCGCCGCTAATAACGCCTGGTTAGCAGAGAAAATAAGTGTAACGTTTGTCTTAACCCCTTTTTCGCTTAGCTTTTTAACAGCTTTTAAACCTTCTAGTGTCATAGGAACTTTAATGGTAATATTAGGTGCAATTGCAACAAGATCCTTTGCCTCTTCTAACATTCCCTCAACATCCTCAGCAATTACCTCAGCACTTACGGAACCATCTACTTCTTTCGTAATTTCATTCAAACGATCGTGAAAAGATACACCCTCTTTAGCAACAAGAGATGGGTTGGTTGTGACTCCAGATAAAACGCCTAAAGCATTTGCTTCTCGGATTTCGTCAATATTTGCTGTATCAATAAAAAATTTCATAGTTGATTTCCTCCCATGTGTTATCATTAGTCGTCTAGATTCATTACCCGAATTTAAGAAAGTGCACGCTTCATTTTTATGCACACCTCTACTTTATCCCATATAAAAAGCTTTTTTAAATAGTCTAATATGACTCGGCCTTTCAAACTAAAACGCTTTCAGGACCCTAAAAGAGAAACCGCCGAGTAATACGGCGGCTTCGATCTATTGTCCAGCTTCAGCACCCAACGACTCGTGCACTTAAGCCCACATGGTGTGGGGCAGTCCATAAGTTGCTGAATGGGTGCTTAAGCTTTTAGAAGTTTATGCTTGGTTAGAAGAACCAAATTCGCGCATTTTACCGATAACCGTTTGCTTGATCGCGTCACGACCAGGTCCAAGGTATTTACGAGGATCAAATAGTTCTGGCTTTTCAGCTAGCGTGTCACGAAAAGCTTGTGTTTGCGCAACTTGGTTTTCAGTGTTTACGTTAATTTTTGCAGTTCCGAAACGGATTGCTTTCTTGATATCTTCTGTTGGGATACCAGTACCACCGTGTAGTACAAGTGGCTTATCTACAAGACCCATGATTTCTTCCATGCGGTCGAAACCTAAGTTTGGTTCACCTTTGTAGTGACCGTGTACAGAACCTAGAGCTGGTGCAAATACGTCAACGTTTGTTTGGTCAACAAGTTGTTTACACTCAGATGGGATTGCGTAAGCTGCTTCAGCATCGTCAACAATGATGTCATCTTCTTGACCACCAACACGGCCAAGTTCTGCTTCAACAGATACACCATGAATATGAGCAAGCTCTACAACTTTTTTCGTTAGAGCAATGTTCTCTTCAAGTGGATCGTGAGAAGCGTCGATCATAACAGAAGTGAAACCAGCATGGATCGCTTCAGCACACTTTTCGAAGCTAGAACCATGGTCTAAGTGAATTGCTACAGGAACAGTTGTACCATAAGAATCCATAAGTGCTTTAACCATAGATACTACTACGTTAAATCCACCCATGTAACGGGCTGCACCTTCAGATACACCTAAGATTACAGGAGACTGCTCTTCTTCAGCAGCTTGTAGGATAGCTTGAGCGTACTCAAGGTTGTTTAAGTTAAATTGGCCAACACCATAACGGTTTTCTTTAGCCGTTTCTAACATTTCTTTCATCGATACTAGTGGCATGGACTAGATCCTCCTTTATATTCTCACAGAACTTGTCAACCTATAGCTTGTTCACTTTTTGCTGGCAAGATTCTGTTATGTAGTTTTTCTCTCAACATTATTAGAATACCAACTACATTTAAGCGGCGCAACAGTCCATCCACAAGATAACGTTTTCATCTTTAAAAAAGATATTTTCGCAATTATATGACGTTTTAATTATTTCAAAAGATTAACAATAATATCTTTCATCTCTTGAATATTAAATGGTTTAGCAACAACTTCTAGCACACTTTCATGCTGATGTGCATCTTTCAATTCATCTTCTGCTAAACCACTCATTAGTACGGATGCAATATGAATATTTTCCTTTTCAAGATCTTCAATAACTTCTATTCCATCTTTAACGGGCAGCTTATAGTCCAATAGCATTAGGTCCGGATGTTTTTCCCTGACTACTGAAAGAGCTTCTTCACCTGTAACAGCTTGAAGCACATTAAACCCCTCACTCTTAATTACTTCCTCGAGTAGCATACGAATTCCAGGTTGGTCATCTACTACCAATACCGTTTTAGCCATTACTCCATCACGTCCTAACTGTATAAAGTTTTTTGTGCGTATAAATGTCTATCTGTTTAGTTCGTTTTACATATGGTATTCTCCTGCATCTAATGTGCAAAATCGTTCCCTTCTATAATTCGGCCGTATTATGCTATCCTTACTAATAGACGAACGAGAAGATAAAACGTTTCAAATATAAGGAGATATTTCTCATGTTAAAAATGCTTGCCACACAATTAACAGGTACATTTCAACGCATAAATGAAAAAGAAACACTCCATATTGAAGATGCTGCAAGAGCTTTAGCTCAAGCTATTGTGGGTGAAGGACACATTTATGTCTGGGGAACAGGTGAAATGAAATCACTGATCCATGAAGTAGAGGAAGGTCCAGAAACCTTACCTAAACAGCATGTGTATAATGAAGACATTTCATTATCCTCTATTGACCGTGTCATTATTGCATCACGATTTGCAAATGATGAAGAAGCACTAGCTCTAGTCAATACGGTTCAAAAACAAGGTGCACAGGTTATTCAAATCTCAGCCTTAACGAAAGAAGAAAACCCATTGCAGGAAGTCGCTGATTTTCACATTGATACGAAAACAGCAGGCCCGTTGCTCCCTTTTGATATGGATCGAATAGGCTTTCCATCCGTAATCGCTATGTTTTATGTGTACATGGCTATTTACGTAACAACAAAAGAAATCATCGATGAATATGAATAAAAGGGTTGTGGCTTTTGCCACAACCCTTTTTTAGTAGCTGTCTATTTCTGTTTTAAGCTTGCTCCAACAAAGTCATGGAATAAACGTTGTGGACGTGTAGGACGTGACTTGAACTCAGGGTGGAACTGTGAAGCTACGAACCAAGGGTGGTCTGATAGTTCAACAATTTCTACTAAGCGACCGTCTGGGCTTGTCCCTGAGAATTCAAAACCTGCATCCTGCATTTGCTCACGATACTGGTTATTAAATTCATAGCGGTGACGGTGGCGTTCGTATATAACCTCTTCCCCGTAAGCTTCCTTCGTACGAGTACCGTCTGTAAGTTTACAAGGGTACACGCCAAGACGTAGTGTTCCGCCCATGTCTTCAATATCCTTTTGCTCAGGAAGCAAGTCGATAATCGGATGAGGTGTAGTTGGATCGATTTCAGCAGAATGAGCACCTTTCAATCCAAGTACGTTACGAGCAAACTCTACAGTAGCAAGTTGCATACCTAAGCAGATACCTAAGAAAGGTACTTTATTCTCACGAGCATAACGGATCGCGTCAATTTTACCTTCTATTCCACGATCTCCGAATCCACCAGGTACTAGAATTCCGTCTGCATCAGAAAGCTTTTCCTCAACGTTATCTGCTGTGATTTCCTCAGAATTGATCCAGTCAATTGTAACATCACTGTCATAGGAGTACCCTGCATGTTTTAATGCCTCAACAACAGAAATATAAGCATCTGGAAGCTCGACATATTTACCTACAATTGCAATCTTCGTATGATTTTGTAGATTCTTCACTCGGTTAACGAGATCATTCCATTCTCCCATATCTGCAGTTCCACAAGTTAATCCAAAATGATCACATGTTAATTGATCTAAATTCTGTTCCTGCAATGTTAATGGCACATCGTATAATGTTTCAGCGTCGCCTGCTTCAATAACAGCTTTTTCGTTAATGTCACAGAATAAAGCAATCTTTTCTTTCATTTCCTGACTGATAGGCATTTCTGTACGTAATACAACCGTGTCAGGTTGAATACCAAGGGAGCGCAGTTCTTTAACAGAGTGTTGTGTCGGTTTCGTTTTCATTTCGCCAGCTGCTTTAATATAAGGAACAAGTGTACAGTGGATATACATAACATTTTCTTTGCCGATATCACTCTTCATTTGGCGAATAGCTTCTAGGAATGGTAGAGACTCAATATCCCCAACTGTACCGCCAATTTCTGTGATGACAACATCAGCGTTTGTTTCGTTTCCAGTTCGGAAAATACGGTCTTTAATCTCATTTGTGATGTGAGGAATGACCTGAACGGTTCCGCCTAAATAATCTCCACGACGTTCCTTCTTGATAACTGTCGAGTAGATCTTTCCTGTCGTTACGTTACTATACTGACTCAGGTTAATATCAATAAAACGCTCATAATGGCCTAGGTCCAAGTCGGTTTCCGCACCATCTTCCGTAACAAAAACCTCACCATGCTGATACGGGCTCATCGTACCTGGGTCAACGTTAATATAAGGGTCAAACTTTTGAATTGTCACCTTTAATCCACGATTTTTCAAAAGACGCCCTAATGAAGCAGCAGTGATTCCTTTACCAAGTGAGGAAACAACTCCTCCAGTTACAAAGATATACTTTGTCTCCGCCATAACTTATCCCTCTTCCTTTTCGTTTTTCTTAAGGACATTTCAGATGACCATGCATCTCATCCTATTTATTGTATGAATTCCATTATTCAAGCAAATAAGCCTATTTTCTTTAGGGTTCGCATCTTTAAAAAATTTATTTTCATTATAAATAAGAAAAGCGCTCCCGTTAAATGAACGGGAGCGCTTGGAATGTCGAATCTTATTTTAAAGAGCCCAAATCATATAATACTGATATCATCTAACAAAGTCAAGACGATTATAGGTTGTCGTCTTCTTCCTCTTCCTCATCGTCTTCTTCATCACTAATTTCGTTAAGACTTTCATCATTTGCTTCTGTTTCAGAATAGTCATCATCATCTTCAGAAAGATCAAAGTCTTCATCTAAGCCACTATTTTCTTCGCCATCTTCGTCTAGATCAAGTTCTTCATCATCAAGGTCAAGGTCGTCTTCAATTTCTTCTTCTTCAATATCAGACTCTTCTTCCTCTTCCTTCTTCTTCTTCTTGCTCTTGGCTGGTGCTTTTTTCTTTTTCTTCTTTACAGGTGCTTGGATTTCTTCTTCTGCTTGCTCAACTGGGTACCAGCGTTTTAATCCCCACATATTTGATCCAATCGTTAAGAAACGTCCATCAACATTTAGATCTGTGAACAATTGCGCAATCCATTTTTTCTTTTGCTCTTTTGTGAAGCCTTTAATGCTTGCTACTTTATCAAAAAGTTCATTGAAATCTAGCGCTTGTTTTTCGTCTGTAAGCACTTCATGGGCGATTTCAATCATTGACATTTCAGCAATCTCATCGTGGCTATAGTTTTTAAAGCTCACGGCCAGCACTCCCTTTATATCAAAAATTCTTTATCATAACTAATAAGTATAAATTCTATGAGGCGTTGTTTCAACCATATCATACATTATAAACAAATGAGTATTGTTTATGCTAGGAGTAAGGCAAGAAAATTTGATTTATCTCTAGTTTTCTTACATTTTAACTATCTTAAGAACTCCATATTGGAGGAGTCCGTTGCTGGGAAAAGAGTAAGGGGTTCATTGAAACGGTGATACTCCTGTGGAAGACCGCCCGAGCTTCCTCATCCGCTACGCTCCTTGCGGGATCTCGGCCGCCCTTTCTACCACTGGAGTTCACCGTTTCCTTCACCCCTTGCAATTGTGGATGTTAACGGACCCTATTTGTGAAGTAGATCTCTAATGAGTCTTGTAATCATTATTAGTTATCCTAGCAAACCTTTTAAAATCTAATTTAAATATCAAGTTAGAAAACTTTAACATGGCTGTGGAACGGGTTGACTCCTCCGGTGGAAAGGGCGAGCGAGATCACGCAGGAACGTAGTGACGAGGAAGCTGTAAAATAAACAAGGAAGTTCGACTAAGAGCGCTACATCCTGTAGCAACATCGAACGACCCCACGTCGTGTGAGGCCGGGGAAAGCAATCCATTCCACAGCCCACCGAACTGCATAAACATAACGAAACCATCCCGCACCAGCTTATTCAAAGTTACTTCCACTGAACATATAAACTTAACGAATATATCAAGAATATTCATTAACAAAGCCTGCATATCAAAAACACATGTGATTTCTAATGCGAAACCACATGTGTTTCTACTTTACATATTTCTACGGTACTGGCCACCAACTTCATATAATGCATTGGTAATTTGGCCTAGGCTGGCTACTTTAACGGTTTCCATTAACTCTTCGAATACGTTGCCACCGTTTTTCGCTACTTCTTTTAAGCGCTGCAATCCTTCTTCAGTTTTGTCAGCGTGTTTTTGTTGGAAGTTGCGAAGTTCTGTGATTTGGTGCATTTTTTCTTCTTTAGATGCACGGGCAAGTTCCATGGAGTTGATATCGTCTTCTGATTGAGGGTTTGGATTTAGGTACGTGTTCACTCCAACAATCGGAAGTTCTCCACTGTGTTTTTTGCCTTCATAGTATAAGGATTCTTCCTGGATCTTACCGCGCTGGTATTGACGTTCCATAGCACCTAATACGCCGCCACGGTCATTGATACGTTCAAACTCTTGTAATACCGCTTCTTCTACTAGATCCGTTAATTCTTCAACCACGAAAGATCCTTGTATAGAGTTTTCATTTTTCGTTAATCCGAACTCTTTGTTAATAATCATTTGGATCGCCATCGCACGACGTACAGATTCTTCTGTTGGCGTTGTGATCGCTTCATCATAAGAGTTTGTGTGTAAGGAGTTACAGTTATCCTGAATCGCAATTAGCGCCTGAAGTGTTGTACGAATGTCGTTAAAGTTAATTTCTTGAGCGTGTAAAGAACGTCCAGACGTTTGAATGTGATACTTCAGTTTCTGACTGCGTTCATTCGCACCGTACTTATCACGCATAATGATCGCCCAAATTCTACGTGCTACACGTCCCATTACGGTGTATTCTGGATCCAATCCGTTCGAGAAGAAGAAGGAAAGGTTTGGTGCAAACTTATTGATATCCATACCACGGCTTAAATAGTACTCGACATACGTAAGACCATTTGCAAGTGTGAATGCAAGCTGTGTAATCGGATTCGCACCCGCTTCAGCAATGTGATAACCAGAAATAGAAACCGAATAGTAGTTTCGGACTTCATGGTCGATAAAGTATTGTTGAATATCTCCCATCATACGAAGTGCAAATTCAGTAGAGAAGATACAAGTGTTTTGACCTTGGTCTTCTTTCAAAATATCTGCCTGAACTGTACCACGTACAACAGAAATCGTTTCTTCTTTAATTTGCTGATGCTCTTCAGGACTCGGCTCACGACCCTCACGCTCCTTAAAGCGCTCAAGCTGCTGATCGATTGCTGTGTTAAAGAACATCGCTAGAATAATTGGAGCAGGTCCATTAATCGTCATCGATACGGATGTTGTTGGATTACATAGATCAAACCCTGCGTAAAGCTTTTTCATGTCATCTAATGTACAGATGGATACGCCACTTTCTCCAACTTTTCCGTAAATGTCAGGACGCTCATCTGGATCTTCCCCATATAATGTAACCGAGTCAAACGCTGTACTTAGACGTTTAGCAGGCTCCCCTTCTGAAAGGTAGTGGAAGCGACGATTTGTACGCTCTGGTGTTCCTTCTCCAGCAAACTGACGTGTTGGATCTTCCCCTTTACGCTTGAACGGGAATACTCCTGCAGTGAATGGGAAGGCACCTGGCACGTTTTCTTTCATTAACCAAAGAAGTCTATCGCCCCAGTCTTTATAGTGAGGTAATGCGACCTTAGGAATCTTCAAACCAGATAACGTTTCCGTGTTTAGGTCCATCGTTATTTCTTTATCACGGATCTTGAACGTCATTTGATCCTGAGCGTAACGTTCTTTGGTATCATCCCAATTTTCAAGTGCTTTCTTTGCTTCTGGTTCAAGCTTTTTTTCATATGTCTTCGCTAGCTCATCAACCGCTTGGTGTGCCTCTTGATTTTCTAATAAGTCCGCACTTCCTCTGAGTTGGAACCATTTACGTGCTAGTTCACTTTGCTCATGCGCTTTATCATGATAATTACGCACTGTTTGAACGATATCACGTAAATACTGACGACGATCTGGTGGGATAATTAGATCTTGCTTCTCAACATCTGTCACACGTTCAAATGGCGTAGACTCATCCCAAGAATAGGCTTCATTCAGCTTATCAATTAAAGCTGCGAATAATGTGTTCGTCCCTGGATCGTTAAACTGACTTGCAATCGTACCGAAAACAGGGAACGTGCTATGGTCTTCATGGAACTTCATATGACTGCGCTCAAACTGTTTTCGTACTTGGCGTAGTGCATCTGCTGATCCTTTTTGTTCAAACTTATTAATGACGATAAAGTCAGCAAAATCAATCATATCGATCTTTTCAAGCTGTGTCGGTGCTCCGAATTCTGCTGTCATGACATACATGGACAAGTCTGTCACGTCTGTAATGGCAGCATCACCCTGCCCAATTCCGCTTGTCTCTACAATAATGAAATCAAAACCTGAAGCTTTAACGACATCTATCGCTTCTTGAATGGATTTGGATAGCTCACTACGAGAATCACGTGTGGCAAGTGAACGCATATATACGCGATAGGAGAAAATAGCATTCATACGAATACGGTCCCCTAATAGAGCACCACCCGTTTTCTTCTTCGTTGGATCTACGGATAGAATGGCAATCTTCTTATCCGGTACTTCATTCAAAAATCTACGAATTAATTCATCTGTTAAAGAGCTTTTACCTGCTCCACCTGTCCCTGTAATTCCAAGCACAGGAATGGTTTTATTTTGTTGCTCGAGAACTTGCTCAACAGCTGCTGCTGCATTCAGTTCTTCTTTTGACGTGTTCTCGACACAGGAGATAAAGCGAGCAATAGCTTGAGGTTCTCCTTCTTTTAACTTCTTCAAGTCTTCATCTAAATTGATCGGTGTTTGAAAATCACACTCTTCAAGCATACGGTTAATCATCCCTTGAAGACCCCAATTGCGTCCGTCTTCAGGAGAGAAAATACGAGAGACACCGTAATCATGAAGTTCTTTAATTTCCCGTGGAATAATAACGCCTCCACCGCCGCCATATACACGGATGTGGTCAGCACCTTTTTCCTTCAAAAGATCTACCATGTATTTAAAGTACTCAACATGTCCGCCCTGATAAGACGAGATTGCGATGCCTTGTGCATCTTCATGGACAGCTGCATTTACAACTTCTTCAACTGAACGGTTATGACCTAAATGAATAACCTCTGCTCCACTCGCCTGTAAAATACGACGCATAATGTTAATCGACGCATCGTGACCATCAAACAAACTCGAAGCTGTAACAAAACGTACAGCATGCTTCGGTTTATACATTTCAGGTTGTTCCATACGAGTTCCTCCTCTTTCCTCACTTAAAGTTATGCTTCTTTCGTAACTTGCAAACCTTCAAACAAAAAGTGCATTTGGCGTTCTGTGTACTCTTCTAACGTAAATTGTTTTTGAAGCATCCAACGTCGAAATCCCCACATTTGTCCTTGAACAAAGATGTTATTCGCAATAAGTTGGATGTCTTCCTTTGACATCGATGTTGGTAGGCTATTTTCAATGACTTGCTCCAGCATTTGAAGCATGTTCATTTCTTTTTTTAAAACGTAATCTTGAGCATCTTTGGAGAGAGACTTTACCTCTTGATACATTACGACAACTTCATCCTGCATATCGTCCATTAACTGAAAATAAGATTGGATTGCATTCTTCAAGCTAGGCATTCCTTTTTCATTTGTATCAATCGCTTGCTCCATGCCATCTCTAACTCGTTCATAAATAAAATCACAAACGAGAAATAGGACGTCTTCTTTGGTTCGAATATATTCATAGAGCGTACCTATACTAAAACCAGAAGCCTTGGCAATTTCACGTGTTGTCGTTTTATGAAAGCCTTTTTGCTTAAATAAAGCCACGGCTCCTTTGATCATCTGGTCGCGACGTTTCACGATCAACCTTTCATCCTTAATCGATGAAGGTACCTTTTTCATCATCAACGTCTCATCCCCCTCCCTGCTTCCATTCCGCAAGCCATGCTTTGGCTAGTTGATAAGGGTCAGCATTTGCGTCATCTAATCTTTTTTGCTTTTCGGAATCCTTTTCGATGGTTTGGTAGATATCCTGCCAGAGTTCTTCTCGCATTAAGTCATAGACTTCATATTGAAGTTGTTGCTTCCGCTGTTTATGCCCTTGTTCTGTTTCATATAAGTATTGATTATGACGATTCAGTTCACCCCACAATGATTCGATTCCTTTGTTTTCTGTAGAAACCGTCTCTACGATTGGTGGTTGCCACCCTCGCGCTCCTGAAATCATCATGAATTCTTCTAATTGTGTTTTAAGCTTTCTTACACCTGGTAAGTCAGCTTTGTTAATGATAAAAAGATCAGCGATTTCCATGATGCCTGCTTTGAAAATTTGTAGAACATCACCGCTATTAGGCGTTAACACAACGGAAGTCGTATCTACGACTTTCATAATATCGAGTTCAGATTGCCCGACTCCTACTGTTTCAACTAATATGACATCAAAGCCATAGGCATCGCAGATTCGAATCGTGTCTTTGGTTGCTCGAGACAAACCACCAAGTGATCCTCTTGTAGCCATACTACGAATATAGATACCAGGATCTGTAAAGTGGTCATTCATTCGAACCCGATCACCTAATAACGCTCCACCACTGAACGGACTTGTCGGGTCAACAGCAATGACAGCAACGGTTAACCCTTTTGACCTGAGGTGTGTGAGAAGACGATTGACTAGTGAACTCTTCCCAGCCCCGGGCGATCCCGTAATTCCGATATAATGGGCTTGCTTTTTAATTGAAAAGAGATCACTTAATAGATCAAGCTTTTCTGGATCATCGTTTTCAACTAGTGTGATCGCTCGTGCCATGGCTCGTAAGTCTTTGTTTGCGATCCGTTCAGCCAGCTTATGCATGGAGTTCGTCCTTTCTATTCCTTCGTAAGCATACGTCCGATTACTAGACGCTGAATTTCCTGTGTACCTTCATAGATTTGAGTGATTTTCGCATCACGCATGTATCGCTCAACTGGGTAGTCTTTTGTATAACCATAGCCTCCGAATACTTGAACCGCTTCTGTCGTAATACGCATTGCCGCATCACCAGCGTATAGTTTTGACATAGCAGAAGCTTTTCCATAAGGCTTTCCTTCAGACTCTAACCATGCTGCCTGGTAAGTTAAGAGACGAGACGCTTCAATTTCAGTTGCCATGTCCGCAAGCTTGAAGGAGATCCCCTGGTTTTGCGCAATTGGTTTTCCGAACTGCTCACGCTCTTTTGCGTAATCAACTGATGCATCAAGAGCACCTTGTGCAATACCAAGTGCCTGAGCTGCAATTCCGTTACGTCCACCGTCTAGTGTAGACATCGCGATCTTGAACCCTTCTCCTTCTTTTCCTAGCATGTTTTCTTTCGGAATCTTACAGTCTTCAAAAATAAGCTCCGTTGTTGGGGATGAGCGAATGCCTAGCTTTTTCTCTTTCTTCCCGAACGTGAAGCCAGGGGTTCCTTTTTCAACGATAAATGCGCTTATTCCTCTATGTTTGGCATCTGCATCCGTCTTGGCAAACACAACATACAGATCGCCTACACCGCCGTTTGTGATCCATACTTTGCTTCCGTTAAGTACATAAGAGTCGCCTTCTTCTTTCGCCATTGTACGCATAGATGATACGTCAGAGCCTGCTCCTGGTTCAGAAAGGGCGAATGCACCTAGTTTTTCACCTGAAGCTAACTGAGCTAAGAAGGTTTTCTTTTGCTCTTCGTTACCGTATTTGAAAATCGGCCAACTACATAATGAGATATGTGCAGAAAGGGTTACCCCTGTAGAAGCACAAACGCGAGATAACTCCTCAACAGCAATGACATAGCTTACGTAGTCAGAGCCTATGCCGCCATACTCTTCTGGCCATGGAATACCTGTTAGACCTAGCTCAGCCATCTTGTCAAAAATCTCACGGTCAAATCGTTCTTCTTCATCACGCTCTGCTGCTGTTGGTTCGACTTCGTTTTTTGCAAAGTCGCGGACCATTTTACGTAGCATTTCTTGTTCTTCAGTTAGTTGAAAATTCATGTATCTTCCTCCTTAACCTTTTAACAGGTGTTTCGCTATTACAACGTGTTGGATTTCATTCGTACCTTCGTAAATCTCACAAACCTTTGCATCACGGAAGAAGCGTTCTACTGGATAATCCTCAGTAAAGCCGTAGCCTCCATAAACCTGAATTGCTTCAGTCGATGCTTTAACAGCTGTTTTGGATGCGAACATTTTCGCCATGGATGCTTCCTTACCACACGAAATGCCTTGCCCTCTTAGTGAGGCAGCATTGTAGGTTAATAGTTTAGAAGCTTCGACCTCTGTTGCCATATCAGCAAGCTTGAAGGAGATCCCTTGGTGTTGCGCGATGGGCTTACCAAACTGCTCGCGTTCTTTCGCATAATCTACTGCGTGTTCAAGGGATGCTTCTGCGATACCAAGTGATTGAGCCGCAATTCCGATTCGCCCAACATCTAAGTTAGCCATCGCAATTTTGAACCCTTCCCCTTCTTCTCCAAGTAATTGAGAAGAAGGGATTTTACACTGGTCAAAATTAAGCTGAACCGTACTGGAGCCATTCATCCCCATTTTCTTTTCCTTTTTACCAATTTCAAATCCTGGTGTGTCTCGTTCAACGATGAATGCGGACAAACCTTTTGATCCGGCATCTTTGTCAGTACGAGCAAACACGATAAACGTATCTGCAGCACCACCGTTTGTGATGAATACTTTAGAACCATTTAAAATATAATGGTCGCCCTCTTTGTGAGCTCTTGTTTTCAAACTACCGGCATCAGATCCTGCCGCAGGTTCTGTTAAAGCAAAAGCTCCAATGTATTCACCTGATGCTAGTTTCGGAATATATTTTTGCTTCTGCTCTTCATTACCAAAATATAAAATTGGGTTCGTCCCCACTGAGGTATGCACAGACAATATAACGCCTACAGATGCACTCACCTTGGAAAGCTCATGAATGGCGATGATGTAGGATGTGAAGTCCATACCAGCTCCACCGTACTCCTCAGGAATTGGAATCCCCATTAGGCCAAGCTCGCCCATCTTTTTGACAAGATGAGTTGGGAATTCATCTTCACGATCCATTTTCTCAACCGCAGGAGCGACTTCATTCTGGGCAAAATCGCGGACCATTTTCCTCATCATGTTCTGTTCTTCAGTAAAGGTAAGATTCATGCTAGTTCCTCCGTTCTATTAACCTTCGTACTTGTAAAAGCCACGGCCTGATTTTTTACCGAGCCATCCTGCTTTTACGTATTGGCGAAGTAATGGGCACGGGCGATACTTACTGTCTCCAAATCCATCATGGAGCACTTCCATAATGTATAGGCACGTATCCAATCCGATAAAGTCCGCCAGTGTTAATGGACCCATAGGATGGTTCATACCAAGCTTCATTACTTCATCTACCGCTTCTGGCTCTGCAACACCTTCATATACCGTGTAGATCGCTTCGTTGATCATCGGCATTAATACACGGTTTGAAACGAACCCTGGGAAGTCGTTTACTTCAACAGGATTTTTACCAAGTTGCTTCGTCATGTCTTCAATCGCTTTGTATGTTTCATCACTCGTTTGAAGTCCTCGAATAATTTCAACAAGTTTCATAACTGGTACTGGGTTCATAAAGTGCATACCAATAACTTGGTCCGCACGCTCCGTTACAGCTGCAATTTCTGTAATCGGTAAAGAGGATGTGTTAGATGCCAGGATCGCATGCTTTGGTGCATGCTGATCTAGCTCACTGAACACTTTTGTTTTAACGTCCATGTTTTCTACAACCGCTTCAATGACTATGTCACAATCGTTACTATCTTGCAGGGAAGTTGTCGTGGATAGGCGGTTTCTTGTATCGGTTTGGTCTTGCTCTGACATACGCCCTTTTTCCACTGCACGTGCCAAACGTTTTTCAATCCCTTGTATCCCTTTATCTAACGCATCTTGTGAAAGGTCATTTAGTTTTACTTGGAAACCAGATTGAGCGCACACTTGAGCAATGCCCGCTCCCATTTGTCCTGCTCCAATGACCATAATGTTTTGAATACTCATATGTGTAATGTCCTCCCCGTTCATAAGTTCTTTGTCGTCTGGGTGCTAGGTGTCTAGCTCCAGCGCCCAGCAACGAATGGACTTGGGCCCACACGACGTGGGTCAGATCGACGTTGTCACAGGACGTGACGAACTTAGTCGATCATTCTTTCTCCGTACGATAAGTCAACATCGATTCACCAAGGTTCATCGTGTTTCCTTTACACGTTTGAGACATGAAATTTTAACAAGGAAGAAAATCGACGTAGTTAAAATTTCTAGGTAAAAGTACCACGGCAACTAAGCTTCTGTCTGCGCCTGTTGGCTTGCCAATCAGCAAGTTTAGTTAATCGTACTACGGGCTCAGTCCAGTCCCTTCGTTGCTAAACGGGCGCTTCCGCTTTTCTTTATTGTTTCGGAACCTCGATCATGACCGCGTCACCTTGGCCTCCACCACTACAGATTGCTGCGATTCCAATACCGCCTCCGCGACGTTTCAACTCATACATTAATGTCAAAATGATGCGTGAACCACTTGCTCCGATTGGGTGTCCAAGTGCAACAGCTCCACCATTTACATTGACTTTTTCAGGATCAAGACCTGCAATTTTTCCACTTGCAAGTGATACTGCAGCAAACGCTTCGTTCACTTCAAAAAGATCTACTTCTTCAAGCGATTTACCAGTCTTCTTCAATAATGAGTTAATCACGAGACCTGGCGTTTGAGGGAAATCTTTTGCCTCAACGGCTACTTCGTCATGAGCTAGAATTGTAGCCATTGGTGTGTATCCATTCTGGCTAGCATATTCATCTGACATAAGAAGCATCGCGCCTGCTCCATCATTTACCCCTGGTGCGTTACCAGCTGTAATCGTGCCTTCTGGATCAAAAACGGGTTTCAATTTAGCTAGTCTTTCAACTGTTGTATCTTTTCGTGGTGCTTCATCCTGGTTAACTACGATTGGATCACCTTTACGCTGCGGAACCTCTACATCAACGATTTCTTCAGCTAACTTTCCTTCTTCCATTGCTTTTACGGCACGTTGATGACTGCGGTATGCCCATTCATCCTGCTCTTCACGTGTTAATTCATATTCTTGAGCTGTTAGGTTTCCGTAATTCCCCATGTGTACGCCTTCAAAAGAACAAGTAAGACCATCATGAACCATCATGTCTTTGACTTTTTGATCGCCCATACGATATCCCCAACGAGCTTTTGGCATGAAATATGGTGCGTTGCTCATGCTTTCCATACCACCAGCTACAATGACGTTTTCTTCTCCAAGGCGAATGAATTGATCGGCTAGCGTGACGCTTCGCATACCAGATGCACACACTTTGTTAATCGTTTCGGTTTTTACTTCCCATGGTAAGTCTGCATAACGAGAAGCCTGACGAGATGGCAGCTGTCCTTGACCACCTTGTAAAACACTCCCCATGATGACTTCTCCTACATCAGCAGGATTAAAGTTCGCGCGTTCTAAAACGCCCTTAATCGCAATGCCACCTAATTGAGATGCTGTTAATGTACTAATGCTTCCTCCGAATTTTCCGAATGGTGTTCTAGCTCCTGATACGATTACCGTTTTAGTCATTGTGATTCCTCCTCTTTTTTGTTAACGCTTTCAAAATTACGCAAATAAAAAGTGACTGAACGCTCGCTCGACAAAGTGTCATTAGGAAAGCCACGACCTCCTTTTTCCAAGGAAGCCGAAGCTCATTACTCTTACTCTATTAATCTTCTATAATACGTATTCGACATTAAGCCGATTGTTCCTCTTTTTCGTCACCAAAAATCGACAACGCTAGAACTTCAGCAACGTCCATAGATTGAACGTCATCTTCTACTTCTTTCGCTTTCGTTCCATCACTGATCATCGTTAGACAGAACGGGCAACCTGTAGAGATCATGGATGGTTCTGTTTTCAACGCTTGCTCTGTACGAGCTACGTTAATGCGTGTTCCAGTTTTCTCTTCCGTCCACATTAGACCGCCGCCGGCACCACAGCACATACCGTTTTCACGACTACGTTCCATTTCCACAACCTCAAGACCCGGGATACGTTTCATAATCTCACGAGGTGGTTCGTAAACCTCGTTGTAACGACCTAGGTAGCAAGAGTCATGATACGTAATTCTTTCGTTAACAGCGTGTTCCGGCTTCAAGCGACCTTGTTCTACAAGCTCATGCAATAGTTCTGTATGGTGATATACTTCAGCTTCAAAACCGAAGTCCGGATACTCATTCTTAAATACGTTATAAGCGTGAGGATCAATTGTAACGATCTTTTTGATTTCGTTCTTTTCAAATTCTTTAATGTTCTTCTCAGCAAGTTCCTGGAATAAGAACTCATTTCCCATACGGCGAGCTGTATCGCCTGAGTTACGCTCTTTGTTACCAAGAATCGCAAACTTCACGCCAGCTTCATTAAGCAGTTTTGCGAATGCCATCGCAATTTTTTGAGAGCGATTATCGTAAGACCCCATTGAACTTACCCAGAACAGGTATTCAAACTCTTCGCCTTCTTTTTGCAGTTCTTTTACCGTTGGAACTTTAACTTGCTCATTTGAATCCTTCCAGTCTTCACGTTCTTTCTTAGAAAGTCCCCAAGGGTTACCCTGGCGCTCAATGTTCATCATGGCACGTTGCGCATCCGGATCCATTTTACCTTCCGTTAGAACAAGATAACGGCGTAAGTCTACAATCTTATCAACGTGTTCATTCATAACTGGACACTGATCTTCACAGTTACGACACGTTGTACAAGCCCAGATTTCTTCTTCTGTAATAACATCGCCAATAAGGCTTGATGTTTCAATATTTTCAAGACTTGCTGCTTGCTCTTGCTGCCCTTGAGAAGCTTTTGCCATTTGTGCTAGCTGATTTCCGTTCGTATTTGAAAAAGCATAAGACGGAACCCAAGGCGTGTTACCCGTAACCGCTGCTCCTTTTTCAGTCAGATGATCACGTAATTTAATGATTAAATCCATTGGAGACAGCATCTTCCCTGTTCCGGTTGCTGGACATGCATTCGTACAACGTCCACACTCGACACAGGCATATAAATCAATCATCTGTAAATAAGAAAAGTCTTCAATCTTACCAGCACCGAAAGAAACTTCCTCTGCCTCTTCCTCATCAACATCAAAGTCGATTTTCGAAAGTTTTCCTACCCGTTTATCTTGGTTCATAAAGACGTTTACTGGTGCAGCAAGCAAGTGTGCGTGCTTGGATTGCGGCACGTACACGAGGAACGTTAGTAAAATCAGAAGGTGAACCCACCAAGAGAAGAAAAATACAGCAACTGCCGCTGTTTCTCCAATCCAGCCAAATGCTAACGCTATAAGCGATGCCACTGGCTCTGTCCATGTTGCAGATTCGTTATGCCATATAAGCTCCATTCCATTTCCTAAAAGAACAGAGACCATTAATGTTCCGATAAAAATAAGTACAAGTCCCGCTTTTAAGCCTCGCTTCAAGCGTACAAGCTTTTCAATGTAACGACGGTAAAAGGCCCAAACCACTGCCACCACAATTGTAAGTGTTACAAGTTCCTGAAAGAATACAAACCCAGGATATAGTGGACCTAACGGCAAGTGTGCGCCAGGTGATAATCCCTTAATGATAAAATCGATTGCGCCAAATTGTACTAAAATAAATCCGTAAAACATCATGACGTGAATAGCGCCTGATTTCTTGTCCTTTAATAACTTTTTCTGTCCAAACACATAGACCCCAATATCCTTCACACGCTCTTTTAATTGCATATCAAAGTCAATCTTTTTCCCCATTTTAATGTAGGAAATGCGCGTGCGAACAACCTGAACAAATAGAAATAATCCGTATATTGTTACTGCCAAAAACAATATCCAGTTCAGCATAAGTAGATCCATTTATGTGCCCCCCTTTTATAGTCTAAGTGAACCTACAACAGTAAAACGCTTTCAAAAAATCGTTACGCAAACAAAAATATTCTGAATTCTATACCTTTATATTAATAATGAATGAGCATTCAGTCAACTACTTTCCTACTTTTAATTTCATGTTCATTTTTTTATAAAAGAGGGAAAGCTAGAAAAGACTATACATATCAAGGCTTATCTAGGTTGTTGGAAAGGGGTCACATTTTATGATGATCGTCCTAATTATTATTTGTGCACTTATTTTATTCATCGCTTTCATCTTAATTGATTTTAAGTTAGGGAAGCGAAATCACTTAAAACATTTACGCTTTCTTGATTTCACTAGAACAAGTGGAGACTATCAACTTTATACGGCTGGAGATCCTCTGTTTAGAGATATGTTTGAAGACATTCGATATGCTAAACAGGAAATCAATATGATCTTTTTCATTGTAAAGACTGATCCCATTAGCCAGGAGCTCATGAGCTTATTGAAGCAAAAAGCTGAGGAAGGTGTTAAGGTTCGTTTTATGCTTGACCGTATTGGTGGATTTCGTATCACCCCCAAGATTATTAAAGATTTGGAGCAATCGGGTGTTGAATTTTCATTTTGCGCAAAACCGAAATTCCCTTACTTATTTTATAGAACTCAACGTCGAAACCATCGTAAAATCACGGTGGTTGATGGAGATACCGGCTATGTCGGTGGATTTAACGTTGGGAAAGAATATCTTGGGAAAGACGCAGAGCTTGGCAATTGGCGTGATTATCACCTCCGCCTAACCGGTCCTGTTGTTCACGATCTATTAACTACCTTTTTTGATGATTGGTATTTAGCTACAAAGCAGACCACCTCTCCTAAGTTACCCACCAATACAACTGGGGATAAGGATATTGAAATCGCAGCCACTGACGGCGGACAGTTAGAGGATGTTTTTCTAACTCTAATCGATGAGGCAGAAGAAGAAATCTTTATCGGAACACCTTACTTCATTCCGAGTGAGCGACTGTTCCAAGCACTATTGAGAGCACTGAAACGGGGTGTAGATATCAAAGTCATTGCACCTATGAAAGCTGACCACTTACTCGTAAAAGAAGCTGGCATCCCTTACATGGATCGTCTTACGAGGGCTGGAGGAGAAGTGTATCTCTTTGATATGGGGTTTTATCACGCCAAAGTTATTATAGTGGATAAACAGCTTTGTGATATCGGAACTGCTAACTTTGATCGTCGTAGTCTGTTTCTAAATAAGGAAGTAAACACACTTATTTTTAATTCACGTTTTGTTGTTGATTTGCGATTGGCCTTTTTGAGAGATGTTCAAGATAGCGAAAGATTTAATGATCATGCAGACAAGCACTTTAACTTTGGAACAAAAATACGAACAGGAATCGCCTACTTTTTCCGTCCGCTCTTATAGAAAGGATGTCTCTGATGAGGATACGGTTTGGATACGTTTCTCACGCTTTAACTCTGTGGGAAGCCCGGCCAGCTAAAACGCTAACATTTAAAAGATACTCGAATATGACGAAGCAGGAACGAGTGGACAAGTTACATGAAGTTACTCGGGCGAACTTATACAATACGAAGCGAGCATTATTTCTAAATCGAGCAGCAGAGATTCCTTTGTATCGTTTCTCCTCCTCCATCGTTCCACTTGCTACTCACCCTGAGGTGTATTGGGATTTTGTGACTCCTTTTCACGAGGAGTGGCAAGAGCTTGGTGAAATTGTTCGAGATGCTAGATTGAGGACTAGTTTTCATCCTGGCCAGTTTACTCTTTTCACTAGTGACAAGGAGCATGTGATCGAGAATTCAGTTCGAGATATGGAATTTCATTATCGCATGCTTGAAGCAATGGGATTAGAAAAGGAAGGTTATATCAATATTCATATTGGTGGAGCTTATGGTGATAAGAGTCTGGCACTTGAGCGGTTTAAGAAAAATATTCAGCGAATGCCTGATGAAGTTATAGGACAGATGACAATAGAAAATGATGACAAAACATATACAGGGGAGGAAACGTTAGAGATTGCAGAACATGCTGATATCCCGGTCATGTTTGATTATCATCATGAAATGGCGAATTTGAGTTCTGTTTCTTATGAAGGGCTGTTAGAACGCTTTTTTGCAACTTGGAATCGTACAGGTTGGCCGCCTAAAGTTCATATCTCTTCTCCCAAAAGTGAAAAACAATATCGCAGTCATGCTGATTTTGTAGATTTGGAATTTGCTTTGCCATTTTTGAAGGCTTGTCGTGAGGTGACAGACGAGCTTGATGTGATGATCGAAGCTAAGGAGAAGGATCGCGCGCTGATGAAGTTCATGGATGAGTTAGCAGCAGTACGTGGGGTGAAGCGTTTAGCTGGTGGGGTTGTGGAGTTTTAGGGTTATGCCATAAAAAAACACATGCTTCTCTATATAGAAACTGCATGTGTTTTTTTTATTTTTATTAGCTAAACCAAGATTCAATCATCGGCTGAAGCATTTCATACGCTTTAAAGCCACCGTAAATTCCAAATATCCCCACAACACCTGCAAGTGCTGGTGGTGCTGGGATTGGTAATTTAAATAGAGCGAAAACAAATCCTACGAAAAATCCTGTTACCAGGGATAGCAATACTAGTTTCATGTTCTTAACTCCTTTTGTCTCAAATTCTTTCTCTTATGTTGCTCAATATTTTCATGAATCATTAAAAATGTGTCCATTTTCATAATAAGAGGAAAAAGAGCACGACCGTGTCGCGCTCTTTTATAGATTTAGGAAATAATAAAATTTGTGACTTGTGTATAACATTTTAATGGGAGCGGGGCCACATCCAGCGCTCAGAAACGAAGGGGCTTGCGCTTTTGTTCCTACATACGTTCAGGTGCTGATACACCGATAAGTTTTAGTGCATTTTCTAGCGTCTGACGAACTGCTTCCATTAGAGCCATTCTTGCCTTTGTGCGTTCTGGCGCCTCTAGGTCTAGAACTTTTTCGGCATTGTAGAAGCTATGCAGATCAGAAGCTAAGTCAAATACGTACTGTGTTACACGGTGTGGTGTACGTTTCTGTGCTGCATCGGCTACAACCGATGGGAAGTCTCCAAGGCGTTTAAGAAGTGTTTCTTCTTTTTCTGCCGTTAAAAGTGAAGCATCGAAGTCTCCCGTTGTCTCGATGCCTTTTTCCTGAGCTTGGCGCAGCATGCTGCAAATACGTGCGTGCGCATACTGAACATAATAGACTGGGTTATCGTTCGATTCAGACTTAGCAAGGTCCATATCAAAATCTAAGTGTGAATCGCTAGAACGCATAACGAAGAAGTAACGCATTGCGTCAATTCCTACTTCGTCCATTAATTCACGCAAGGTAACAGCTTTCCCTGTACGTTTACTCATTTTCACTTTTTCACCGTTTTGGAACAGGTTTACCATTTGGATAATTTCAACTTCAAGCGTATCCGCATCGTTACCTAGAGCTTGGATCGCTGCTTTCATTCGAGGAATGTAGCCATGGTGGTCTGCTCCCCAAATGTTAATCAGTGTTTCATATCCACGCTCAAGTTTATTTTGGTGATAAGCGATATCTGGTGTTAGATACGTGTAGCTTCCGTCATTTTTAATTAGAACGCGGTCTTTATCATCACCAAAATCAGTAGTACGGAACCACGTTGCTCCGTCTTGTTCGTAAACAAAGCCTTTTTCATTTAGCGTTTTAAGTGTCTCTTCAATTTTGCCTTGTTTGTAAAGGGATGTTTCGGAGAACCAGTGATCAAACGGAACTCTGTATTGAGCAAGGTCTTCTTCGATCTTTTTCAATTCATATTTCAATCCGTATTCACGGAAGAAATCAAGGCGTTCTTCTTGAGGCTTGTTTTTCCACTCATCGCCATATTCTTCAGCTAGCTTTTTACCAAGTTCGATGATGTCACTACCGCGGTAACTCTCTTCTGGCATCTCGATATCTTCACCTAAAGCTTGTAGGTAGCGAGCTTCAACAGAGATTGCTAGGCTGTTGATCTGGTTACCAGCATCATTGATGTAGTATTCTCTTGCTACATTATAGCCGGCTTTATCAAGGATGTTACAAAGAGAGTCTCCTACAGATGCACCACGAGCGTGGCCAAGGTGAAGGTCACCAGTTGGGTTTGCGGAAACAAACTCGACTTGAATCTTATGGCCTTTTCCGACTTGACTTGCACCATAGCTTTCACCAGCTTTTAAGATCGTTGGGACAAGATTAGTAAGATACTGGTTGTCCATGAAAAAGTTAATAAAACCTGGTCCTGCAATTTCAACTTGCTTGATGGATGCTTTGGATTGGTCAAAATGTTCAACGATATCCTCTGCGATTTGGCGAGGTGCTTTACGTGCAACACGTGCTAGCTGCATGGCCATGTTTGTCGCATAGTCACCATGATTTTTATCTTTGGGCTGTTCTAACACAACGGTTGGTAGCTCACTCTCTGTTGCTAGTTCTGCTTTTAAAACCGCTTGAACAATTTCATCTTTAAGCGTTTGTTCCATTTGCTCAACGATATTCATGTTTGGTCCTCCTCTTTATACTGCAGCGAAAGAAGGTGACGCTGCTTTTGCTCTCCATTCATCACTAGATCATAATCGATCTGCAAACTGCCATTTGCGCTTTCATCAGAATCTTGGTGCTGAATGGTGTGTGTTGTGGTTTCCATATGAAAATTCCCGTACGGGTGATGGTAGACGTTTTCTGTGACTTGTTTATTGCGAAAGACCTGGTTCATACGCACCGGACCTGTTCGTCGTACAATCACTTTGTCTTCTTGTATTGTAACGAGATTATCGATTTGTTCTTCTTCGTGTGTTTCTGTGAAACGAAGGATACATGCATTGCCTTTTTGAATATAATCGCCAGGCTCTTCTACAACGATCTGATCCTTCTGTTCTTGATCTTGAATCTCTGTGACAAGACGCACTTGAACGGGTGTACGCTCTTCAGACAAGATTAGATCACCTCTTTATCATTATCGTTCCCAAACGTTCATCTTAACTTTACCATTATAAGAATTCCAATCAAAAAACTCAATAGCAGTATTAGGAAAAGCTTAGCCAAGTGGAGAGAAAGTAAAACTTTATATGTTGTTATTCAGTTATATGTCAGTTATGTTGAATAAGCTGGTGCGGAGTGGTTCCGTTGCTTTTGTGGAGATCGGCGGGCTGGGAAACGGGCTGCTTTCCCCGGACGAACGATCGAGCCTCCTCATCCGCTACGCTCCTTGCGGGGTCTCGCTCGCCCGTTATTCCGGAGGAGTCAGCCCGTTTCCCAGCCCACCTTAGCCGAATGGTGACTAACGGAACCGCAGCTATCGTAAGGTTTTCTGATTTAAAATCTGTGGTTAAATCAAATATTCCTTAAAGTGATCTAAAGCCTTATATGTAGAGGGGTTTAGTATCTAAAATAAAATCACCTTAAGCATGATATTTAATGATCTCATCCTTTGGTCCGTTCACCTCCATAACAGCAAGGGGTGAAGGAAACGGCGAACTCCAGTGGTAGAAAGGGCGGCCGAGACCCCGCAGAGAACGGAGTGAACGAGGAGGCTCGGACGGTCTTCCACAGGAGTATCGCCGTTTCAATGAACCCCTTACTCTCACGAAAGCAACGGACTTCTCTTGCTTTATCTCGAATCCAAGTCTTCAATATATGCGGGCTAATATAGAACACCATTACAACAAAAGAAAAAAGCCCAGGTCAAGACCCCTGACTTTTGCTTGTTAATGATTTTGATCTTCTTTTAATTTCCGCAACTCGATTAATGGTAGCTTGGCAAAGAAGAAATGACCTTCTTTGATAAAGTCATTGTAAACCTTGTTCAATAGCTCCACATCGCCTAAGGCTTTTCCCAAGTAGTACTGTTGGAACTTTGAAGGGTTTTCAATTTTACTCAGAACGGAAACTGCTTCATCAATATCTCCCTTTGCGATAGATAGATGAGCATTCTCCACTGGATCGCTTGTTTGGATTCCTTCATAGATTCCGTTCACAGCTGATATAAATGGAATATTTTGTTCACGAATGGAATGGCTAAATCGATAGTTGTATCGGTCTGAAATC
This sequence comes from Pontibacillus sp. HMF3514, assembly GCF_009858175.1. Classification (GTDB taxonomy): domain Bacteria; phylum Bacillota; class Bacilli; order Bacillales; family BH030062; genus Pontibacillus. The sequence goes on from NZ_CP047393.1 coordinate 3,632,601, forward strand.
GCTATCGCTTCATGACAGTGATACATTGCTTGGTCATAATCTTCTAACATATAAGTTAAAGCAAGAACGACATGGATCCCACATACTTTGAAAGAGTTATTCGAATTTGTCACTAAACGAAAGCCACATCGTCGACTTAAGATTAATTCATTTCGATAAAAATGATAATAAAACCAAAAATCATCTAGTCTTTCTTGAAAATACATCCCCATTAAAGGATCCTCAATAGAATTGACCTGATCCATCAATCTCGTAAAGTAACTAGCACCTTTCCCCGTTTCCCTTAAGTCATAATAGCTATATATCGTAAGGAGTGTTTTATATACTTCTACTTCTTTACTTTCAGGTTTCATTCTTTCCATTTTTTTAAGAATAGTATATGGATCAACGTTCTCTCTTTTTCGATTTATCATTATCTCAAAAATATCTGCCCACTGACGATTTTCTAGCACCTCAGAATTTCGATTATGCTTAATCATTTCATTTACATCTTCAAAAAAAGAGCTGGAATATAAAAACTCAAGACTCTTACGTTGATTTTCTTCTGAAGTAGATGAGAGACAAAAATCTTTCACAAGATGCAATACCTGATTCAACTCGTATTTGGTTGTTAACGTTTTATAAACCATATAAAGAGGTGTTTCATTCCCATTATTTCGAAAGGGTTCAAAAATGGCATCAACATCAAAGGATTGTTCTTTATCGCTCATTTTCAACCCCTCCTTTAAATAGAATATTTTATCACTATAACTACTATTGTAAATGAAAGTTGTGAAAATTGTTATTATGAAATATTATCCATTTATTCGAAATAATAAAAACCTTTCTAAAGGGGGCAATCATTCCTCCAGAAAGGTTTGTTATATGGAAATATCACGCTGGTACTCATCTCCATTTGTGTTTTCTCTTAACTTTTGAATCTCGGTTAATGGGAGTTTAGCTCCAAAATAATCACCTTGTTGTATGAACCGATTATAAGCGTTCATCAGCCGCGTTTTATCTTTTAGAGCCTTCCCCAAATAATATTCTTGATAATGACTTAGGTTTTCGATATTCTCTAAAACTTCTAAGGCTTCGTCTATATTCCCTTTTGCTATATTAAGGTGAGCTTGTTCCACAGGGTTCGTTGTTGAAATCCCTTCATACTTTCCATTTACAGCTGCTATAAAAGGTATATTGTTATTAACTATCCCTTCCTCAAGTAAGGTATAGCCCATTTCCTTTGCGATCCTCAATGCTTCATCAATATGATACATGGCCTGTTCGTAGCTTTCAAAAAGGTAAGTAAGTGCTATATTCCGGTGAACAAGACAATTTTTATAATTATTATGAGGTTTCTTCAAAAGACGGAAGCCATACATACGGCAAAGGATTAACTCATTACATTGAAAATGGTAAAAGAAGTTAAAGTCTTCCATTCTCTCTTGAAAGAACATCAACATGAGAGGATCCTCAACTTGTTCAATCAGGTCATTTATCGAATCTAAAAAGTTCGCTAGTTTCCCGCTTTGTCGTAGCTCATGATAGCAATAGATTGTAACGAATTGTTTGTATAACTCGACATATGAACTAACTGGATTCATATTTTTTATTTGATTCAAGATCTGATAGTGATCAACATTCTTTCTTCTTCTTGTTATCAAAATATCAAATAACTCAGCCCACTGACGATTTTCCATTCGTTCTGACTTCTTGTTTATTTCAATCATTTCGTCTAGTTCTTGAAAAAAGCTTCTCATATACAAAAACTCTAGACTTTTTCGTTGGTTTTCTAACGAAGTAGATGTTAAGCAGAAGCCTTTCACTAGATGCAAAGCTGTATCCGGATCGTATTGAGCTGTAAAAGCTTTATACACGATATAAAGAGATGACTCCTCCTCATTTAATCTAAAGGGCTTGAAAGCTTCATGTTGATTCTCTATCTTATTATCGCACATGTTTCAGCCCTCCTTGTTCATAGATATACTCTCTTTCATCCAACGTAGCTTTTTATGCTAAGCGGTGTTCTTCCATAATTTCAATATCTAATTTACGAATACGTTTTATCTCGTGAATAGGAAACTGTGCTGCAAAATGGTTACCACTACGCGTAAAACGGTGGTACGCGCTCAATAAACGATCCATATCATTCAAAGCTTTACCTAAATAGTACTCTTGGAAAGGGCTTGGCTGCTCAATTTCCTCTAAAACTTTTACAGCATCATCTATATTGCCTTTAGCAATATCTAAGTGTGCTTTCTCTATAGGATCTGAAGTTGTAATTCCTTCATATACGCCGTTCACTGCTGCAATAAAAGGAAAATTTTTATCCGTTATAACGTGACTTAATCGAGTGTAGCCATTTTGCTCAGCTATTTGTAAAGCTTCGTTCGAATGATAAAGCGCTTGTTCATAACTTTCAAGTGTATATGTTAATGCCAGCTTTTGATGGGCAACGCAATGTTTAAATGTATTATGCGTTCTATTTAAAAGACGGTATCCATATCTTCTACACAAAATGAGCTCATTACGAAGGAGGTGGTAAAACATTAAAAAATCTTCTAACCTTTCATGAAAATACATGGCCATTAAAGGGTCCGCTATCGTATTCGTAAGCTCATGTAAGGTATCAAAATAACTACCTACTGTACCATTTTTCCTTAGACTATTATAGCTATAGACAGTAAGAAACACCTTAAGTAACTCGACTTCTTGACTCAATGGTTTGATCTTATCTAGGCCAGATAAAATTTTATATGGATCTATCTTCTCGCCAGTCTTTCTTCTTTCAAGCATTATGTCATAGATATAAGCCCATTGACGGTTTTCCTCATTTTCCGAATTCCTGTTCACCTTAATTAATTCTTCCAATTCATCGAAAAATGAACTCATATAAAGAAGCTCAAGTCCTCTTCGTTGATTTTCAACGGATATAGAAGTTAAACAAAAGTCTCTTAACAGCGCTAGTGCTTGATTCGAATCATATCTTGCCATTAAAGCTTTATATACAATATGAAGAGATGTTTCATTCCCGTTTTGCCGGAAGGGCTTAAAAATGGTTTGTTTCTCTTGTATTGGATTGTGGTCCTCCATTTGCTTCCCCTCCTAATCGCAGGATGTTCTCTTTCATCCAATGTGGTTTCCTTTTATGCTAAACGGTCTTCCTCAATGTGCTCTGTATCTAGTTTGCGGATTCGTTTGATCTCCTTGATAGGGAACTGTGCTGCAAAATAATAACCCGCTCGAGTAAATCTGTGATACGAACTTAATAAACGGTCTATATCATTTAAGGCTTTCCCAAGATAATACTCATGGAAAGGACTTGGTTGTTCGATACTTTCTAAGTAGGCTACAGCTTCATCTATATTCCCTCTAGCAATATTTAAATGAGCTTGTTCTACAGGGTCGGAAGTCGTAACCCCTTCATATCTTCCGTTAACAGCTGAAATGAAAGGAATATTATCTTTTTTGACAGTTTCAATGATCAAGGTGTAACCATATTGTTCTGCTATCCGCAAAGCTTCATTTGCATGATAGATTGCTTGCTCGTAACTTTCTAAAGCATAAGTTAATGCAAGACTTTTATGAACGACACTATGTTTAAACGTATTGTTTGTGTTATTTAAGAGACGATAGCCATACCTTCTACTTAAGATTAATTCATTGCGCATAAAATGATAAAACATTAAAAACTCTTCTAATCTTTCTTGAAAATACATGGCCATTAAAGGATCTGCTATTTTATTATTTAACTCATGCAGTGTATCTAAATAACTTCCAACTTTGCCATACTGCTTTAAATCAAGGTAACTATACAACGTCATAAATAACTTAAGTAACTCGACATCTTGACTGAATGGTTCTATCTTATCTAATGTAGCTAATATTTTAAATGGGTCTGTTCTCTCCCCACTCTTCCTTCTCTCAATAATCATCTCATACATTTGAGCCCATTGATGGTTTTCCTTGTTCTCTGATTCTCTATTTATCTGTATCATCTGTTCTACTTCATTAAAAAAGGAGCTCATATATAAAAGCTCAAGTCCCCTTCTTTGGTTTTTAGATGATATAGAAGTTAAACAAAAGTCTTTTAAAAGCACTAAAGCTTGATCCGAATCATACCTTGCCATCAAAGCTTTATATACAATATAAAGAGACGTTTCATTTCCATTACTTCGAAAGGGTTCGAAGATGGCCTTTTGATCATGTATTTGCTTGTCGTTCTCCATTCTTCTTCCCCTCCTCGTTCATAGAATGTACGCTCTTTCATCCAAGGCTATCGATTTAATCTATATTTTATACTTTACTACTTCGAAACATTAATAGCTAAAATTTTACACTTATTTACGTATAAGCAATATGACACAGTTTAATCGTTTTCACAAGTAGTAGACGCACTTTCCTTAAAGTAAGAAATTTCTGATATCTAAGTATGCATAATTACATTTATGTATATATAAAAAGAGCCTATCCTGAAGGAGATTCTGTATCTTCAGGATAGGCTCTTTTTTATTTTACCCAACCTAGTAAGATCTCACGAATGCATTTACTTGCTGCAATTTGAGTTTTTTCAGTTGGGTCATATGCTGGTGCTACCTCAACAAGATCAGCACCAATAACGTTTATATCTGAGTTAGCTATTTCATGAATGGAGGCTAACAGTTCCTTTGATGATATGCCTCCTGCTTCTGCTGTCCCTGTACCTGGTGCATATGCTGGGTCTAGGACATCAATATCAATCGTGACATAAACATTTCGACCAGCTAACTTTGGCAGTACTTCTTTCAATGGTTCGAGGACCTCATACTTCGCCATGTACATGCCACTTGATTGTGCATAGTGAAACTCTTCACGCATTCCTGAACGGATACCAAATGAATATACATTTTCAGGCCCGATTAACTCACAAATTTTACGAACAGGGGTGGAATGAGAAAGTACTTCTCCTTCATATTCCTCTCGTAAATCAGCATGAGCATCAATATGGATAAAAGCCATATCTTCATATTTTTCATGAACGGCTTGAACAACTGGCCATGTCACTAAATGCTCACCACCAAGTCCAAGCGGGAATTTATTTTGAGCCATAATTTTTCGTACGTAATCTCGGATCATCTCAATGCTTCTTGCTGCATTTCCAAAAGGTAAAAGCATATCTCCAGCATCAAAATAAGAAACTTCTTCTAAATGCTTATCCAAATATGGACTATACTCCTCTAAACCAATGGAAGCTTCTCGAATTCGGTTAGGACCAAAACGAGATCCAGGTCGAAAACTGACTGTCCAATCCATTGGCATCCCATACATAATAACATCGGACTCTTCAGCTGTTGGACGACTCATAATAAACACTTTTCCTGAGTAGGCTTCATCAAATCTCATCTGTTCCCACTCCTATTCTGTTAGATCTTTTACAAACTTCGGTAACACAAAAGATGCCTTATGCAATTCTTTTGTATAGTATTTCGTTTCGATCTCGTGAAAGCGACTTTCAGGAACTTCTAACGGATCTTGTGTTTTACTTCCCATCGTGAATGTCCATAGACCACTTGGGTAAGTCGGAATGTTCGCCGTGTATAAGCGCGTTATTGGGAAGATCTCTTTCACGTCCTGATACACTTGTTGAATAAGGTCTGCTTTAAACCATGGATTATCAGTTTGAGCTACCAAAATCCCGTCTTCTTTTAATGCATTCGAGATTCCAGCATAAAATCCTTTTGTAAATAAATTTACAGCTGGTCCTACTGGCTCTGTGGAATCAACCATAATCACGTCATATGCCGCTTCACTCTGAGCGATGTGCATAAATCCGTCATCCACCTTCACTTCAACACGTGCATCCTCTAAATCACCAGCGATCTCAGGAAGGAACTTCTTTGAATACTCAATCACTTTACCGTCAATTTCAACAAGTGTAGCCTGTTTAACTTCAGGGTGTTTTAACACCTCGCGAATAACGCCACCATCACCACCACCAACGACTAAAACATGCTCTGGGTTTGGATGTGTAAATAACGGAACATGAGCCATCATTTCGTGATAAACAAATTCATCTTTCTGCGTGGTCATGACCATGCCATCTAGTGTCAGCATGTTCCCCCATTCTTCTGTTTCTAACATATCAAGCTGTTGAAAATCCGTTTTTTCAGTATGGTGCGTACGTTTAATCTTCGCAGTAATGCCGAAGTTATCTGTTTGTTTTTCTGTGAACCAAAGCCCCATTCAAAAAACCCCTTCCGTTCCTTTGTTTTCTTAACTATCATCCTACATCGTTATTTTCAAATCAAACAATCAAATTATAGAGAAACCAGAAAAAAAATCAAGTGTTTTTCCACCTATTTATCTCTCGGAGTTTAAAACCTCTTATTATTACCCATACTTAAGGATAAATACGGAGAAAAATTTAAGAGCGGAGCTGGACGGCTATACGTACGTCGGGCATAGGGGAGATCAAATATGGAGCAAAATCTACCGCGTCGCAATTTTAAAAAAATATTTTGGAAATGGTTTGGCCTACCAACAGTTACGCTCATGGGACTGTTGGTCTTAAGTATTTCTTCCCTTCTTTTATATTGCTACATCCTTGGAGCTCCTTCCCTACAACATCAAGAAAATACGGTGTTCTATAGTAAATCTCAAGAGGTCATGGCTGTAGAGCATGGATTGGAAAATCGTTATTGGATCTCACTCGACGAAATGACTCCCGAATTTATTCAAGCTACGTTGCAAACGGAAGATCGCCGTTTCTATAAGCATTTTGGCTTTGATATGAAACGAATTGTTGCTGCTGCCCTTCACGATATAAGAGCGATGTCTAAGGTTCAAGGTGCAAGCACAATTACTCAACAGTATGCTCGAAATCTATACTTATCGCATGAAAAAACTTGGGCACGTAAAGTGAAAGAAGCCATATATGCGCTACGTCTTGAAATGTTTTATGATAAAGAGAAAATTTTAGAGGGCTATCTTAACACCATTTATTATGGTCATGGTGCGTATGGCATTGAGGCAGCAAGTCGGTATTACTTCCATAAAAACGCAGATGAATTAACTTTATCTGAAGCTGCTTTATTGGCTGCAGTGCCGAAAGGTCCTTCCTATTACTCGCCATATTTACATTTCGATAATGCCAAGCGTCGTCAGGAGCTTATTCTTTCCAACATGCACAAAGGAAGCAAGATTTCAGATCAAGAGCTTTTAGAGGCTAAACAAGAACCTATCAAACTTGCTTCAAATCCATCAAGGTCAAAGAAAGATATAGCTCCTTATTTTCAGGATCTCGTTATGAAAGAAGCTATGAAAAAGATTAATATGGATGCGGAACAAATTAAATCAGGTGGTCTCCATATTTACACGACATTGGATATCTCTAAACAACAAAAGCTAGAACGTACCATTCGTGAGACCATGGATGGTGCTTCGGACATGCAAATTGGAGCCATGAGTATGAATCCGAAAACAGGCGCAGTTTTATCAATGGTTGGAGGGAGAGATTATGAGGAAAGTCCATTCAACCGTGCTGTTCAAGCGAAACGCATGCCAGGATCCACTTTTAAACCATTTTTGTATTATGCAGCCCTTGAAAGTGGGTACACACCTGCAACAACTCTTATGAGCCGCCCGACGTATTTTGAACTTGAAGACGGATCGGTTTATGAGCCGAGTAACTATAATGGTTACTACGCATACGAACCCATCACACTCGCTCAAGCTATTGCTTTATCAGATAATGTGTATGCTGTTAAGACGAATGTTTTCCTAGGGGAAGAAACATTAGTGGAGACTGCAAAACGCATGGGGATTGAAAGCTCGTTACCTGCAGTCCCCTCTCTTGCTTTAGGTACTGCTTCAGTGTCAGTTAAAGAAATGGTTAGTGCCTATAGTATGATTGCTAACGGAGGGAAAGAAGTAGAATCCTATACAGTAGAAAAGATCACAGACGCACATGGGCATGTGTTATATGAAAAAGAACATAATAAGAAGAAACAAGTGATTGATCCATCTCTCGCTTTTGTTCTAACCCATTTGATGACAGGAATGTTTGATGAATCATTAAATGATTATATGCGTGTAACAGGATCTAGCATTGCTAGTGATCTAACAAGAACGTACGCCGGCAAATCTGGGACAACTCGTACGGATAGTTGGATGATCGGATACAGTCCTAAAGTAACAACCGGAATCTGGACAGGGTATGATCAAAATAAACCGATTGAAAAGATGAAAGAGCATCAATACGCTAAAGATATATGGGCGGAGTATATGGAAGGCGTACATGGGAAGCAGGCTTTTGAAGCGTTCAAACCTTCCGATGGTGTTGTAGGCGTATATATCGATCCAAATAGTGGTCACCTTGCTACACCATACTGTCCTAATCAACGACTCGCCTATTTTGTAGAAGGGACAGAACCTGAACAATATTGCGATGTACACATCCCTGATGGTACTGAAGGTTATGAGAATGTGGAAAAGAAAGATAAGAAAAAATCTATGAGTGATATATTGGATTGGCTGTTTTAAGTGTGAAGCTCGTTGTTCAAGCGTCGCACATATTATCTCTACAAACCCCTATCAAATAGAAAAAGGTCGGCTGTGTGGGCCGACCTTTTTCTGTGTCCTAGTAAACATGCGTGTGTGAGACCCATGTGTATCATATTTTACAAACTCCGAATCAAAACCTCAAGATATTCCTACATGATTTATCCATCATTCACAAAACATTCACAAATTATTAGTCGTGATTCGCTAGGGCTTCCTTCAATTCATTAGAGGAATTGTCCCACATTTCTTTACTGTGCTCTTGCAAGAAGTTCTTCAATATTTTTTTCGACTCGTCATCCATGTGATCCACAATAATTTTCCCTTTAAGTGATTTATCCATATTGTTTACATGCTCAGGGAGTGATTTATAACCGCGACGTATCTCATGGTCAATCACCATTTCACACCCTGTTACTCCAGTATAAAAAGCACCTTCTGGTTTGTGGTCAACTGTAACCCAAACAATCCAGAACAATTTACCGTTAGGAGCATTTTCACGGTCTGGCTTAAACTTAATACGCTTTTCAAGTTTACTTCTTGCATGCAAGGCACCCATATCTACGTATGCTTCACCTTCATTTGGATCCACCATAACAGGGGATACGTTTTCTAAAGAGATAGCTCCGACACCATAGCCACCATGACCATCGGTAGAATCATCTTTCAGGATGGTAAATTGATTCTTCTTTTTATCTGATTTTTCATTTTCGTTTGAGAACTGATCAAAAGATTTCATAAGTATGTTCCTCCTTATATAGTAGGACGATGTTTTACTCATTCTAACACATCTGCCTTGCTCAATTCATATAGTAAGGACTTCCATGAATGTGGAATAAAAAACATGTGATTTTCTTTATCACATGTTTTTTATATGATTATATTTTTCGAGAAAAAGCATCATCACAAATGTTGCGACGTATTACCGCCATGGACAAATGTAAAAGCTTCTTGCTTTGAAGATTGCTTTTGTTCAGGTTTTTCACGTTTTTTACGTCTGAACTTTTTCATATTTGGAATACCAACGCCAATACGGTACTGTTGGACTTCCTTCATCCCTTGTAGCATAATTTGCATCGCAATAATACTCAATACAAATGCTATAAATACAGGGTAAACAATCCACCATTTTGTCGTCATCATTTCATTCTTCATGCCACTCACCAAACCTGACCACTCATAAGTGGCGGAAGTTGGCGGGGTTTTGATAGGACCATAGAATACCTGTGTGCCCCCAAAGTATAACTTAAACAAACCAAGATGGACAAAAATCAAAAGTACTTGGATAAACTGTTGACCAAATAGAACGCCTAATCTAGGAGCCATGTGGGGCATGATGTGCGTTTTGACAATGTGCAACCAATCCCCTCCCATTGTCCGGGCACTAATCATGTACTCCTTTTGGAACAACATCTTCACTTCATTCCCCACTAATACTGCAATAAGAGGGACAACTAAAACAGTTAGCAACACAATTTGATAGGCTATTCGTTCAACTTCTGAGTACCCCCAGCCATTTGGTCCTTTCCACAAAACAGGATATAGAAGTAGGTATGCAATTACAGTTAAAGGTATAAAGTGCATACTGTCGACTACTTTATCGATGAAACGTTTGAATTTTCCCTTAATCAAGAAAGCATATGGAATAGCAATAACAGCTCCTATTACAATCCTGAGCAATGCAATAATTGTGGCAAATATAATTGTGTACTTAGCACCAACTAGAATTTGATCAAAAATGCTGAAACCAAGGCGATCTGAACCAAAAGGTTGTTCTTCTGAAGGTGGATGCGGAGGCCCACCTTTTAATGTCCCATCCTCATTATAGGTGTAACGCAATTGTGACACAGTGTCTTCCACAACATATGATTGATAAAAACTCATTAAGACCAAACCTAATAGGAACAAGAATCCGATTAAGAACTTCATATTTTTAAAATAAGGTATTAAAGAATTAGCAGTACCCTTTCCCCATTTGTGAATTTCAAGCTTCGAATGAACTAGTGGATGAAGAGCATATTCAAGAGCAGAAATCATCCCCTTAACCTTTTCTTTCATACCGCCTTTTCTCTTCTTCACAACCCCCGCACCTTCAATCCTTTGGTTTGTGAACATCTCTGCAATAGAGAAGATAAAGAAAAACGGGGTAAACACATAAAATAACGCCATTGCAATAACCATCGGTCGAAAACCTGCGTAAATGTAATACATGATTCCTTGTATATTAAAGATCCACTCAACCACAAACAAAGAGGATAACGCTGCCCAAATGATAATTTTAGAATGGAATAAAGCGTTAGGCGCCATGTTACGGATAATATGCTTGAATATGACTCCAGAAAATTTGACACCCTTACTTTTAGCAAACTCTACATATTGCTCCCGTTTTTCCTCTTCAAAATACATCAGTACGATTTTATAAAATGAAACTGTTGGAAGAACGGCAAGTACAAACATCGGTAATGCAACGATTTTTTCATCAAAAGTGGTGAACTCCATCACCAATATGCCAGTCTGCTTATAGATATACACAATCAGCAGCTGAATCATAAAGGCAAACATTAAATCAGGAATTGCTTCAAAGATGTTCATAATTCTTTGAATAAATGCTACAACTAGCTTAGGTAAATATAGCGTGATGATCGCCAATACAAATGCAATAAAGAACCCGATGATAATAGCACCTAATAAAATTTTCATGGAATACATGTACGGATCCCAAAGGAATGTAATAATGTTCTCCCTATAGCTTTCAAGCTGATATATCCATGTTTCAGCCTTAAATAAATTTTCTATGAAAAGCATAAGCTCCTGAAAAAGAGGAACTATTTCCAACATACCTCCCCTTCCCATAGATGATGGCGCAACACTAACTAACATAATCCCTATTAAACCTAGTATGTAGTAAATGAATAACTTGACCACTCTCATGTTTGCTCCCCCTAAATCTCTATCAGGATATAAATACAAGTAGTCTATTAGACGAATGAGATTGCAAAAAGGTTCAAATTAAATTGGATTTTTTAGGAAAAAACACAAAAAAATAAGGTTGCTAAACTAGTACTTAGTCTTAGCAACCCTTCCATAACCCAATTAGTGTTTTATTTTCTCTATAAACTCCGAAGCTTCTTTTATTTCTTCATCCGTATAATTTAAGCTACTTTTTACGGTCTTCACTTTTTCTAGCATTTCCTCTTTCGGAAACGTATCAAAATACATCATAGTCGATACAAGTTCTAGAAAACGAGAACTATACCCATTCATTTGTTCAATAAGCTCTTTCATAGGAGGCAACTCTAAATTGTAATGCTCTAGAAACTCTTCTCCATCACCTGTAAGTTCATAACGGTATTGATGATAGCCACTCTTTTTCTCCCAAGTTTCCTGTAAAAAACCTAAATTACACAACTCTTCAACTCTAAGCGTCAGTTCTTCTGAATAAGGTCCATAGAAATGAAATTGATAGCGTTCTTCAAAAGGATATCCACATTTTTTAAGGATATATATCATCTTTTGAAGCTTTTTACGTCCAATAACCTCTTCACATTCTGAAAAGAACGTTACCAACTTGGCATGATCCGTCAACAAAACCCTTCATCTCCTATCCGTACAAAATTTCCAAAATGCGCTTCTTTGTCTTACTTCGGTTCGATAACCCTTCCACTAAATCACGTGGAAAATATAATTTATGATCTGTTCGCTTTTTCCCTGATATCGCTTCGACAATATCCGATTGTCTTGAGAGCTCTTTTAACTCTCCATTTGGCATTAACAAATGAATGGGTAAACGTTCTCCATCTTCTCCTGGTCGATAAAAGTCATAAGGTAAGTCCGACGAGGAGTCTACTACAAGATAATAATCAGGATCAATACCTGCTTTTTGGAAAAGTTGATGAAGTTCCATCCACTCGCTCATTTGTTGGTTTGGATTAAATTCTACATACTTAAATAAATGACGATCCACAAACCGATTACATAAATCTCTTAAGATCGGATCCTCTTCCTCTTTCCATATTTGAAAATAATACATGGTAATTGATTCATCTAACTTCAAATAATCATCTAAGTCGACTTCACCTGAGAAGAAAGAACGAAAGTGAACAGGCTCTAGTGAAAAGGTATAATTGCTTTCATAAAGCTCTTTTGCTCTATGTAAAATCTTCGTCAAAATCACTTCTGCACTGCGAGTCACAGGATGAAAATAAACTTGCCAATACATTTGATAGCGACTCATGATGTAATCTTCTACGGCATGCATACCACTTTCTTTTACGACCACTTGATCTTCCATAGGCCGCATGACTCGAAGAATACGCTCCATATCAAAATGACCATAACTAACACCTGTGAAATAAGCATCGCGCTGCAGGTAATCCATTCGGTCTGCATCAATTTGGCTTGAAATCAAACTTACGACTAGCTTATTCTCATACGTTTTGTTAATCACATCCGCAACCTTTTGCGGAAAGCCTTTATCAACTCGACTCAGAACATGATTTACACTTGTATTCCCTAAAATGATTTTTCGGGTAAAATCTTCATGATCTAACTTAAAGACTTTCTCAAATGAATGCGAGAATGGACCATGTCCTAAATCATGTAATAAAGCTGCACTTAAGCATAAAAGACGCTCTTCATCATCCCAATGTGGCCGATCCTTGAAATTCTCAATAATACGTCGAACAATTTCATATACACCTAAGGAATGATTAAAACGACTATGTTCTGCTCCGTGAAAGGTTAAATAAGAAGTCCCTAGCTGTTTGACACGCCTTAAACGCTGGAATTCTGGTGTACCTATTAAGTCCCAAATCACCCGATCCCGAACATGGATGTACCTGTGAACAGGATCTTTGAATACCTTCTCTTCATTTAACTTTTCGTCTTTATAAGCCATATCTACTGCCCTTCCTAATCCGACCAATATTTGTTCTATTATATACTAATTTTTCCACAGAACAAAACAAAAATGACATTCCTTTTGCAAAAAATGACACTGTGGTTTCCTACAATCTTACCGTTCATACCGTTTTCTAGCTTCTCTATTATTGATTAAGAAGAATGCTATAATCTTTTCCCTATTTTAATCTAAAATTAATCTTAAAAAAACACCTTGACATTTTGTATAGGCAGCTTGATATTTTGAATGACTAGGGTTTAGCAGAAATAAAAAATTTATAGATTAAACCTGTATAGATTTCATTTAATGGAAAGGTGCATAAGGGGCTATTTCTGATATAATTACGTTTGTAGTAATGATGATAAAGGAGAACGCTCATGCAAGACTTACATGATTTACTTCAACCTAATACTTATAGATTTATCGACCAGAGTGAATTAGGACCGACCTTTTCTGCAATGCAGTCCTTCGCAACAGATGACGCCTTATCGATGTCGGTTGGACAAGGTTCATCACCTACTGTCGCACGTTTGTGGGTTCATCATAAAACTGTTGTTTTAGGAATTCCTGATGCTAAGCTTCCCCATATAGATGAGGGGTTACAGTACCTTTATGACCAAGGATATAAAGCTATTGTACGTAACTCAGGTGGTTTAGCTGTCGTTCTGGATCAGGGAGTTTTGAATTTATCTTTTGTTTTTCCTGATTCAAAGGAAGTGGATATCCATGAAGGGTACGACGCAATGGTGCAATTTATCCAACGCTTATTTCAGGAGGAAGGTTACCCCATTGAGGCGTTCGAAATTACTGGATCGTATTGTCCTGGAACATATGATCTGAGTATAAATGGGAAGAAATTTGCGGGTATTTCACAGCGACGTGTGAAGAATGGATCTGCTGTTCAAATCTATTTATGTGTTGAAGGTAGTGGATCTGAACGAGCGGCTCTTATTGAACAGTTTTATGAAAGAGCGATTCAAGGTGAAGAGACGCGGTTCACTTATCCTGTAATAAAACCTGAAACCATGGCTTCGCTTTCTGAGTTATTTCAAAAAGAACTTACTGTCCAAGATGTGCGAAATCGCATTTTGTTTTTATTAAATAAATTAAGCAATCGAATTATTACTGATCCTCTGAATGATGAGGAGATGGAATGGTTTGAAAAACGTTTTGACCAAATGATTCAGCGGAATGAAAAAGCACTTTAGAAACTTTAGAATGCATATTGAAAAGAGCTTGGGTACCCAAGCGATTCCGTCGCTTACCCGAGCGATTCCGTCGCTTACCCGAGCGATTCCGTCGCCTACCCAAGCGATTCCGTCGCCTACCCGAGCGATTCCGTCGCTTACCCGAGCGATTCCGTCGCCTACCCGAGCGATTCCGTCGCCTACCCGAGCGATTCCGTCGCCTACCCAAGCGATTCCGTCGCCTACCCGAGCGATTCCGTCGCCTACCCGAGCGATTCCGTCGCTTACCCGAGCGATTCCGTCGCTTACCCGAGCGATTCCGTCGCCTACCCGAGCGATTCCGTCACCTACCTGAGCGATTCCGTCGCCTACCCGAGCGATTCCGTCGCCTACCCGAGGGATTACTGTCCCTTCCCAAGAGAACACAGCCCGCCGAACTGCATAAACATAACAGAACCACCTCGCACCAGTTTATTCAAGATAACTGCCATTTAACGGAATAACCACACCACATCGTACGAAAAAAAGCACATGTGATCTCTACAATCACATGTGCTTTAAAATAAGCCATTAACTATTGCTCAGATTTGTTCTACCTTACAAAGACTGCGCTGCAGTGATTAAGGAAAGTTTGTAAACATCATCTGCGCTGCAACCACGGGATAGGTCGTTGACTGGTGCGTTAAGTCCTTGTAGAACTGGACCTACTGCATCAAAACCACCTAGGCGTTGAGCAATTTTATAGCCAATGTTTCCCGCTTCAAGGCTTGGGAATACAAATACGTTTGCATCGCCCTGAATTAGAGAATTAGGAGCTTTTTTCTCAGCAACAGATGGGACAAATGCTGCATCGAATTGGAACTCACCATCAACCGTAAGTTCTGGATTCTGTTCTTTTGCAATATTTACTGCTTCTGTCACTTTTTCTGTTTCTGGCGAGTGAGCAGAACCTTTCGTTGAGAAGCTTAGCATAGCAACTCTTGGGTCGATATCGAAAAGCTTCGCTGTTTCTGCACTAGCACCTGCAATTTCAGCAAGGTCTTGACTGTCAGGAGAAATGTTAATCGCACAATCTGCAAAAGCGTATTTCTCGTCATCACGCACCATGATAAAAATGCCTGATGTTTTCTTAATGCCAGGCTTTGTTTTAATGATTTGTAGCGCTGGACGTACAGTATCTGCTGTAGAATGCGCAGCGCCGCTTACAAGACCATCAGCTTTGCCCATATACACAAGCATTGTACCGAAGTAGTTTTCATCTAGTAAGATCTCACGCGCTTTTTCTTCAGTTACTTTACCTTTACGACGTTCAACAAAGCTTTGGACCATCGCATCAAAATCTTCATAATTCGCCGGATCTACAATGTCACTTTTTTCAATATTCAAGCTTAATTCAGATGCTTTCTGTTTCACTTCATCTTTATTCCCGACTAGTACAGGTGTAACAATTCCCTCTTCACCTAATTTACTTGCCGCTTCTAAAATACGATCATCTTTCCCTTCTGGAAGCACGACATGCTTATCGGAACCAGATAATTTATCTCTTAAAGAATCGAATAGATTACTCATATTATAGATCCCTCCATCACTAATCTGTTATATATGATAAATCTTTTTGTGTTCAAACGAAAGTGATGGCAATGGAAAGTGGAAAATGTTTTTATTTTCAAACGATTCATTACCATTCTATATGTTCATCTTGACGTACCTTCACTCTCACTTTTAAGCGTTTCCTAATTCCGTAAAAGTTATGTTATAGTTAAAGCGAATGAGTGATTATTTTGACGTAAAGGAGCGACGAAATATGCCAGAAGCAGTAGAAACGTTAGATGGCTGGTATTGCCTCCACGACTTACGCTCAATTAACTGGACAGCTTGGAAAAAAGCGACAAGTGATGAACGTGAGTCAGCCATCTATGAATTTAACCAACTTTTAGAAAAGTGGAATCAAACTGAGAAAAATAAAGAAGGTAGCCATGCCTTATATACAATCGTCGGTCAGAAAGCCGATCTGATTATGATGATTTTACGTCCAACGATGGATGAACTAAATGAAATTGAAACGGAGTTCAATAAAACAAAGCTTGCTGAATTTACAGTTCCTACTTACTCTTATGTATCTGTTGTGGAGCTCTCCACTTATATGGCAAGAGGAAAAGATCCCGAGACAGATCCAGAACTTCAAGCTCGCTTGAAACCCATCCTGCCAAAATGGGAATACATTTGCTTCTATCCAATGGACAAGCGTCGTGAAGGAAACGACAATTGGTACATGCTCCCTATGGAAGAACGCGGGAAACTTATGTATTCTCACGGCATGATCGGTCGTAAGTATGCTGGGAAGGTTCGTCAGATTATCACAGGATCTGTTGGCTTTGATGATTGGGAATGGGGCGTAACTCTATTCGCTCACGACGTACTTCAATTCAAAAAGCTTGTATATGAAATGCGTTTTGATGAAGTAAGTGCACGTTATGGCGAATTCGGATCTTTCTATGTTGGTAATCGACTTAAAGAAGAAGAAATTCCTCAATTTCTTCATGTATAGTATTTTAAAGTAAGGTGCTTGAACTTCATGTTCAAGCACCTTTTTTACTCCCCATTTCTCTTCTATTCTCTAATATTTTTTCATATCTCCATAACTCTCCACATATACATTTTTCTAAGAGGATTGTGAGTATGACCCTAAAAGGAACACTCCTTTTTTTAGGTCATATGCTGAATGTTGGGAAGAAAAACTTCTCAGAACAAGTTCACAATGTTTTTTAAAGCCTGAGAGGATATTGTCGTGCTTTCTCAGTAAGACAATACAACGAAGGGTGGTTTAAGTCAGATTGGTTCTGCAATCTACTACAATCCGAATATCCAAAGGGCTTTTTAACTATGGAAAGGAGTGTATGACAGCATGAGTAATTCAAAACAAGGGGGATCGTACGGGTACGGTCAAGGAGGTTATCCAATGTACCCTCAGCAAGGTCAAGGAACAGGTCAACCAATGATGTATCCTTACCAAATGGGACAACAGATGCCTCAACAGCAGATGCCACAGCAACAAGGTGGTCAGCAAAGCGGTTTACAAGTACCTCCCATGCAAAGCGCACAAAGTCCGGGGTACACAGACTTCCCTGGCATGTTGCCTGAAGAAGAATCATACATTGAAAACATTTTACGCCTGAATAAAGGCAAACAAGCGACCATTTATATGACATTTGAAAACAATGATGAATGGAACGCCAAAGTTTTCAAAGGTATCATTGAAGCTGCCGGTCGTGACCACATCATTATCAGCGATCCTGACACAGGAATGCGCTACTTGTTATTAATGGTTTACCTTGATTACATTACATTCCCAGAAGAGATCAATTACGCTTATCCATACGGAGGCAACACAACGAATATAACGAATGGTAACCAGCGTTAGAAACGTTGACCAAACCTACTTTGCAATAAAAAAGGTACCGTGCCCCGCCTGTTCTTGTTGATCAAACTTCAACAACATATAGGCTGAACACGGTACCATTAACATATAAAGGAGTTAAGCTTATGCAGCATCCCTCTTTAAAGTTCGTAAAACTACAATTTATCATGATGGGACTGGCTCTTTTTTGTGGAATCATAGGCTTAGTAAATGATGGATTTTCATTTTTTATTTTACTTATGTTTTACACCTTGTCTTTAAGCTTCCTGTTTGAAGGATTAGCTCATCTCACCAGACAAGATATGGGTGTGTTTTTACAACAAATGATCCGCGCCATCATCATTATTTTATTTTCGACAATCTTATATTTCTAGAGAAACTTCATCACTGCATAACCAAGGATTACCCAACCAATTAAAAAGGACACGCCTCCTAATGGAGTAATCATGGCAAAGGTTTTAATTCCTGAGATACTATAAATATACAGACTACCTGAAAACAGTAAAATACCCACAAAGAAGAACCAACCAGATGTTGCAATATTACCACCAGTCATTCTTCCCATTAATACCCCAACAATTAAAAGGGCCATCGTATGGAACATTTGATAATTCACTGCCTTCTCCCATGTTGCCAAGGCCTTTTCGGATATCTTTCCTTCTAGTCCATGAGCTCCAAATGCTCCTAAAGCTACTGCTAGAAAACCATTAATAATACCAAGTAGTAAAAACAATTTCATCTTTATTCTCCTCCCCTAACTATGCAATTAAAAGTCGAACAAGGACTCCCCATTTGCTTCTTCATGATCGATTTCTTGTTTTGGCTTAGGAGCTGGTGTAGGTGTCTCTGCCCCCTGTGGTTGAGAAGTCGATGCAAATGATGATTGATTGGTCACAACGCTAGATTGCATCATTTTTGGTGTAACCGAATCATCATCTAATATTAAATCTCCTAACAACTTCACCGCTCGAACATGTTCTTTCACTTTATCGGGTTGTTCTTGCTGAAGATTTGCCTCTTGTATTTCTTTCATCATTTTTTTTAATATTTGATCATATGAAACCGACATTATGATCCTCCTTCAATCTCTTACCTAATTGGAACTTTCTCTTTCCGTTAAAAAGTATATCATGAATGCCCCCTCCAACAACATTTCACATTTATTATCATTACTGGAAAATAAGTCTTTTTATGTAGGTAATTTATACTATTTTAAGAAAAAACCAAAGGATTTAATAAAATTTTGTCGAAAAAAGATTAGGTCAAACCACGATATTAACAAGCTGGAGGACTAGATCTTGAAACGACTCTTAAAATACCTTACAGGCTCATGGACGTTTATGGTGATGTCTAACGCACAAAAACGTGTTTTCTCCATTAAAATCCCAAGAGCTATCGGATATCTATTCACTTTATTCATACTATCACTCGGGACAGCGTTATTTTTTACATATCAGCAAGCAAATTCCCTTGAAACAAACAGTCAAACTTTATCCAATCAATTAATGGATAAACAAGAGGAACTGAAAACCCTACAATCAAAATACCAAACGCTCTTATCAAATGCGAACCAGACAAAGCAAAAAATCGATAAGCTGGTAACCCTACAGCAAGAAATGAATCAATTAGTATCTAATGACAATCAATTACATAAGGGTAAGGGCGGAGATAACTTAAACATACAGCAACTTAATTATTCTTCAGATGAACAATCAAAGAAAAGCGAAAAGGTTGAGGATCTTCAAACCATTCAACAAAGTATCCCTACACTTGTAAATGAATATAAAGAGACTGTTACAGAATTAAAAAGCGTACAAAAAGAATTAGCTAGATTACCTTCTATCTGGCCAACAAGTGCACGAGAAATTACTTCAAAGTTCGGCGGCAGAAGTGACCCCTTTACGAAATCTATTTCTCATCATAAAGGCCTCGATATTGCCGGTCCTTACCGCACAGAGATTTACGCCACGGCAGATGGTCTCGTAAAAGAAGCAGGACGGAACGGAGGATATGGAAACTTTATTTCTATTAAGCACTCCTCGGAATATACCACCCAATATGCACACTTGGATGAAATTTTTGTAGAGCCAGGTGAGAAGGTAAAAAAAGGAGATAAGATTGGAGCCATGGGCACGACCGGAAGAAGTACAGGCGTCCACCTCCATTATGAAATTTTGATAAACGGTAAACATGTAAACCCTTTACCCTATGTCCTTGTAGGGCAATAAAATATTTAAAAAGTAGGTGCACCTTAGATGTTAAACAAAAAGAAACCTCAAGTAGATTCTGTTGATACAATCATTGGAGCAGACACCGTTTTTGAAGGTAAAATTACCTCGAAGACAAGCTTACGCGTTGAAGGAACCTTGGATGGTGAAGTACACCTAGAGGGTGATCTCACTGTAGGTACAGACGGAAGAGTCACTCATGATGTACAAGCTCGTAATGTTACATTAGCCGGTCATCTTAGCGGCAACCTCACCGTTTCAGAAAAATTACACATCCTTTCCTCAGGTCATTTTGAAGGCAAAGCTCGAATAGGAGCACTCATCATCGAGGATGGCGCTGTATTTGATGGGGAAAGCCAGATGAATAAAGAGAAAACACAACAGAATCAGTCTGATGAAACAAAAGAAGCTCAACCCAAAAAACAAAAAGCTTAATCCTTAAGGATTAAGCTTTTTTACTTTGTAAGAAATTATAAAGTTTATGGCTTGTGTATAACTCATTAATCAGAGCGGGGCCTAGTCCAGCTCCAGCGCCCAGCAACGAAGGGACTTCCCTCGCCTCCGTACAATAAGTCAACATCGATTCGTTCCACTCACCGTGTTTCCTTTACACGTTTGTGACATGAAATTTTAACAAAGAAGATACTCGATGCAGTTGAAATTTCTAGGTGAAAGTACCACGGCAACTAAGCTTCTGCCTATACCTGACGGCTTGCCAGTCAGCAAGTTTTGTTAATCGTACTACGGGCTCAGTCCAGTCCCTTCGTTGCTAAATGGGCGCGCTTACGCTTTTGCGCCGTTCACTTTTCTTTTCTGAGTTTCACAAGCCAAATGCCCTCTTCTGTTTCTGCATAGGCCACGGCTTCAAAACCATGTTTTTCATATAATCGTACAGCTGGGATATTATCCTTACCAGTCATAATTTCAAGAGGATACATGGCTCGTTCTTCAAAATATTTAAGCATTGATGTGCCAATCCCTTTCCTTAAATGATCTGGATCCACACCTAAACGCGTAATGAGATAACCCTCACCTAATTCTTCATATGAAGCAAACCCGTATACCTTCTCCTCAGAAACGTATCCAATAAAGTGCTCCTCGCTGTTTTTAAGCTCTACATCCCCATCATTGAAAGGAGGTAGAGAAGTAACCCCTAGTATATCCGCTTCCAATTGATAGCTACGTTGTTGAAGGTTGCCTATCAATTGAGCTACAGCAGGGTCATGATGATTTAATAATTTAATCATTTAGCCTATAATCCCTATCGACTGTAGGAAAATTAAAACGATAAAGATCGGCGCAAGAAACTTCACAACACTTAGCCATACGTATCGTAAGCCAAGATTCGTCATATCACTTGCACTAAACGCCTCTTTGCTAGACCATTGCCAACCAACAAATAACGCGATCGTTAATCCACCTAATGGTAATAAGATGTTTGATGCTACATAATCCATTGAATCTAAGATACCAAGTTCTCCAATAGGTGTAACACCTGACCAAACACCAAAGCCAAGGGATACAACTACACCAAGGATATACATGATTACACCAATAAAAATACTAGAAAAGCGTCTGGACCATTTAAACCTTCTCATAAAGTATGCTACTGGGACTTCTAATATTGAAATAGCTGATGACAATGCTGCAATGGATAGTAAGAAGAAGAATAGCAACCCTACTATAGATCCAAATGGCATCTGTGCAAAGATCCCAGGTAATGTGATAAACACAAGCGGCGGACCTGAGCTTGCACTAATGTCAAATGCATAAACTGCCGGAAAGATCACAACACCTGCAACAATAGCAAATACAGTATCCATTAAGCCTATACCTACAGTTGCTGATGGGAGAGATTCACTTTTCGGCAAATAACTTCCATACGTCATCATCGCGCCCATACCTAAACTAAGGGAAAAGAACGCCTGTCCAAGGGCTGCTAAAATAACACCACTATCAATTTTAGCCCAATTCGGTTGGAACAGAAAACGAAGTCCTTCTCCGGCTCCTTCTAAGGTCACACTATAAGCCGCCAACAATACTAATAAAACAGCTAATGTAGGCATGAAAACCTTACTTGACTTTTCAATCCCTTTTTTAATTCCTGTTAAAACAACCAATATGGTTAGTACCATAAACAATCCATGCCAAAATAGCGGCGTAGTCGGATTTGATATCAGCCCTTCAAACGTTGCTCCATAACCTGCATCTGGTATCGTCCAAAATGATCCATTTATATAATTCCAAAAGTAGTATAACGACCAGCCTGCTACAACGCTATAAAACCCTAAAATCAAAAACGCACTAGCAATCCCCATAAAACCTGCTAAGTACCAAGGTTTATTCGGTGCTAACTCTTTATAAGAGCCAACAACGTCACTTTGAGCTTGCCTTCCAATACTAAATTCAGCTAGAAGGACAGGGATTCCAATTAATAACACAAAACCAAGGTATAGGATCAAAAACGCTCCTCCACCATTTTCACCAGCTACATATGAAAAGCGCCATATATTTCCTAAACCGACAGCCGATCCCATGGCTGCTAGCATAAATCCAAGTTTTGATGCCCATTTTTCTCTTGCCATTCTTGTTGTCTCCCTTCAATATTTGGTTTAGAAATAATGATTTACTATATCATAGATCACCATTAATGACGATATATTTTCTGAAATTTCAATTTGTTTACAGTTCTTTTGGCAGCATTTTGGAGCTAAAACTTAGTGTTTGTAAAATAGAAAAGATCATTACACGAAATTGTATAATGATCTTTAAAGTTTAACATCAAATGATGATATCGATTGTTTTTTAGGCGGCTTAGAAGGCTTATTGGATTCAAAAGCCAAACAAGGAGACCCAGAAGACTTGAGAACCAAAGCGGAAGGAAGCTCTTTTGTTTTAAATCCATACACTTTACAGCCTCTTGGAAATTGAGGGTTCCAGGTTGTATAGAAGTGTTTGCATTGAAAACAGTTGATTTTCTTCAAATTCTTAACCTCCCTCAAATAAAATTCATAACGATCTAAACAATCAGAATATGGTAAAATAAGTGTGGTTGATCAATGGAATTAAGTGGGTGACATTTATGGAACGATGGTTCGGAAAAACAACCTACCAACCGTTTGAAGCATTTTCAACAAGCCATATAACGGTTCTGGTCTTTTTTGGTATCGGATTCCTTTACCTTATATTAAATTATAAAAGACTTCAAAAACAATCCACTCTCTACCAAATCACAAGGTGGATATTATTTAGTATATTATTGATCTCAGAAATCACCTATCAAGCGTGGGCTATTACCAATAATGTCTGGAGCTTTAGTGAACACATCCCATTACATTTATGCGGTATAGCTTCTATTATAGCTATGTTTGCCCTTTGGAGCAGAAATGAAAAACTGATTAAAATCAATTTTTTCATAGGCATTATCCCAGCATTTTTAGCCCTTATTACACCCGAGCTCATCAATGACTACCCTCATTATCGCTTTTGGAAGTTTTTCATGCATCACATGTCGATCACCTGGGCGAGTTTGTTTCTCGTTCTAACATCATCTGCTGTCATCAAATTCCGAACACTCTTAAAAACGTTCGGCATTTTAAACTTGTACGCAGTAGTCGTTTTCTTTATTAATAAACAAATAGGATCGAACTACTTGTATTTATCACACACTCCTACGGCAAGCACTCCATTAGATTTATTAGGAGATGGGGGTTGGTATTATGTTCATTTAGAAATGTTAACTTTCGGTGTCTTTTTGATTTTGTGGATTATTTATAAAGGGGTCTCATATACTTTTAATAACGTAAACCTTTATAACAAGGAGAGCTCTCTAAATTCTTAATGTTAACTTTCCTTACATAATAAAATCCGAGCATTCTTCAATGCCCGGATTTTTCAATTCATTAGCTAGTTTTCCTATGTTTTTGAGATTGTCCTCCAAACACTTCAGGGTAACCATAACTACCATGCTCACTGAGATCTAAGCCCTGTAGTTCTTCACCTTTACTTACACGCATTCCACCTAATCCTTTATGGATCACGTATAAGAAGATGTAAGAAACAACAAAAGCATACGCCCCACTAGCTGTAACCCCTAATAATTGCACTCCTAGTTGAGTGAAGCCTCCACCATAGAACAAGCCTGGTAAACCACCGTTCATTGCAGCTAACTCCGGAGTTGCGAAAAAGCCTGTGGATAGAGTCCCCCATATCCCTGCAACACCATGGACAGATAGTGCATAAATAGGATCGTCAATTTTTCTCTTTTCGAAAAACTCCATACTATAATGCACGATTACACCTGCGATTCCTCCAATTAAAACAGCTGCCCAAGGTGCCACAAAAGCACAAGAAGCAGTAATGGCAACAAGCCCCGCCAATGCACCATTCAATATTGTTGATACGCGAGCTTTCCCAGTTACCACAACCGTAACGAACATGGCCGCTACTGCGCCAGCCGCTGCTGCTAAGTTTGTATTTAACGCCACATATCCGAAGAATGCTCCATCAACTGAAACAGTACTTCCTGCATTAAAACCAAACCAACCTACCCATAACAATAAAACTGCAAGAGATGTATAAACCTGATTATGCCCTTCAATTTCATTTACACTGCCATCTTGATTGTATTTGCCGATACGGGGCTTCAAAATCATCGTCGCCGCAAGAGCAGCCATCGCTCCTGTTAAGTGGACCACAGTAGACCCAGCAAAGTCTTGCTTTCCGTGATCTGACAACCATCCGCCGCCCCATATCCAATGAGCTACGACCGGATAAATGAAGACCGAAAACAGAATGGCAAACCACACATACGAAGAAAGTTTAGCTCTTTCCGCAAAACCTCCGAATGCAATAGTAATCGCAATTCCAGCGAAAGCAAGCTGGAATAAAAAGAACACAGATTCAGCTAAATCTGAACTGGGATCGATTCCACCACTATAGAAAAACTTCGATAACCCTACAAAAGCATTCCCTTCACCAAATATCATTCCATAACCTACAGCCCAGAACATTAGTGATGCAATCCCAAATGTTAATATTGTTTTTGCCGCAATATGTCCTGCATTCTTCATTCTTGTTGATCCTGCTTCTAACAGGATAAATCCGCCTACCATCAAGATCACCAATACCGTCGCAAGCATCGTCCAAACACTATTCATTAATCCAATTTCACTCATAAAAATCATCTCCTCACAATTAATGTTATGTTTCCTCACATAATGTATGAGTATTATTTTACAAGTTATCTGAAAATTGTCAATAAAAAATGCTCACTCTTTTTTTGAGTGAGCATCAAAATTTATCTATTTCGCTTTTTTAGCTGCTTGTTGCAAAGGATCCCATACACTGTTATATGGTGGAGCATAAGAGAGGTCTAGATCAAGTAGATCGTTCATTTCCATGGAATGATATAAAGCGGTAGAGAGCACATCAATCCGTTTGTCTACCCCTTCTCTGCCGATAATTTGGCCACCTAAAATACGATTAGTTTTCGCATGATACAAGATTTTCAACGTCATTTTACCTTCTTTTGAGTAATAACCCGCCGCATGTGTAGAATTGATCTTCACCGATTTATGAGGAATTTTTAAGGAATCCGCTTCTTTTTCTGACAAACCCGTTCTCCCTAAAGTAAGGTCAAAAAATTTAATAATGGATGTTCCAACAATACCTTTAAAAGTTGTAGGAATATCAACCATATTCATGCCAGCGATTGCCCCTTGCTTATTTGCATGTGTTCCTAGTGGAATAAAATCTTCTTTTTGCTTGATTCGATGAAACTGTGTAGCACAATCTCCTGCTGCATAAATATCTTTTATATTTGTTTCCATATAGGCATTAACGTTAATGGCTCCTTTGAGAGTGGTGTACACCCCTGTACCTTCAAGGAATTTGGTATTAGGTGTAACGCCTACCGCTACAAGCACTAAGTCAGCTTCATGTTCACTATGGTCAGTCACCACACATGACACTTTACCTTCTTCTCCTTTAAATCCTTCTACCGACTCACCAAAGGCGATTGAAACGTTTTGTTTATAAGCTTCTTCATGAATGAGGTCTGCCATATCTTCATCAAAAATCTTTGCAAGCTGTTCACCACGTTCAATCATTTTAACTTCCTTGCCAACAGCAGCAAAGCTTTCAGCCATCTCAAGCCCTATATATCCTCCGCCTATAATCGATACTTTTTGAACATCTTTTTGCATATAGTCTAGAATTTCATGCACGTCAGGGATCGTTTTCAAACTGAAAATCCCATCAAGCTCTAATCCTTCCCATGGGGGACAAACAGGACTTGCCCCTGAAGCTACAAGCAAACGATCATAACTTTCTTCAAAAGTTCCTCCTGATCGTAAATCCTTACCTTTGACAACTTTTTTATTACAATCCACTTCAGTCACTTCATGTAATGTATTCGTTTTAATCCCGTACTTTTCTTGAAACGTTTCCGGAGTTCTGGCAATTAAATCATCTGAAGATTCAACATCTCCACTGACAACGTAAGGTAACCCACATTGACCATAGGAGTACGTCTCTCCTTTTTCAAATGTAACGATTTCATTTCCTTCACTGTTTCGAACAATCTGCATAGCTGCACTCATGCCAGCCGCATCTCCTCCAATAATGACATATTTCAAAGTGATCACCTCTCTATGTATGTTGGTCTTAATGGATATTCCCGTTTTTTCTATAATTTATGTGTTGACCCCTTCATCCTATTTCAATTTAAGTTCTTTTAATAAAAAGTCCCCGGTTTTAAAGGTATTCCAAAACCGAGGATTTTAGGGGGAAGTATTCTACCCATCAAAAAAAGAAAGGTAATACAAAGTAAAGGGCAGATGCTACACCAGCAGCGATTAGAGCTGGCTTTAATTTAAATTTTGCATATTTAACCGGATTTAAATTGAGGATGCCTGCAGTTGTATTCGTATTATCACTTAGGGGAGATGAAAAAGCTCCAAACGTCCCACTCGCAAACACAGCTCCAATTACAATAGGTAACGAACTCCCGGAAACACTTGCTATCGAAATTCCAACAGGCATTAAGATCCCCCATGTTCCCCATGATGACCCAATGAAATAGGACAATCCACAACCAATTAAAAAGACAAGGACAGCTACAAATGATGCAGGTATCCATTTCAAGGAAGAAGAGATCGTATCCGCAAATCCAAGCACCTCTGACCCCTGACTGAGTCCCCAAACCATAGCCAGCAGTAAAATGACATTCATCATTTCATTCCCACCGATTACAAGGTCATTCATTTGTTTACGTAAAGGCATTGCTCTTACTTTTAGGTAAAGGACAAATCCAATTATTGTAACGACAACAGCTAATACCATCGCGTCTAATACATTTGCATTAATCAACGCTTGTAATCCCTCTTTATCTTTCTTTACACCTAAGGCATACATCAATACAAATGTAAAAACAATGACGCTTAGTAACGGAACAATAAGATGCCATGCATTTGAAGGTAAATCTTTGGCAACTGCCGGGTGACAATCCTCCCACTGATCATCATCATCTTTACCTTGTGAGTTTGTTCCATCTTCAGCATCCGTTGCTTTCTTTTTACTCTTGTGGAAGAAACTAAGGTAAAATCCAATCAACAGCATAGATATAGCGAAAAAGTTAAAGGGGATGCTTTGTAAAAATAGCATATAAGAATCGCCCTCTAAGTTGGATTGGTTCAATGAGAGTTGAATGACAGAAGACATGTATCCTACAAACGCTGTTGCTACCGGAATGAGTACGATAAAAGGTGAAGCAGTAGTCTCGATAACAAATCCTAGTTCTTGCTTCGTCATGGGGATTTTCCTCCGCATTGCTTTCATAACAGGACCAATTGTAACGATACGAAAGCTCGGTGCACTAAAAGTCCCGAGTGCGGAAATCCACGTTAGTGTAAAAGCACCCTTTTTTCCTTGGATTTTGTTTGTAGCTTGTTCTACAAATCCTTTGATTCCACCAGAGGTACGAATTAATCCGATCAATCCGGAGAAAGCGTAAAGGAAGATGATGATTTTTAAATTGTTTTTATCTGTAAGTCCTTCTACGATAAATCCAAGAGCCGCTGTCATACCGCCTAACCAGTCAGGCTCTGCAAGATACCCTGCTACAATTACTGCAAATAGCAAACTCGGTACGACTTGTTTCGTCCAAATGGCTGCTATAACAACCACTATAAATGGAATAATGGATAACCAGTTCATCTCACATGCCCTCATTTCTCATAATCTCCTCTTAGCATGTGAAAAAAGTAACTGTTTTATGAAAAGTAACTGGGTAAGGTGCTTGGAGTTTTGTATGAGTTACTCAGCAATCTGGCAGGATTGTTGAAGACTTGAAACTGAGAGGAGTCCGTTGCTGTTGGGTAATTTGTTACGGTCAGTGAAACGGCAAGCCTGTTGTTGCCCCACACGACGTGGGGTAGTTCTACGTTGCCACATGATGTGGCGGTTTTAGTAGAACCTCCATTGTATAGCCTCCTCGTTCCTGCGGGGTCTCGTCTTGCCTTTGCTACCACGACAGTTTGCCGTTTCCTTCCCTCCACGCGATTATGGAAACTAACGGACCATAATTTGGCTATCCCACCTCATGTTGGTTGGAAATCATATTCAGAGAAGTTGTTCAGAGCCTTGTCATGATAGGGTTATACTACCTGGAATCAGAACACCTCATCCCAAAACTAAGGCGGTTCCGTTAATCTCCATTCGGCTAAGGTGGGCTGTGGAACGGGTTGACTCCTCCGGTAGAAAGGGCGAGCGAGATCCCGCAGGAACGAAGTGACGAGGAAGCTCGATCGGTCTTCCGGGGAAAGCAACCCGTTCCACAGCCCGCCGATCTGCACAAAAGCAACGGAACCATACGCACATTATCTCGAAACCAAGTCTTCCAGATAAGGAGGCGATTGTGGAAGAATTTTAAAACAAAAAAATCCAGGGAAGGTCCCCAGACTAATTTACATAGAAATACAATTTATTCAGTTATCCAATCAATGCTACCTACACCTAATGAGATGCTAAAGTCAAAGTAAGGTTCATCCTTCTCAAAGGTTTTTGTTGTGAATTGTTCATTCCCTATAGACACCATGTTATTTCTTCCGGAAAATGATCCAATTCCTTTCGAGCACTTTACTTTTGCAGGTAGGTCTTCAGATAAGCGAATATCCATGCTTCCCACACCACTTTCAAACTCTACTGGAACTCTAGCGTGTTTTGGTGATTGTTTTGTAAAGTCAATATCGCATGAGCCTACTCCTGAGTGGATTTCTAAGCCAGCTAAATCAATTTCTCCAAAGTCTAACTCATTTGAACCAGCACCTAGATTTAATTTGAGTGATGTTGGAATTTCAGTAGGTAAATAAATCGTCCACTTTTGTTTTGCATTCTTCCAGGTACCTGTATGCGACTGCTGTGATAACTTAAGTTTACCTTGATCTCCTATTTTGTTGAACTCAATATTGGGCATCGTCTTTCTATATTCACAAATGACTTTTACTTCATCTACATCATCATTTTGCTGTTTAATGATTAAACTTCCTGCACCAAGATCTCCTTTTACGTTCAATGCGTTAAGTTCTTGTACAGAGAAATCCTTTTCGAACTTTTCCCAGATTCCTGAAGAATCCTCCTCAGTGAATTCATCTTTAAACTTCACTAGTTTTTTAAATACGTTGTTCAAATTGCCCATGCTATCGGCTCCCTTTTTCGTTTGATTGTACTTTTATTATAGAGGGAATTGATAAGAACGGCTATTGACTCTAGGATGGTTCTTTCTCAGTCTCAGGTCGGATTTAAAAAAGAAAGAGCGTCCATATTAAAATGAACGCTCTTCCTTCTGATACTTTTCATACATCCAACGTGTGAACTCCCATTCCCTTTCTGTTAAGGAACGTAATAACCTGTTTTCTAAACAGGTTACAAAATCTTGAAATGTCATCATCATAAGGGATTCACCCTCCTGGCATTCTTGAATGACCAACACGTAGACGAACCTATTCATTCGACATTTTATGATACCCCTATTATTACCATACCGACTTACAAAGTCAATGACCAAACATACGTTTACACCTAATAAAATAAATACGGACCATAGACTAGTGTGATAATGAAAATCCAAACCACATCTACAAAGTGCCAATAATAACTAAATATATTTTGCTTCTGCGCATAATTCATAAATGGAATTCGATTCTTTTGATACGCTAATACAAGCATCCACCCCATCCCAAATAGGACGTGAGAAGCGTGTAAGCCTACTAGGATATAGAAGGAAGAGAGAAACAGGTTTTGGGTTAACGTGAACCCTTCTTTGTAGTAAGTCTGAAACTCATGTGCTTCCATACCAATAAAACCAACTGATAACAAAAACGTAGTCAATAATCCGATCCATATCCCTTTATGGTTCCCTTTTTCCACAGCCTTTTCACCATAGTGTATGGTTGCACTACTTGTGAGAAGGAAAACAGACGAAATGATCACCGTTCTTGCTTCAAATACTTCTTTAGGTATCGGATTAATAGCAGTAGGCGTATAAATAAAGTACGTTGCAAAAAGCGTAGCAAACATAATTGCTTCACCGATTAAATACATCACAAACCCTAGCTGCTTATCACGAAAACGTTCAGTTTTGAAGGTATTCATTCGTTTTCCTCCTCTCTCGCCACCCTTACATGTTCATCGGTCAAGTTTCGAATAACAAAGAATGATAGAACTCCTATTCCTGCAATAATTTGGAGCCATGTTTGATGATAGATAAATGCTAGAGAAAACACCATCATCATGCCAGCTAATCCGATTGGTTGCCAGGAAGTCACATCAATCGGAGCACTTCTTGCACTCTCTGCTTCTGGTAGTTTTCCACCACGATTACGTTTCGCTTCCCACAATGGATCGATCGTTTTCACAAGAGGCATCGGTTGGAATGGGTGCTCAGGTGCAGGTGACGGTACAGCCCACTCAAGGGTACGACCATCCCATGGGTCATTTCCTGTGTAATCCGGATTCTTAAAGCTTTGATAGATATTCCAAATAAACGCTAGCGTTCCAAGACCCATTAAAAAGGCACCGATTGTACTAACAAAATTGTAAATAAACACATCATCTTTAGGAAGATACGTATAAACCCTTCTAGGCATGCCATTTAATCCAGCTAGATGCATAGGGAAGAATGTTATATGGAATCCAATTACGAATAACCAAAAATGCCATTTTCCTAACGTTTCTTTTAACTTGATTCCAAACATCTTCGGGAACCAATAATAGATTCCAGCAAAAGCACCTAATACAGTTCCACCAATCATCGTGTAGTGGAAGTGGGCAACTACAAAGTAACTATCATGATATTGCATATCTGCCGCAGCAACAGAAAGCATGACTCCAGTTACACCACCTACCACAAACGTCGGTATAAAACCAAGCGAAAACAGCATAGGTGTTGTAAGTTGGATCAAGCCTTTTCTCATTGTGAAAAGCCAGTTAAAAATTTTGATACCTGTAGGGACAGCAATTAACATGGTTGTAATAGCAAAAACCGTATTCACTAATGGTCCTAATCCAACCGTGAACATATGGTGGACCCAAACCATAAAGCCTAATAACCCTATAATGGTAATAGCAATAACCATTGAGGTATATCCGAACACTCTTTTTTTGGAGAAAGTAGAAATAATATCAGAGAATATTCCAAATGCCGGAAGTATAATGATATACACTTCTGGATGACCAAAAATCCAAAATAAGTGTTGCCAATAAATTGGGGATCCCGCTTCACCCGTAAAGAATTGCGTACCAAACATTCGGTCAAACATCAGTATATAAAGGGCGATAGTTAAAACAGGAAATGCAATTAGAATAAGAAACGATGTAATGAGTGTAGACCATGGGAACAGAGGCATACGTGTTAACTTCATTCCTGGTGCTCTGTGACGAACGATGGTAACGATCATATTGATAGCTGCCAAAATCGTCCCTATTCCCGATACCTGCAACCCAAATACATAATAGTCATTCCCCGCTTCAGGTGTGTATGTACTTATACTAAGAGGAGCATAAGCTGTCCATCCCGCATTTGGAGACGCCGTCATAAAAAAGCTCATATTTACAAGAATAGCCCCTGCGAGAAATAACCAGAAGCTTACAGCATTCATATATGGAAACGCCATATCTCGAGCTCCAATTTGTAGAGGAACCGCTACGTTCATTAAACCAATTAAAAGTGGCATAGCCACAAAGAAGATCATGATTGTTCCATGAGTAGTGAATGCCTCATTAAACTTATCCCCCTGAAAGACCCACCAGTCATTTTCAGGTACGGCCAGTTGGACCCGTATAATTAATGCTTCTATACCAGCTCTGATAAAGAATAAAGTTGCTGATAACAAATAGAGAACACCTATTTTCCGATGGTGAGTAGTGGTTACATACTTCTTTATCGTCGGCCATTTATCCGCCTTTGTGATTAAATAAAAGATCGCAGCCCCCGATAAAATCACGGTTATGTACGCTAACAAAACGTCAGAAGCAATATAAAAGCTTCGATCAAATAAATAAAAGGTCATACGTCTCCCTCCTCTACTCGGTTTTTCGTTTCATCTTTTGGATCCATTGTTTATAGTCTTCTTGTGTTTTGACGATTGTTTCAAAGCGCATAAGAGAGTGCTCTTTCCCACAGAATTCTGCACATTTCCCTTGATATGTTCCTATCTCATCCGGTGTTACTATCAACCTTCGCTCTTTGCCAGGAATAACATCCATTTTCCCACCTAACTTAGGAACCCAGAACGAGTGAATAACATCATCAGAATTCAAATGAAAAACAACAGGACGATCTTTAGGAATGACAAGCTCACTTGTTTGGACAACTCCATTTTGATATTCAAATGTCCAACTAAATTGCTGGGCAGTGACATCAATATGTACCGCATTCGGTGGCGTTGCTGAGGAACTAGCCGATATTTCATAAGTGATTTTTATCGTAGGTACTGCCAGAACAGCCAATAAAATAATGGGTAGTACTGTCCATGTTATTTCAAAAAAACGATTCCCTTTCTCATCTTCCGGAATTCTATGTTTGTTTTCTTCTGTTTGTCGATACTTCCATACAAACCAAATAAACAAAACTATGACCGTAGTAAAGACGATCATCATTAAGGCAAAACTAAATTGAATTAAAAAGGATTGACCCTTAGCTGTTTGAGACTTTGGATCCAACACACGCATGTTACAGCCTGATAAAATAAGTAGGACGGATGAAAGAATTACATATAATTTCCGCATCTTTTCTCCTCATTTCTACACCATTTGATAATCTTTTAATCTATTACCTACTTCCTTTTATATGAAACATTCATGGATGGTGGATTTTGTATTTATTATGCGAATAAAGGAAATTTCTCAAAATTATAATTTTGAGTTTTACTTTATAATTAAAAATTTATATAATATAAAATTGAAAAATGAGACTGAAAAACTAAATGGTGGTGTCACAAAAGTCATGGAGAGTAAAAACCATTTTTTATTCTTTCAAGAAAAAATGCTTACCCATTCTAGTGAAATTGCACATGATATCATAAGCCTATTAGAAGAACGTTACCCAGAAGATTATCGAGGTTTAGCGGACGAAGATAAAAACACTCGTATTCAAATCATAAATGAATTGGTTCAAACGATTGCCAATAACTTAGTTCATAGAGAAAATACACCTACAATCACGAAAAATTGGGGAGAATATATTGGTGAAGAAGCTATAAAAAAGAACCTCCATTTGCCAACTTATCTTCAAAAGATAAGTATTTATAAAGAGGTTATATGGACGTTTATCGAGGAGAAGTTCAAAGAGTATGATCAGTCGTCCTCAGGAATGATCCAAGTCGTAATGCAGGTAGACTATCTATTTAATCATATTATTCATGGATTTAGTTTAGCATTTTCTAAAGATGAGAAACGTCGTATGGATGATTACGAGGAAAAATACTTGAAACTATCCACGCCTATTGTACCCGTTAAGGACAATGTCGCGATTCTACCTATTATCGGAGAAATTGATGAGAAACGTGCGAACGTTCTAATTGAGGAAACTCTAAACGAGGTCAATCAATTAAATATTGATTGGATTGTGATTGACCTGTTAGGGGTTTATAACGTCGATGATTTATTTATGAACCATTTACAGAAATTACTCGAGTCTATCATCATTCTCGGCATCACACCAATTCTCACAGGAATCCGCCCAGAATTTAGCATGCGCGCCACGCAAATGGGACTTAATATCATTCAAAGCAAAGAAGTCCTAACAAAACCGAACCTGAAACAAGCAATTGAAATGCTTCAATAAAAAAGAGTACCGTGCTTTAACACGGTACTCTTTTAATTTGATATTATTCTTCATGCTTTGCTTCAAGCTTCTCAATACGACTCTCTAACTTCTCGTACTCTTCTTTCGTAACAAATCCTAAATCTTTAATCATATCTTTAAAGTACTGCTCAGATTGAGCGCTCCATTCCTGGTTTTTCTTTTCTCCCTTTTCCTTGAACTCATTCATCATATCTTTTGCTTCCCCAGGGGAAACCTGACCTTTTGCGATCATCTCATCAACGACTTTATCGAACTTTTCCTTACTGCTCATTGCTGCGCCAAGACCAATGAAAAATCCTTTTTTTAATAAATCACTCATTGTTATTCCTCCTATTATTCGTAATGAGATAAATATTCCTAAAGTGACGAATGAAAATCAGTAATAAACTTAATAAACTGGCACCACTTACGCTAATGCCAATGTATAGCAGTATTTCTAGATCCTCAACATAGCCAAACCCTGCTACACCAGCACTTAAAGTGAAGACGATAAAACTTAAAAGACCATAAAATAAGTAAAATTGATGGAACAGCTTTCTTTGATAATATCGCTCTTTCCATGCTCTTTCCCGTGCACCATCAGTTAGAAACTGATTTACTGATCTCGGAAGTGAAAGCAGTGGTTTGGCTGATTCTTTTAATACATTCAAGTAAATGGATTCATTAGAATCATTCCCCGAAACCCACTGTTGAATAACAGGCTTACCCCACTTCATAAGATCAATTTCAGGGTAAACGGAGGTTAAAACGCCAATCACAATGGATGAAGCTCTTCCTAAAAAGGCATAATCAGCTGGTAATTGGATTGGTTGATCCTGAACAAACTCCTGAACGTCACTTAAAATTTGATTAATGACATCCTGATCAAACTTTTCAAAGTTACCTGCTAAATACATATCAGCTGTTTCTTTTAGCAATCGTTTTACCTTTTGCTGATTAGCATGCGGTAATAAAAAGTCCATCTTTTCTAAAGCGCGTATGACTGCATCATAATCGTCCAAAATAAATCCTTGGATCATCATTCGAATGTTACTAGCGTCTTCTTGCTTAATCTCTCCAACCATTCCAAAATCAATCATGACAAGCGTGCCATCGGATCGAACCATCAAGTTACCTGAGTGCGGGTCTGCATGAAACATCCCAGCAGAAACAAGCTGATCCGTGAATAAGTCAAAAACACGTTTGGCAATTTGCTCACGGTCAAGGCCGTTTTCACGAATAAATGAGGAATCTGTTACCTTTGCTCCCTCAATCCACTCCATGACGAGCACTCGTCTTGTAGAAAGATGTTCATAGTACTCAGGAACATACACTCCTTCCCAGTCCTGATATCGTTCCTTAAAGCTGAGTGAATGCTTTAATTCTTTCTGAAAATCTAACTCCTTGCTAATGACCATAACTAACTCGCGATACAATGCACCAAGGTCTGCTTTTTTCCCAAATGATGTTACTCTCGCAAGTATCCAAAATACAATACGTAACGCTTTAAAATCGGTACGAAAAATTTCTTCAACTCGGTGCCTTTGCACTTTTATGGCAACCGGAGTTCCATCAAGAAGATATGCTTTATAAACTTCCCCAATTGAAGCAGAAGCTACAGGTTGGTCCTCGATGTCTTGTATGTAATCCTCTATGTTTCCTTTCCATTCTTGTTGAATGATTTCTTTGGATATATGAGGAGGTACCGGTTCAACCCGGTCAACTAATCCCTCCAACTCATTTAAAAATACTGGTGGAAGCAGGTCTGCCCTTGTACTTAAGAATTGACCAAACTTAATCAGTAATCCTTCGAGCTCTAGTGATTTTCTACGATATTCTTTTGCTTGGTTTACGAGCAGGGATTCCCACTTTTCTCTAGCACTCTCATCCCAAAAACGATGGGTGCGTCGAAACCAGAATATTTGCCACATAAATTTGATAAACATAAATACGATAACAGTAATTCGATAAAATGCACGATATTTCAACGTTTGAGATTCCCTCCTCTTTTATTTAGTTTGCCATTATATGTTCATAGTACCCGTTTTTACTGTGGGCAACCCTTGAAAAAATTTAACTGAGCCATAATCCTAACTTTTCTTTTCATAAGCGCTTTGTTACAGTATGAAGCACCAACATATGAGGAGCGTAACAATGAACATTCAACCATTAAAATACGAAGAATTAGAAGAAGTTAGTCTATGGTTAGCTAACTTAAATGAAAAAGATAGCCATTTTGTTGCATGGCTAGACTCTGGTGTAGAGGCTATAAAAGCACAACTCTCCCCACTTTTGTCATTTGAATCAACACTTCTTTGGGTGGGAAGAAATGAAAGGGAGATCGTTGGTTTCATCGGACTTTTACCTTTCTTTAATCAAAAAATATGCCGATTACTTGGCCCATTTACAACAAACGCACATGCACTTGAATCCATGAGTGAACTTTGGGAGAAAGCTTCCCCAATTGCTTCTCATTATTTTGATATTGTTAAAGTGGCATTCTTCAAACAAAATGACGCCCTTACGAAGTTCAGTGAGCACCACGGTTTTTATTGCTACAACAGTGAAAAAAGCCTTCTATTACATAAGGACCAGGCTACTGATCAAGAATTAAACGCATATCAAATCGATCCCTATCAAGAAAGGTTTAATGAAGATATTCGACGACTTCACCCTCAAGCGGCCTACTATACACCTGAAGAACTTTTACAACTTATAAACGATTCCGAGAATCATTTGTGGTGCTATGTAGAAGATGGTCATGTGAAAGGTTATGTGTATTTTGAAGAAATCATTGGTACAGATGAAGGGGAGGTTTGTTTTGTTAATGTAGAGAAAGGAGAAAGAAGTCAGGGAATTGGTAGCGTTCTTATTCAATACGCTTGCCATAAAGCCTTTCATGAATTTGGACTCTCGCTTGTAACCATATCTGTTCGAACAGGAAACCCAAAGGCCGAGAAGCTTTATAAAGAGCTTGGCTTTAAAGAAGGACCAACGATTTATGCTTATGAGAAAGCGATGAATATGAACCTACCATAGACGATTCTCCTTCTTTCTTTCCAATATTCCTATTTCATACATCCTTCATTTATGATATGTTTAGGTTATAAGTAACCGCTTACAATGATTCTAATAACCTCCTAAAAAGGAAAAAATATGTGTTTGTAGGTGACAAAATGAGTAACTTGTTAAAACAAAAGACCGTTGATCATGAGATACCGTTTCAAATAGCCCAAGAAGAAGAATATATGCAACCTTCATATCTTATAGAAAAACAATTGCTAGAGGCTATCAAGCAAGGCAATCAAGTGTTAGCTGAACAGTTGTCCTATTCTATAAGACAACACTCTCATACTCAACTAGCAGATGATCCGTTACGGTCGAAACAGAATCATATTATTTCTACGTGTACGTTATTTACGAAAGCCATTATTGATGGTGGGGTTAAACCTAAAAAAGCTTATCCGCTAAGAGATTCATACATTCGTAAAATTGAAAAGGCTGAAAACGAAGAAGAACTAGAACACTTTGAACGAATGATGCTGCAATATTATATTGAATTTCTAAGGCAAGAAATCACATCACCTTATAGCAAAGTCATTAATCAATCCATTTCATTTATCCACGACTACTTACTCCATGATCTTACCTTAGATATGATCGCTGAGCATTGTTATGTCAGTCCTAGTTATCTATCCCATCTATTTAAAAAAGAAGTAGGCATTTCTGTTGTTCAATTTATTAATCAAAAAAGAATTGAGGAATCGAAATACTTTCTACTAC